>CAVCIY010000024.1:0-9577 GCA_963602445.1 Lachnospiraceae bacterium | reverse complement strand
CTTGCTTACACTCCTCGCGAGCGCCTTAAACTAGCTTTGGGCAAGCTTTTATATAAGCTTTAGATAAGCTTGCTTGTATTGCACCAAATTCCCTGATGCTCTGCCTGCTTTATAAGATCTTCTCTGTAATCAGGATGAGCGATATTGATAAGTGCCTCGGCTCTTTCCCATGTGGAAAGGCCCTTGAGCATTGCTATTCCGTACTCGGTAACGATATACTGAGGTGCATAGCGAGGACAGCTTACGATGCCGCCCGGTGGAAGAACAGGTACGATGAGTGATTCTGTCTTTCCGTCCTTTGTCTTTGTGGATGCTGTGCAGATAAAGCTCTTTCCGCCCTTCGAATGGTATGCACCCTCAACGAAATTCATCTGTCCGCCCTGACCGCTGATGTGATTTGTTCCGATAGATTCGGAGCTTACCTGTCCGTAGATATCAATCTGTAATGCTGCATTGATGGAAACAACCTTGTCATTTTGGCGGATAATTTCAGGATTGTTTACGAAATTTACAGGCGCGCCCACGCATGCCTGGTTGTTGTCCAGAAAGTCATAGAGCTTCTTGCTTCCGAGAGCAAATGTGTATACCATCTTGCCCGGGAGTATATTCTTGTTTCCCGTAATCTTACCCTCTTCATAAAGATCCACAAATGCGTCTACGAGCATCTCAGTATGTACGCTGAGGTCTGTAATATCAGACTTTGCGAGGAGCTTTCCGAGGTGATTCGGCATTGCGCCTACTCCGAGCTGCAGGCATGTTCCGTCTTCGATAAGAGGCATGATAAGCTCTGCAATCTTTGCGTCAGCGCCGCCGGCTTCTCTTACAGGAAGCTCTGCGATAGGATAATTGCTGCTTTCTGTGATATAATCAACCTCTGAAATATTGATGTAATTTTCCATTCCGTTGCATCTTGGCATATTTTCGTTGACCTCGAGAATTACGATGTCGGCAGCTTGGATGACACCTTTGATTTCACCGACTGTGATACCAAGATTAAAATTGCCGCATGAGTCCATCGGACCGACCATTATTACGGCCATATCAACCTTCTCAGATGCATCCTGAGTCCACATCTGGATATTGTCATTATATAAAATAGGTACGTACCAGCAATGCCCCGCTGTCTTTACTCTTCTGTCCTTCTGGCTCATGTGCGTAGAGCAAATCTTAAATACCTCACCCGTCGGGTCAACCTTGTTTGTCTCATAAGTATCATCATAGCTCCATAATGATGAGTAGATAATAATATTTTCCAGCTCGTCCTTGCGCTTCGCAAGTGCTGCCTCAAACTCTCTTGCTATATCGCCGAATGTTCCTATATGAACCCTCTGACCTGACTTCAGCATGCCGGCAGCTTCATCAGATGTGATCAGCTTTTTTCTGTATGCTTCCTTAATCTCGGATGCCTTGTAAAATGCCCGTCTGTTGCCTCTCATTTTTATTCTCCTTTTTACTTTTTACACCTTTCCCAACTTTACATTTTTCTAATAACTTAAATTGACAACTTCATTATAGCACACGTGACGGAAAAATAAACGTTTTTTATGTATGCTTATAATTGTTTTGCATATCATAATTTCCGGGCAGCATTTTCATATTAACGGAACGCATTGTGCAAACAATACTTTCTTGTTTTTTCAAGTGAAAAAATATATAATGAGTCCGATAGGCAAAAACATTCTAATCAACAATGCCAATTTTACAAATGAAAAACACGCATTTTCCGCAGAGAAATGCCGCGGCCGCAACTGTGGCTGCGAGCGGAAGGCAGTGGCTGCGGCTGCAGGCGAAAGACCGCGACTGTATCTGCAGGCGGAAGGCCGCGACTGTATCTGCAGGCGGAAGGCCGCGATAGAACATGTTTTTATTTGTCATGATTTATAGGAGGTTTAACTATGGGAAAAAGAGCTGATGATGCTGTGATGAAGCACAGCAGCGGTTACAACTGCGCACAGGCTGTCGCCTGCGCATTTGCCGATGTTATCGGCATTGACGAAACTGAATTATTCAAGATGAGCGAAGGCTTTGGATTCGGAATGGGTTCAAATCAGGTATGCGGCGCTGTTTCCGGCATGCTTGCGGCCGCAAGCACGCTCTCAAGCGACGGCAATCTGGAAGCGCCCGCAACCAAGAAAAAGACTTATGCTTTGATGAGAGAGCTTCAGCAGGCATTTATCGATAAGAATTCTTCGATCATCTGCAAAGATCTGCTTGGCGGACCTGACCGTCCAAAGCTCAGAAGCTGTTCGGGCTGCGTTGAAGACGCTGCCTCAATTCTCGAGGAAAAGCTTGATTTACTCTAATCACGAGCCTGGCAGCAAAATCAACAATTCTGCTGCCGCTACCTCGAAAAGTGCGAAAGATAATAAGAACATTAATAATAGGAACCGCAGGCGCCATGACTTCACAGGCTCCGAAGATGTGAACAATTCTTACGGAAAAATCCGCAGCTGGCTGCACCGCGTGCCCAGAAAATCGATACTGAGTATTGTTTTCAGTCGTTTTTTCATTGCGGCAGTTATGATTGTGATTCAGGTACTCTTCATAATGTTCCTGGCTACACGGTTGGACAATCGATACGAAAAAATTGCGACTACAGTTGTCATCCCTGTGCTTTCCGCGATTATTGCCATTATTATCATAAATAAAGACGGAAGCCCCGCATACAAGATTTCCTGGATTGTACCTATTGCGGCATTTCCTTTGTTCGGAACAGTGCTTTATATAATATTCCATTTCAATCTGGGATCAACCAAAGCGACAAATGCTATACGGCATTCTCTTGATGTCACAAAGAGCTATACCGAAACCGATCATTTGCTTAGGGATTGTATCAGCATGAATAAGCATATTTCCGGTTTGTCGCGCTATATTGAAACTACAGGAGGATATCCTTCATATTCGGAAACTTCCGCAAAATATTATTCGATGGGTGATTATGCATATGAAAATATACTGGATAAGCTTAAAAAAGCCGAAGATTTTATCTTCGTCGAGTTTTTCATAATCACGCCCGGCATATTTTGGAATTCCATCCTCGACATCCTTATAGACAAAGCACTTGCAGGTGTTGAAGTTAGGCTGCTTTATGACGATATCGGATGTATGAATACGCTTCCTAAGGGATATGCGTCTCGTCTTCGCAGCTTCGGGATAAAGGTTCTGACCTTTGCCCGCGTCACACCGTTTTTCTCGACCTCGTACAACAATCGCGACCATAGAAAAATCATAGTTGTTGACGGAAAATATGCCTTTAGCGGCGGTTTAAACCTAGCGGATGAGTATATCAACCGCAAAAGCCGCTTTGGTGTATGGAAGGACAACTGCTTTATGCTTGAAGGCGACGCAGTCAGAAGCTACACATTGATGTTCCTTCAGATGTGGAATGCCGTTCATGAAAACAGACATGAGGATTACGGATATTACCTGGACAGCACCAAAACCGCGTCCGGCTCTGACGTGTATGATTCCGGTTTACGCGACTCCGGCACGCACGGCTCTGACGAGGATTCGGCAAATGATTTCGACGGGATATTTATCCCTTACGGAGTCGGCCCTCAATCGAAAATCTCCGTTGCGCAAAGTGTTTACCTGCATCTTATAAATACCGCAACAGACACGCTTTACATTATGACCCCGTATTTTGTCATCGACGACGAAATGCTCTTTGCTCTCATGCGAGCTGCTAAACGTGGTGTAGATGTGCGCATAGTACTGCCGCGTATTCCTGATAAGCGTCTTATATATATGATTTCAAGATCTTATTATCCGAAGCTTATCGAATCCGGCGTAAAAATATATGAATACCTGCCGGGTTTTGTTCATACGAAAATGGTCTGTGCGGACAAGAAAGAAGCAGTCACAGGAACGATCAACATGGATTTCAGGAGTCTGTATCTGCATTACGAGTGCGCATGTCTCATGTACAACAATCCTGTTGTTGACGATATCTCAGCGGATTTCGAGCAAACATTTACCGAGTCAGCCGAAATATCCATGCGCGACTACAAAAATATTAATATTTTTGAACGATTTATAGGAAAGGTGCTGCGCATAATCGCACCGCTTGTATAATTCCCCTGTATAGCGTTCTTGCATCTGCAAAGCCTTGCGGTGAACCGCAGGGCTTTGTATTTTTTATTTTTCCGAATGTGATGAAAATATCACTTGACATTGCCGGGAGCCTGAGTTATCATAACTTTACGTTCGTTAACATGGTTAATAGTTAGCCATGTTACATTTATTAGAATATAAATTTATAATTAAAATTTATAAAGAAGATCTGTGATACATATTTACTCTGTATTACACATTTGCGGAGAATCTTATGATAGACGAAACTACACTTCAGCGTTGGCTGCACATGATGCAGTCAATCAGACAGATGAACATGGATAAGATTTTTTCTGATGTATCAAAAGGAGAATTTCTCCATATGCACAGGATATACAATGATTCGCAGGAAAATCCGGAATCACAAGGTCTGCGGCTGTCGGTTATAGCGCATGAGCTCAAGGTTTCTGCTCCTGCGGTGTCAAGGATGATGCGCAGCCTCGAAAACAAGGGTTACGTCACACGCAAAAAAGATATCTATGACAGGCGCAGCTCCTACCTTTGCCTTACGGACGAAGGGCTGCGGACATTTAAGCGCGTGAGCGGCAACCTTCACTTGCTTACTGATGCAGTATTTGAAAAGTTCGGAGACAAAAATATCACACGCCTGCTTGAGCTTTGGGAACAGCTTTACGGTATCATGAGCAGTGAACTTGACAGATTCGATTCTGATGCTGTATCAAGTCATGATTCCGAAGGCACTTTGCCTGATGATCTGACAGGTAACGGCGACTCTGCGCCCGACGATTTTTCGGACAAAGGCGGCGAGCTCCGAAGCACCGGTTCACCTTCCGAGCTTGATTTTAATAACACGGATGAACTATCTGCGTTAGGCGGCTGCGCAGCCGGTGACACCTTGACAGGCAGCTGACCGCTTTACAAGGCACTTTCAAATCGTATCTTGATATTTTAAGTTATATGTTGATGTCAGTCCACAAAATTAGTGGCAAATTTTAATGTTAATCTAGGAAAGGAAAAGCTAATAGGACGATGATTTGTTGTTCGGCTAAAAGACCCGGCTCGCAGACGCAAGAACTTTGCGAGGTCTATAGCGACGGGTTCGCCGGTGCGTGACGGCGGCTTGTCGGTGCGTAGCAACGAGCTGTCGGTGCGTAGCAACGAGCTGTCGGTGCGTAGCAACGAGCTGTCGGTGCGTGACGGCGGCTCGCCGGTGCGCGGCAGCGGCTTGTCAGTGCGTGACGGCGGCTTGCCGGTGTGCGGCAGCGGGCTGTCGGCGCTTCAAATTTGCGAACGCCGGGCATTGACGAATCATCTGACATATACATATTTGTATATGTCTTTAGCAGTGTAAAAGAATTGAGGAAAATAACAAAATATCTGGCGAAGCACAAGATTTCAATGCTTCTGATAGTGCTCTTTCTTGTTATAGAAGCGATATTTGATCTATCGCTTCCTCAGTATACCGCAGACATAGTCGATGTGGGCATACAGCAGGGGGGCATTGAGCATGCAGCACCCGAAGTCATCAGGGAATCATCTTTTGATACACTGTCTCTATTTATGACATCGGATGAGACTGCTTTATTGGAAAAATATTATGATCTGCATGATGCAGACGATATTGGTGACATTGATATTCTCACTGACGATTCATCGGTAAATGAACCGCTTTATGTACTCAACGAATCAGGCAGCGAACATATGGACGATATAGACGAATTAGTCAGTCTTCCTATGGTTATCACCACTTATGCCGGCGAGTCGGACGAGATGCAGCAGGCCGTCTCTCAGCTAAGTGCTATGAAGGCGGCAGGGGCTGATACTGATGAGATGATTACTTCTATGAGAGAGCAAATAATGGAAAAATATGACACCATGAGTGACTCCATTATTTCCCAGGCGGCTCTTTCTTATGTTCAGGCAGAATATAAGGCTATCGGTGTCGATACTGATGCTATTCAGACGTCATATCTCTGGCGTACGGGCGGTATAATGCTCCTATACTCTGTCATTATCATGCTCTGTGCGATATTAGTATCATATATTGCTTCACGCGCGGGTGCCGCCATAGGGCGCGATTTAAGAAACAGCGTCTTCAAGAAAGTAGTTTCTTTCTCAAACGTAGAGACGAACCGCTTTTCAACTGCGTCACTCATTACGAGATGTACAAATGACATCCAGCAGGTGCAGATGGTATGCGTTCTTATCATGCGTATTATTTTATATGCGCCGATTCTGGCAATCGGAGGGATCATTAAGGTTGTAAATACTCATACAGGCATGTCGTGGATTATCGTCGTGGCCGTGGTTGCCGTATCTTGCGTGGTGGCAATTCTCATGTCTGTCACTCTCCCGAAATTCAGGATCATGCAGACTCTTGTCGATAAGCTGAATCTCGTGTCGCGTGAAATTCTTTCCGGAATTCCTGTTATACGTGCTTTCAGCAGGGAAAAGCATGAAGAAGCGCGATTCAGAGACGCAAACGAAAACCTCATGAAGACTCAGCTTTTCACAAATCGTGCTATGTCATTTATGATGCCTTCCATGATGTTTATAATGAACGCAGTATCGGTCCTCATAGTTTGGAAGGGCGCACACGGTGTCGAGCTTGGAAATCTCCAGGTTGGCGACATGATTGCATTTATCACATATACTATGATTATCGTGGCTTCATTCCTGATGATCACAATAATCGCAATCCTTCTTCCTCGTGCAGGCGTTGCTGCGGAACGAATTGAAGAAGTTATAAATACTGAACCGGCAATTACCGACAAGCCTGAAGAAATGCTTCGTGACGGCGAGCTTGACGATATCGAAGGACGCATCACATTTGAGAATGTATCTTTCCGCTATCCGGATGCCGAGAAGGATTCTATTTCGGATATTTCATTTACTGCAGAGCCTGGGGCTACTACCGCTATTATTGGAAGCACGGGAAGCGGAAAGTCTACTCTCATGAATCTTATTCTCCGTTTCTATGACGTGTCGGAGGGAAGGATTCTCATAGACGGAATCGATATTCGCGATATTTCTCAGAAGAAACTCAGAAGCCTGACAGGATATGTACCTCAAAAGGGATTCCTCTTCTCAGGGACGATCGAATCGAATTTAAAATTTGGCGGCGAATATATCGATGACGAAAGCGTAAAGGAAGCTGTTGAGATTTCCCAGTCGGCTGACTTCATCTCCGAAAAACCTGACGGACTTAAGAGCCATGTCGCTCAGGAAGGTTCAAATGTATCAGGCGGTCAGAGGCAAAGGCTTTCCATCGCAAGAGCTATAGCAAGGAAGGCTAAGATTCTCTTGTTTGATGACAGCTTCTCAGCTCTTGATTTCAAGACTGATGCCGCACTGAGACACGCGCTTGAAGAGAATACAAGCGGCATTACACGCATCATCGTTGCTCAGCGCATAAGTACCATTATGTACGCAGACAAGATTATAGTTATGAACGAAGGCCGTATAGTTGGCACAGGAACTCATGAAGAGCTTATGAACAGCTGCACGGAGTACCGTGAAATTGCCGAGTCACAGCTTTCCGCAAAGGATATTGAGATGAAAGGGGGACTTGCATAATGAGTGAACAGACAAATTCAAGAGAAACTCGCAGACGCCAGGGACCTCCGCCTGGACGCGGTCCTATGGCTGTTGAAAAGGCAAAGGATTTCAAAGGCACCGTAAGAAAACTCATAAAGTATATGTCATCATACAAGCTGATCATAGGCATAGTCGCTGTATTTGCCGCCGGAAGTACTATTTTCAGTATATTGGGTCCAAAGGTTCTCAGTAAGGCCACTACCGAGATTTTCACGGGTCTCATGGCTAAGATTCAGGGAACGGGCACTATCGATTTCACAAAGATTGGATATATTCTTCTTGCGACGCTCGCCCTCTACATCGTCAGTGCAGGATTTTCACTGGCTCAGGGATGGCTCATGAGTGGGGTTACTCAGCGCATATGCTTCAAGATGAGAGAAGATATCTCCCAAAAGATCAATCGTATGCCATTAAAATATTTTGAGTCAAAGACTGTCGGTGAGGTTCTTTCACGAATCACAAACGACGTCGACACACTCGGGCAGAGCCTGAATTCCAGCATAACACAGCTCATCACTTCTGTGGCTACTATCATCGGAATTATTATCATAATGCTGACTATAAGTCCGCTGCTTACCCTGATATCGGTTCTTGTTGTACCTGTTTCAGCTATATTTATGGCTCTGGTCGTGAAGATATCACAGAAGCACTTCAAGGCACAGCAAAAATATCTCGGCGAGATAAATGGGCAGATTGAGGAGACTTTCAGCGGTCAAAATATAGTAAAGGCTTTCAACCGCGAAGAAAAGATCCTCGAAGAATTTGAGATTACAAATGACATTCTCTACCAGTCAGCTTGGAAATCACAATTTCTGTCGGGACTTATGCAGCCTGTCATGAATCTTGTCGGAAATCTCGGTTATGCCACAGTCGCTATCGGCGGCAGCCTGCTCGCTATAAACGGCGTGATCACCGTAGGCGACATTCAGGCATTTATCCAATACGTAAAGAACCTGACTCAGCCTATCACGTCGCTCGCTCAGGTCATGAATATGTTCCAGTCTATGGCCGCTGCCGCAGAAAGAGTATTTGAATTCCTTGAGGAAGAAGAAGAAGTTGTTGATTCAGAAAATGATATCGATCTCGAATCTGTAAAGGGAAGCGTAGTATTTGACCATGTAAAATTCGGTTACTCAGATGACCATACTGTCATACATGACTTCTGTGCTTCTGTAAAACCGGGACAAACTGTCGCTATCGTCGGACCTACGGGCGCCGGAAAGACGACCATGGTCAAGCTTCTCATGCGTTTTTATGATGTCTCGGGCGGAAGTATTTCCGTAGACGGTCACGACATACGCGACTTAAAGCGCTGCGACCTCAGACAGCTCTTCGGGATGGTTCTTCAGGACACATGGCTCTTCAAAGGCACCATCATGGAAAACATCCGCTACGGTCGTCTTGACGCGACTGATGAGGAGGTTATTGCCGCAGCGAAGGCTGCAAACGCTCATCATTTTATTCAGACTCTTCCGGGCGGATACCAAATGGAGCTTAATGAAGACGCCACAAATGTTTCACAAGGACAACGTCAGCTTCTGACTATCGCGCGTGCGATTCTTGCAAACAACAAGATTCTTATTCTTGACGAAGCAACAAGCTCTGTCGATACACGCACCGAGGTCCGGATCCAGCAAGCCATGAACAATCTCATGATCGGACGCACAAGCTTTGTGATTGCTCACAGGCTTTCTACGATACGTGATGCGGACGTCATCTTGGTTATGAAAGACGGTGACATAGTTGAGACAGGCTCGCATGACGAGCTTCTCGAGGCCGGCGGTTTCTATGCGGAGCTTTACAACTCGCAATTTGAAGAAGGCGCAGCATAAGTAGACGCACAAATCAGACGTTAGAAATTGCAAAATTTAGATTCTCATTAGATTTTCACAAGTCAAACATTCGA
>CAVCIY010000023.1:0-47978 GCA_963602445.1 Lachnospiraceae bacterium | reverse complement strand
CTCGTAGGTATTGAAATAGGCAGACTTGTTTCGAAAAAGACAGGGCTGGACATTATCGTTACGCCGATATGTTCGATTGCATCGGGCTCGATTGTCGGGCTTATCGTGGGACCTCCGTGCTCAGAGCTCTTGACAGCTCTCGGCCAGATCATTATCTGGGCTACCGAACAGCAGCCGTTCATCATGGGTATCGTAGTTTCCGCAGTAATGGGCATCGTACTCACTCTTCCTATCAGCTCGGCGGCACTCGGCGTCATCCTTGGACTCACAGGGATTTCGGCAGGTGCGGCTACGGTAGGATGCGCCGCAAACATGGTCGGATTTGCTGTTGCCAGCTTTAAGGAAAACGGCTGGGGCGGCCTGATTTCTCAGGGCGTGGGCACTTCTATGATCCAGGTGCCGAATATCATGAGAAGACCGGCTATCTGGCTTCCGGCGATACTCGCCAGCGTGGTGCTCGGACCTGTGAGCACGTGCGTTCTTGGACTCACAAACAACGCAGTAGGATGCGGTATGGGTACTTCAGGTCTTGTAGGGCCTATTACAATGTACCAGACTATGGTTGAGGCAGGCGCTTCACCGACTGTTGTTCTCATAGAGATTATAGTTATGCTGTTCGTAGCTCCGGGCGTTCTCGCATGGATCTTCGGAAAAATCCTGCGCAAGTGGGGTTGGATCCGCGAAAACGACATGAAGCTTGAATTATAAATTTTAATTACGGAAATGTTTGATTTTTGTTTCGGGCGGGTAATTGCGTTCGTCCGTGAAAAGGAGGACTGGTAAATGGCAAAAAATGAGCTTATCCGGCTCAGCGGTATCGTAAAAAAATATGATGATGAGATCATACTGAGTTCGATTGATCTATCTGTTGATGACGGAGAGTTTGTGACACTCCTCGGGCCCTCGGGCTGCGGGAAGACCACGACGCTCAGGATCATCGGTGGCTTTGAAAAGCCTGATGAGGGGGACGTTTATTTCAATTCACAGCGCATAAACGATGTCCCTCCAAACAAGAGAAATATCAATACAGTATTTCAGAAATACGCATTATTTCCTCATATGAATGTCGAGCAAAATATCGCATTCGGACTGAGTATCCGCAAAAAGGACAAGAAAGAGATCGCGATGCGTGTGGAAGAGATGCTGGAGCTTGTAAACCTTAAGGGTTTCGGCAAACGCTCTGTCGCTTCGCTTTCTGGCGGACAGCAGCAGAGAGTTGCCATTGCGCGGGCAATAATCCAACAGCCGAAGCTGTTGCTGCTCGATGAGCCTCTCGGAGCTTTAGACCTCAAATTGCGTAAGGAAATGCAGATAGAGCTGAAGAAGCTTCATGAGACGCTTGGTATGACATTTATATATGTTACTCATGATCAGGAGGAAGCGCTGACTATGTCAGATAAGGTTGTGGTAATGAACCGCGGCATGATTCTGCAGCAGGGCTCTCCGATTGATATCTACAATGAACCGGCAAATGCTTTTGTAGCCGACTTTATCGGCGAGAGCAATATCGTGCCGGGAATTATGAAGCAGGATAAGGTCATTGAATTCCTCGGAACTGCTTATGACTGTGTTGACACGGGATTCGCGAAAAATGAACCCGTTGACATGGTTATACGACCTGAAGATATAGTTCTTCTGAACAAGGGTGCTTCGAGCATTCAGCCTTCAGACAGACTTATCCGAGGGACGGTCCAGACATGCCTTTTTAAGGGTGTGCATTATGAAATGCTTATCGACACTGAGAATTTCACTTTTATGGTGCATTCTACAGTGGGATGCGAGATCGGCGCGGAAAAATATATCGATGTCGATCCCGACAATATTCATATAATGAAAAAAAGCGACATTGCCACAGCCACTGAACTCGAGTACGAGCGCGAGCACAATCCCGATGCCGCAGAAGAGGAGGAAAGTGACTGATGAGATCAACCAAAAGACTTTCCTGGCCTTACAATGCGTGGCTTGTCATATTTACTGTAGTGCCGTTGTTTATAGTGATTTATTTCGCATTTACAAACGACGCGGGCCGGTTTACGACGGACAATTTCTCATATATGACATTATATGCCGGTATTTTCTGGCGTTCGTTCAAGCTGGCTGTAATATCTACACTTGTATGTCTTGTTCTCGGCTATCCTCTTGCATATGTTATGTCAAGACTTGAGCCGAAGAGACAGACTATAGCGATGATTTTGGTCATGCTCCCTATGTGGATGAATTTTCTCGTCCGCACGTATGCATGGCTCACTATATTGGAAAACAACGGGATTCTGAACAAGATCCTCGGTTTTCTTCATCTGCCGCTCCTGTCTATTATAAACACTCCTGCGGCGGTAGGCCTCGGCATGGTTTACAATTACCTGCCGTTTATGATTCTGCCGATTTATACCGCGATGACGAAGATGGATCAGTCTCTTATCGAAGCCGCAAGAGATATCGGATGCAGCGACAGACAGGTATTTACAAGGGTTGTATTTCCGCTTTCCATCCCCGGCGTGATGTCCGGGATATTGATGGTATTTGTGCCGGCAGTAAGCACATTTGTCATCTCGAAGATCCTCGGCGGCGGCGCAAATATGCTCGTCGGAGACCTCATCGAGATGCAGTTCCTTGGCGGAACGTACAACGCAAATATGGGCGCGGCGATTTCCCTTGTCATGATGGCTATTATCATGATTTTCATCTGGCTTACAGGCAAGATTGACAAGAATAGTGACATGGAAGGGAGTGTGCTGATGTGAAAAAAAGAATCGGAAAAATCTACATGGTGCTCATCTTCCTTTTTATGTACGCACCTATATTTCTGCTGATGGTCTTCTCGTTCAACAGCACAAAGAGCCGCTCTGTGTGGGGAGGCTTTTCTCTGCGCTGGTACGAGGCACTCTTCAAAGATTCGGAGATCATTCACTCCATAAAGGTGACACTCCTTGTGGCAGTTTGCGCTGCGATCATCTCAACGATTCTCGGGACAGCTGCCGCTCTCGGAATCACTTCACTCAAAAAGACGCCGAGAAAGATCGTTCTTGCGGTAAACAACATCCCGACGATGAATCCGGATATCATCATGGGTGTATCGCTTATGCTCTTGTTCATCTTCTTCTCGCAGACACTTCACCTCAACTTTTTCAGGCTGGGGTTCGGTACTCTTTTGATAGCACATGTCACATTTGATACACCATATGTCATTCTTTCGGTTATGCCGAAGCTGCGTCAGATGGACAAACGCCAGTATGAAGCTGCGCTTGACCTGGGAGCAAACAATATCCAGGCATTTTTCAATGTCGTGCTCCCGCAGATCACAGCCGGTATCGTGACGGGATTTATCATGGCATTCACTCTTTCGATAGACGATGTCGTAGTAAGCTACTTCACGTCGGGGCCGACTTCGGAGACTCTGGGAGTTCTCATTTTCGGCATGACGAAAAAGAGGATCAGCCCGAAGATAAATGCTTTGTGTACCATAATGTTTGTCATCATCCTGCTCCTGCTTGTGGTTCTCAATATCAGAGAGCTTAGAGCCGAGAAAGAAAGAGAGAGGAGCGGTGCGAAATGATATTTAAATTTCACAGAGGCGCGTGGGCTGAGAAAGAGTATGCTGCGAGGGCTGAGAATGAGAAAGCTGCAAGTGCTTCGAAGAGACACAATGCAAGAGTCATGAAGATAATCGCAATCTGCGTGGCGGCCGTATGCGTTATAGTTTCGCTTTTTGTGACGACCGGATGCGGCGTCGATGATGATGAAAATTGCATAAATGTCTTCAACTGGGGCGAGTATATCGATGTTGACCTTCTCACAAGATTTGAGGAGGAGACGGGCATTACCGTAAATTATACAACCGTATCCACGTGCGAGGAAATGTATGCCAAAATCAAGTGCGGCGGCGTTTCTTACGATGTGGTCGTTCCTTCTGATTATATGGTCTCGAGAATGATAGAAGAGGGAATGGTTGATGAGATAAACTGGGACAATGTTCCGAATGCGAAATATATAGACGAAGAGCATCTGAATCCCGAATATGACCCGGAAGGGAAATATTCCGTGCCTTATCAGTGGGGATGCGTTGCCATTATTTACAACAAAGACATGGTCGACGAGGAAGACCTAGGCAGCTGGGATATTCTCTGGAACGAAAAGTACAAGGGACAGATCCTGATGTTTGACAACTCGAGAGATGCCATCGGTGTAGCTCTCAAGAAGCTCGGATATTCGTATAATACTACAGACGAGTCTCAGATCCGCGAAGCCGCAGAGCTTCTCAAAAAGCAAAAGCCTCTCGTCCAGGCGTATGTAATGGACCAGATTTTCGACAAGATGGAAAATGAAGAGGCTGCGATCGCGACATATTATGTAGGCGATTATTATCTGATGCTCGGCGAGCTTGGCGACGATTCCGACGTAAATCTCGGCTTCTACATTCCGGAAGAGGGGAGCAATCTTTATGTAGACGCAATGTGTATTCCTTCCGGAGCGCAAAATAAAGAAGGAGCGGAAGCATTCATAAACTTCCTGCTCGATCCTGAAGTAATGGCGCAAAATACCGAGTTTATATGCTACTCAACTGCCGAAAGTGCGGCGCGCGAGCTTCTGCCTGACGAGCTGACGGGCGATGCCATGTATCCTACGGGCGACGCACTCAAGCAATTTGAGACATTTAAGAATCTTCCGCAAAACATCCGCACACTTTATGACGGATTGTGGATTCAGATTTTAAGCTCGTAACGGGAAAAATAAAACACTGTCAAGCAAAATAGAGCACTGTCAAGCAAAATAAAGCACTGTCATCTGATAACGATGCGTTTCCGAAGACCGGACACGCGTCACGGACAAGCGGGTGACAGTGTTTTTTTGTGACTTGAAATTTTGCAGTTCGAAATTTTTGCGATTTTCACGAAAACGTAATATAAATATGGAAAAGTAAATGTTGCTATCGGTACCAATAGCATTTATAATGTTAATTGGTAGAAGAGAGCGTACATTTTACAGATATTTCATGTAAAATAATCTAATTTTACCAAAAGAAACCAACTCAAAATATAGATATAATATAGCAGCAAAATCCGTATATCGCTTGTCGCCGAAAGGCAAGGGATTCTGTTTTGCTGTGCTCAGTTATATGGGGAAGAGGGTGCGTAGAAATGAAAAAAGAAAGAAAGAAGAGGAGGTCGTGCGGAAGATTGCTGCGAAGGATATCTTCTGCAGCAGGAATCATCGCTGTCATGGTGATGGTATTCGTAAATATGATGCCGGCCATGTCATTTGCGGCCAGCGGCACGGGAGTTGCCGCGTCGGACACTCTGAAGATAAGCGTGGGTTATTTCGGGGGTCCGTACTATGTGAAGAAAACTTATACGCTTGCGGATATACAGAGTCTGCCGGCAGAGGAGTATTGGTATTCAAATATAGATTCCATGCCTGCGGCAGTTGTCCTGTACGCAAAAGGCGTTACGCTGAAAAATCTGCTTGATGATGCGGGGATAGATGTCAATTCTGTGCAATATATGCATTTTAAGACTACGGACAATTATTCGGATACGATGACTTCATGGTCTTTGACGGAATTGCTTGATTCTTATACACCTAGATATAGTTATACTGCTCTTCCGGAAAATTTCGTAAACGGTCAGGTTGTGAATCTTGACTCCGTGAAGTCCTCAGGCATACAGGTTCCTACGATGATAGCTTATTCGGACACCGAGTCAGGCGACGGAACAAATGTCAGATGCATAAGCGGCGCACAGTTTTGGGACAAGACAGGCGCAAACGGAAACAACAGATTCCGTCTCGTCTTCGGCCAGAAATCTCCGGATGAGGCTACCTTCGGAAAGTCTGCAAAGGGCATAACCGAGATCGAGATACAGCTCGCGGGCTCTCCTACATATACGCTTAATGCGCCAAATACCGACGTGAAGGTAGGAAGCAAGATGCAGGTAAACGTAGGAGTGAAGGATGTTGATGACGCTATCACTTCTGGGGCGGCTGCATCCAGGACATATACATATACAAGCAGCAATGAAGCAATAGCCACAGTTGATGCGAACGGAAATGTCACTGCCGTCGAGGAGGGCGATGTGACCATTACTGCCACTGCGTCGGACGGACAGAAGACCAGTGTGAATTTGCATGTGTCACCAAAAGACAGTACTGAGGATGATACCCAAAAAGAAAATGTAAAGGTTGAAGATAAAACAAAAGACAAGACAAATCCGACAGATACGCAGAACAACAACAAGAATAAGAATAACAGCAAGAATAAGAGTACCGCTATAGGAAAATCCGGAAAAACCGGAACTTCTTCCGGCGCAAAGAGTTCGAGCAAATCATCGAACTCCAAGAGCTCGTCAAAAAGTAAAAACAGCGGTACAAGCGGAACAAAAAAAGGTACAAAGATAAGTGCCGGCTCATCCGTAAGTCCTACTACGACGAATCAAAATACGACCCAAAATACGACATCAGATTCATTGCTCGACAGCACCTCTGATACCGGTTCAAGTTCGACATGGAGAGCTTATCAGATGTCTGAAGATTCGCAGGAGCTTGCTAAGGTCGACGAAAATGCCGACAATCCGATGCTTCCTGCCATGGGATGGACGTCTTCGGGAGTATTCGGAGTTTCGTTCATAGTGAGAATAGTGAAGTATTTGATTGATATAAGGATATAAAGAGATTAATCTGCAGCTAAAAAGGCGCATTGTGATTAATGCTGCGGCGCATAGGTCGGACTTCGGGACGACGAAAAACAGATACCGAAACAAAAATGAACAAAAGCTAACAAAAACTGACGAAAACAACAAATATATTAGAATATCCTAGAGAAAAAAGATTATGCTGACGGAGGAAAAATTATGAAAACTGATCTCAGTAATGCGCTTCGTGCCGTGACAGGAGCGATGGAAACACCGGTTATAGTTGTACTGCTTATTCTGATTGCGGCAGCGCTTGTGCTGATTGCGACTCTTATCGCAGAGGTATTTACCGAACGTATCAGAATGAAGGCTAAGATGCCTAAGCTTGTAGATGATTTGAAGGCTGGTGAGAGATCGCTGAATGCTATCATTTATGACAGCGGACTTCTCAAGCGCCAGAAGAGAGTTTTGTATGAGCTGAATGCCCATCCCGAAATCACTCCTGCTATGAGAGAGTCTCTGGCAGTAAGACTTCTCGAAGAAGAGAAGCAGCATTATGACATTATAATCATGTTTTCAGATATGGTTGCGAGAATCGCGCCTATGTTTGGTCTTCTCGGAACACTCATTCCGCTCGGCCCCGGAATCATAGCTCTCGGACAGGGCGACACTTATACATTGTCAAACTCATTGCTTACGGCATTTGATACGACTGCGGCAGGTCTGCTTGCGGCAGCAGCGGCATTTGTAGTATCAGCGATCAGAAAAAAGTGGTATGCAAATTACATGTCAGCTCTCGAGATGGTCATGGAATGTCTGCTTGAGGTTATAAACACCGGCGACGACTCTGACGAGCCAAAGGAAGACGATTATGAGGATACTTACGATCAGCATGATGATGGTTCTTACGGCGGCGGCTACGGCTATAGCAAGAGCAATTATGACGACGGTTCTTACGGCGAAGGTCAGTATAACGGCGGCTACGGTCAAGACAGCTATAGCGATGGCGGCTACGGCGCAGGCAGTTATGGCGAAGGCAGCTATGGCGCAGAAAATTATAATGAGAGCGGCTACGGTGACGGCGGCTACGGTGAAGGTCAGTACAACGGTACTTATGCCGGCAGCTACGGCGGCGGATATGGCGATGATATGAACGGCGCAGGCGACCGTACAGAAAGATTTGTATGGCCGGAGCATCAGGAAGCGGACCCGCAAGGATATGAATGGTCTGCGGAAAATAACTCAGACGCAACTATAGGCGAAATGGAAGATATGCAGGCTCAGCAGGAAGGGGAACATCAGGATTCTTCCTGGACAGTTGTAGAGACAGAGGCACCATCGTATCAGACGGAGGACCCGTCATATCAGGCGGCAGACGCAAGTGATGCCGGACAGGCACAGGATGACGCACAGCAGAAGCCGGGCGGCTCTTCATGGTGGGAATAATTCAAGCAGTATAGACACATATTAAAAAGATAAATATTAGGTGAGGTGAATAGATATGATGAAGCGTTTTGGCGCAGGCAAGTTGAGCAGCGGTAAGTCCGGCTTTGGTGAAGACGTAAATCCGATGGAATCTGTATCGAATTTGGCTGACGTTATGCTTGTATTTGCATGCGGAATCATGATGGCACTCGTTATGAACTGGAATATCGACGTTCAAAATGCGGGTGAATTCAATAAAGTTGCTGTCGACACGTCGAACGCAACAGAAGTAACCGATCAGATGACGGGTGACGACGGCGAGACTACCATTACTACAGAAGACGGATATGTAGATGTAGGTCGTGTATACAAGGATCCGGAAACGGGAACTCTTTATATGGTTACTGAAGAATAATGTGAAGTCCGGATAAGGTCGGAAGACGAGAAGAATAGTAACTTTTAGGCAGGTTCGGGGGATAGATTGAAAGAGCGGCCTGAGATAAGTCGGGCGGAGGCACGAAGGATTGACGGAAAGGCAGGTCTCGGAGGACTGACAGAACGACAAGATTGATAAAATTTGGTTTAATGTATGTTTTGATGATGAAATGATGATAGAAAGGTCGGGAATAAGAGAATGGAAAACCAGAACGCACCGGATACGATGATGACGGTTGCTGAAGTTGCTGATTATCTGGGGTTTAAGCCAACTACGATATATTCGTATATCAAGAAGGGACAGATTCCGGTATATAAAGCTTCAGGAAGATGGAGATTTAAATTCTCCGAGATAGAGGAATGGCTTAAGGAAAATACAAGGAAGAATGATGACATCCTCGAAAATCTTACGGATGTGGAAACTAAAGAATCTGTGAGGGAAAGACGAGATGTCGATATGAGCGAGCTTGGGGTAGAAGAACGCGGACTCGAGCTTCTCTTTGCTGCGGAGATTCTGAAGGGGATTTCTCCCGCTGAAGAGGAAATCCTCAGAGAAACTATAAAATGCGAGGAAAAGCATTACAGCGATGGCGATATAGTGATATTTGACACGCAGAAGATGAATTACTTCTATATCATAGAAGAAGGGACTCTCAGTATTCCGGTAGGCGGCGCAGAAGGTGAGGTGACGTCTAAGCAGGATTATAAAAAAGGAAATATCATGGGTCTTGATGTCATGATGACGCAGGATCGCACGAGTTACTTTACAGCGAAGGCCAAAGGCGAAGTTACGCTTATGGCATATCCGTATGAGTTATTTTTAAACCGCAGACACACAAGCGACGCGCTGAAAGTGAAAATTCTCACAAATATAGCAGGGCTTCTGGCTGACGAAAATATCAGACGCATGAAGAGGATCGGGATGAATCAGGTGAAGAGCCTTCGCGGAAGAATCATATCTTACCTGCTACAGTCCGAGAAGAAGGCGGGCGGTTCGCCGTTTGAAATCAAGGACAACAGATCTGAGATGGCGCGTCACCTCGGAATGAACAGATCGGTTCTCTCAAACGAGCTCAGCATGCTGAAAAAGGACGGTATTATCGACTTCAAGAAGCGTACATTCAACATTCTTGCAGACAGATACGAGCTTGAAAAGCTGATCGAGTCTACCGGAAGACGCAGGAAGAAGTCAGCAGAATAGTCGGCGGAACGGTCGTACAGTGAAAAAACAGTCGGCAGAACAGGCGATGGGAAAGTCGGACGAATTTGACAGGAGGAAGGTCTATGCGGGCAAGAACAAGACACAGGTTATTTGCAAGGAGTATGGCGCTTGTGCTCATACTCATGATGCTTACCGGCATGATGGCAGGGTGCGGAAGCAAGCTGTCTGAAGAGGAAATGGCAGTAAATGATGACAAAGAGATCGTGCTTCACGGTCTTACCGATGAAGATATCACCATTACAGTTGCGGATCTCAAGGAGCTTGACGCAGTCACCCAAAAGGCGGAAGCCAAGAGGTCAAACGGCCAAATAGTAAAGGTCAAGATTACGGGGCCTCTGCTTACTTCACTTGTCGAGAAGTACGGTGCGAAGCTCAGTGACTTCAACACAGTCCGTTTTTACGGAACTGACGATTATGAAATCGCTATGCCGTCAACTATTCTTGAAAATGACGATATTATCCTCGGATATTACGATTACGGCGAGCCTATCAGCACGTCTGACGGTCCCGTTCACGTTGTGGTTCCGGGCGAGCGTGCGATGTACTGGGTAAGAAAGCTGTGCCGTATAGACTTTGAAAATGAAGCTTCGGCAACGGCAGCACAAAAGCTTGTATTCCTGGATACGGCTCTTTGGCAGCTGACATCGACTCAGGTTACAAGAGGCGAAGACACATTTGAGGCTGTCAAGACTTCGGATTTGATAGCAGCTTATGCCGACGCAAACGACAATACTATTTACAATGTATATATGACCGCTTCCGACGGTCTTTCAAAGAACGAGACGAAAGCAAACTTCATGAGCGAATATATCAGAACTATGGGAGACGGAGCTCCGGAATTCACAGGTCCTGATATTGCGGACGGCATGACCGTAATGGGTCTCATGACGATAAATTACGGAGATACGGGATTCATCTCGCTTAAACAATATTGCGAAAGTGTCGAGAAGGAATCTACAGACAGCATTCTGTTCTCCGATATCCTTAAGGCGAGCGGACTTGCTTCGGCAGACAGTTATAAGTTTACGGATCTTTCGGGAAATGAAAAGGAATATACTTATGACAGCCTGTCAAACGCAACCATCGCACTTGATGAAGCGGACAATGTAATATTCAGCCCGGGAAACGGCGAAGAAACGATGACTTCGCTCATAAGCATCGAGGTTGTCGGCTGACAGAGGATGCCGGAACGCCGGCGCGGCGCTCGGATGGCGAAGGCTGGCGGGTTGCCGGCGTGACGCTCGGATGGCGAAGAATGCTGGGTTGCCGGCGTGGCGCTCGGATGGCGAAGGATGCTGGGTTGCCGGCGCGGCGCTCGGATGGCGAAGAATTTGGAGGAAGAGGATTTGAAGCAAAAGAAAATTTTTATCGGTGTGATCATATTGCTTGCGGCAATAGCTCTGTGTGAAGGTATATTGCTTCTGACAGGAGTGTGCACAAAAGCAGATTCTGCATACATACCGTCTCTTCAGGTTGTCGGAGACGTTGAAAACAGCGCGACTGTGACATATTCCGACGGCAAATACTCGGTCAGTATTGACGGCGGAGAAAAGATATCTTGCAAGACTATGACCTTCGATAGTGACGGAAAGACTTACAAAGGAGTGTTTCTGGGGGATATAACGGGTGCAGTGGGTCTATGTACCGAAAAGACACACATATACTACTGCGGATATGATGACATGCTCTCTTCTATCGATGCGTCAACGCTTGCGGACAATTATATAGTTTTCACGTCAAACGGATGGGAAGCCATCAATCTTGATTATCCGCCAAGCAGCAATGTAAAGGGAATGGAATATATTGTCGCTGTTGCGGACAATCCTGAGGATGTGGAAAATTCAGTGACTGTGACGGATGACAGCGGATATGAAAGAATTCTTTCGCCGGGCACATTATTTATCACAGACACCACATATACAAGAAAATATCACGGCCAGTCGGAAAAGGGCGGCAAGCAGGTCACTGTTTTCACGACTGATAAGTATGTCGAGATAGGCGGCAAGCGTCTGGTGCTTGACGGCAACAAGATTACCGATCTTGACGAAGCAAACGCCGAGGTCAAGTGACGAAGCAAACGCCGAGCCGGGCGGTGAAGCAGGTGCCGAGGTCAAGTGACGAAGCAAACGCCGAGCCGGGCGGTGAAGCAAATGCTAAGGTCGAGTGACGAAGCAAACGCCGAGCCAGGCGGTGAAGCAGGTGCTAAGGTCGAGTGACGAAGCAAACGCCGAGCCGGGCAGTGAAGCAGGTGCGAGGCGGCGGATGAGAAAATCCGAAAAAAGAGTACGTTTAGAAAGATTTAAAGAGAAAGATTGCAGGTAAAAATATTGAAGACGAATATATTTTTAACCGGACAGATTCAGGTGGGGAAATCGACGCTGATATATAAGCTTCTTGCGAGCGATGAGTTTGCAAATGCGGATATCAGAGGATTTCGCACGCTGAACAGAGGAAAAGATGTTTATTTGATGGATGCCATGGCTGATGTTGAGGATTGTACCGAAGAAAATATCTGCGGTGAGAGAATACTCGAGGGAGCCGGGAATATGCCCACTCCTTATTTGGATGTATTTAACAATCTGGGGACAAGCCTGCTCGGTGACATAGACGATGCGGACATCGTAGTAATGGATGAGCTTGGATTTCTTGAGTCGGAGGCATATGTTTTCCGCGAAAGAATCGTTGAGATTCTGGACAGCGAAAAGCCGGTGCTCGGTGTGTTGAAGAAAAAACCCACGGAATTTCTTGATTCTGTGAGAGACCGCGATGATGTGGAAGTTATAGAGATCACATCGGAAAACAGGCTTGAGCAGCTGGAATACGTGAAAAAGCTCCCGATATGGGAAAATGTCATCAAAAAGTCAAAGGACAAAAACAAAAAAGGCAAACCAAGAGGATTTTACGGCAAAGATATTAAAACGAAAATGGGGGTGTGTTTGGCATGAAAGCATTCGGATCAAAAGCAAAATTCGGACTCAAAGGGGCGCTGACAATAGCTCTGGCTGTGATGACGGCAGCAGTATCTTTCGCAGTATTTTCGACCTTCGGGCTGCAGGCTGAAGCGAAGTCGACCGAATCTGAAAAGGCATCTACGATTTTTTTCTACTCTCTTGACAACAACGGAAAGAGTGTTTTGCTCGACACGATTGATATTGCGGATATCGAAAAGATGAGCCATGGTCAGACGGATTCGAACGGCAAAGCGACCGGGAAGAATTATTATTACTGCGGGACGGACAATTATCCGACCACTCAATATATGGAAGCTGAGGGTATTACAATTCCCGAGCTTGTCGAATATGTAAAGAAGAACAGTACAGTTTCAGGCGCGAACAGGATTACTTACAAGGGCGATGACGCCATGAGTTTTATGTCTACAGACAGCTACGGAAATTATGCTCACAAGTGGACATATAATGATCTTTACGGCACTGACCGTTATTACTTCGAAGACCTTTACAACAAAACATACGGCTGGAAGAGCGGCTGGGAGGTTTCAGGCGAAGACAATTCAAAGAAGGGAATTACTCTTGACGAGTACAATTCGACATATAAGAATACGGACGCTTATTATAATGACAAGCGCAAGGTATTTGAGACAGGCGAAAAGACTGAAGCAATCCTTGCGACGAAGTCTATTTCGGGAAGAACCACAGGAAATGCGCTGGTATCTTCTTCAGAGCTTGGAATAGCAGATGAAATCACTGCAAACGGCGGAAAGGCTGCCGGATGTCTGGCATCTGCACTCCAGTCAAATTCATATCAGGATATAGCTGCCGACGATTATGCTCTCAGACTTTGCGTGCCTATGACTGAAGCAGATCTGATGGCTGCTCACAGAACTACTTATGACAACTTCAAGTGGGTTTACAATGTTCGACTTGATATGGCATCAGGCAGTGCACCTTCATCTAAGGGGACTGTGGCAGATGCAGAAGTTTCATGCTCGCTTAGTTCGGACAAGAAGACTCTGAATATCACAATGTCGTGCCCTACTAAGGATGCGAAGATTTATTATTCATTCTCGGGATCACCGCAGACTCTTTATACGGGAGTTGTGCAGCTTGATGTCTCGGACAGAGATCTTGATTCAACTCCTATTACCATATATACATCTGCTGTCAAGGAAGGCTATGATGACGGCGGCGTGAAGTCTGTGAAATATCCGACATCGGGCGTCAGATTCAAGGCTGTTTCGGAGATAATGACAGGAACAGACCTGGTATTTACCGCTGAGGATTCTGTTTCGGATACAGAGTGGAAGAGTTGGGCATCTGCTATTTCGGGCATAGGATGCAGAGCTCCGGGCGCACAGGGAATGCCAAGACTTGACAAATCACAATATACTGTAGATATCCAAAACAGAACCATTACTATAGATAAGAGTGCGATTACGGCTAGCGGAAGTTATTCGCTGGTGGTATATGCCACGGGATATGCAAACAAATCGCTTTCGACTACGGCTAAAGGAAGTGCTCCTCAGCTTGCCGTGACTGATGTGGCATATGGAGAAGATATTACAATCACCTTTGCTGATGCAAACTTCGGCAGCGGCGCTTTCGTATATATCGCGCCGGTAGGCTCAGATGATAATACACTCATAAGTTCCTCATATGTGGACAAGACACAGGCAGGAAAGATCGTTATAAAGGGATCGTATTGCGATGCCTCAAATTCGAGATTGACAGTCCCGGGAAGATATACTCTTGAGGTTAGAAACAGCAGCTACTCTCCGTCATCCCAAACGCTTGAGCTGACAGTAAATGAACCGGTTGAGAAACCGGATGAGATCACGGCGCCTGTATTTGAGGATGTCGCAGAAAACAGCTGGTATCATGATGCGGTGTCATTTGTTACCGGAAATGGATATTTCAACGGCACATCGACTACTCCGAGGATGCTTTTCTCGCCTGACGCAGGCATGACAAGAGGCATGTTTGTGACAGTTCTCGGAAGACTCGCAGGTATAGATCAGAGCATTTATGCGGGGCAGGGAAGCTTTTCGGACGTGATTACAAATATGTATTATGCTCCTTATGTCAGGTGGGCTTCGCAAAATAATATCGTTTCCGGAACAGGCAACATGCGTTTCTCACCGGAAAGCAAGATCACAAGAGAGCAGATGGCGGTTATTATGTATAAGTATGTGACATATAAGGGCATAAACACGACCTCCGGTGCGGATAAATATAATACATTTACTGATACAGCTTCAGTATCCTCATGGGCAAAGGGCGCGATGATTTGGGCGACGCAAAACGGAATCATCAACGGCTCAGACGGAAAACTGAATCCTGCCGGCACAGCCACAAGAGCTCAGGTTGCGCAGATCATAAAGAATTTTTCTGAAAAATACAACGTGTAATTGACAGAGTTTGAAAGCTCGGCGGCGCGAAGCGGATGCTTGGCGGTGCGAAGTGGAAGCTCGGCGCTGCGAAGCGGATGCTTGGCGGCGCGAAGGAAAGCTTGACTTCTCGAAGTGAGAACTCGGCGTTGCGAAGCGAAGGCTCGGCGTCGGGCGGATTTGAGAATATATCGGAATACGAAACAGAAAAATAAGAGGCGTGAAGAAAGGGGAAAGATAAGAAATGAAGAAGAAAATTATTTCGTTGATACTGACGGTATCGATGGTTGCAGGACTTACGGCATTCTCGACTGTAGGCGTAAGCGCAAAGTCAAATGCGGGAAATCAGACTGTCGGAACGGTACTTACTTATGTGAAGAATTCCTCCGGACAGGAAGTCCTTATGTCACATATTAAAGTTGAGCAAATGGTTGAGGATCTCAAGGCAAATAAGATTGACACGACGGTTCACAATTATTCGCTGCTTGACAAGTATGTAACTACGGTACATCAGGAAGCACAAGGCTTTACTGTGGCAGATTTCATCTCTTATTCACAGAGCAAATCCGAAAGCTCAGAGTTTAAGAATGCAAATCTTACCTTCGCAGGCAAGGATAAGATAGGTTTTTGGGAAATCGACCAGACAGGCTATGACGACAAAGACACTTATACTTACAACGACCTTTACGGTGTAAAGAGATACAACTTCCCTAAGCTCTACGAATATTGGAATTACAAGACTCAGGATTATTATGATCCTTACGGAACATTTAACAACAAGAACAGCGTAATTGACTATATCTTCAATACAGGAGAAGAAGAACAGGTTGTTCTCTCGGTTGAGGCTTATTCGGACAGATATATGGCTACCTCAAAATATGAGGACGGCGACACAAATATGGAAAATTATTTCGCTTCCAACAATCTTCTCGACTCACAGCGCACGCTCAGACTCATGAAGCCTATGACAAAGGATGAGCTTTACAATAAGACAGCTACGGTTTCTGATTCACGTTATTGGATAGCGAGACTCATTCTCGATATGCAGGATGATCCTGCGATCGCCGCAAAGGGTAAGGTTGAAGCGCCTAAGGCGACTATGACGGAGGATGACAATTATTATTATATCCGATTCACTTGTGCGACAGAAGGTGCGACTATCCTGTATAACCACAATGTTCTCTCACCTAGCTACAGCCCGTCTGCAGAATATACAGGCAGTGCTGTCAAGGTTTCTAAGGAAGATTTCGCTGACGGCGTAGTGACTATGACATGCCAGGCCGTAAAGGACGGCTGGACAGACGCAGGTGTCGTAACTTACAAACTCAAGGCATCCGGTAAGGAAGAAGCAAATGCGGATGATACACAAAATACAGACAAGAAAATCAATATTCCCGCACCGCTTTCACCAAATCCGTTTACTGACGTTCCGTCAGGCCAGTGGTACGAAAAGAACGTTCTCGTAGCTGCAGCTATGGGTCTCGTAAACGGAACTACAGCGACTACATTCTCACCATACAACAGCCTGACTTATTCTCAGGCGGTCAAGCTTGCTGCATGCATGCACCAATATTATACGGACGGGAAGGTTACGCTCAAGAACAGTGAGTACGGAATGTGGTACAATTCATATTATGAATATTGCCTGCAGAATGGCATTCTGAGCATGACAGGAAATGCTCCTAAGTATGACACTTATTATGAAATGGCCGCAAATAATATCTCAAGAAGGGCTTATGTATATCTGTTTGCATATTCACTTCCGGACGAAGCATTTACAGCTATAAATACTGTTGCTGACAATTCGATTCCGGACGTAAAGAGCTCGACCAATGCAAAGGACGATTCGTCATGCATTTACAAGTTCTACCGCGCAGGCATCTGCAACGGCAGTGACGCTTACGGAACATTCAATCCAAGCAATGACATCAAGCGCAGCGAGGTGGCTACTATCGTTGTGAGAATGATGGATAAGACGCAGAGAGTCCGCATGGCGGCTTAAATATCGCATAAACTTAAGTATTGCTAAAATATTTAAATATTGCTTAGATGTAATGAAGTAAAAGTTTGGCGCAGACTGCCGGACAAATACGCAATGCGTACGGTGCGCAATGAGTGTACAATAACGGTTACAAGAATAAAAAACCCCCCGTCCTTACGGCCGCAGACCGTAAGGACGGGGGGTTTTTTGCGGCATGCGTTCGGTGCATGCCGCATTTTCCGGATATATATATCCAAGATTAGGAGTAATGCGGCAGATATATCAGCCGCGCAGACTTGAGTCACAAAGAAGTGCATCAGCCGGCAGAAAAACGGGATGAGAGTTGTTAATCAGAAGTTTCTGCGGCTAAGTGCTGTAGAACTAGCAGCATACATTATAAAAAGACGGTGGGACGGCTTTTTATACTCAGTATTACAACAAAAAAGCCTCTGCGAGTCAGTCTGTAACAGTCGTACCATTTGCTGCAAAAATAAAAATATTACAAATGTACGGTAAATTGTAAATAGACATCCTATCAGAAACAGAATGAACTAAATACAATTCGCAACATTATTTTAAATATTGTTTTCCAATTTGTCAATAGCTTGCGTCAATGTCCCAAAAGAGAAAATATCACCTTTAGGATTTTAAGGATTATTTCGGATTATTTCTTAAAAAAAGATATTGCGTCTCGGAGTGATTTTACCGGGATTAGGCGGGCTGTCGAAAATTGCTGCATGGCTGAAAGGCGTGCGGCATTTTTTTCGGGCAGAATGATGGTGTCAAATCCCATTCTTACAGCCTCTTTTACAATCTTGTCAGCGTGGCTTATCGAGCGAAGATCGCCTGTAAGACTTATTTCTCCAAGGAAGAGTGTCTTCGAGGAGAGCGGTATACGGCGATATGACGAGTATACTGCCATCGCAACCGCAAGATCCGAGGATGTGCCTTCAGGGCGAAGACCTCCGGCGATATTTACGTAAACGTCGGAGTTTCCGAGGCTGATGCCGGCGCGGCGCTCAAGAACCGCCAATATCATATTCAGTCTGTTTACTTCGATCCCTATCGATGTGCGCCGCGGAAAGCCGGCATTTGTCGGTGCCGTGAGCGCCTGGATCTCAAGGATGATCGGGCGCGAGCCTTCATAAAAAGAAGTGGCGGCGGACCCTTCTGTCGAGTCTGACATTTCCTGTATAAGCGTCTCTGAGAGGTTCGGAACGTCAAAGAGTCCGCCGCTTCTCATCTCAAACGCGCCTATTTCGTTTGTGGTGCCAAATCTGTTTTTTAGCGAGCGGAGAATTCTTAGGTCGCTGCTTCTCTCACCGGTAAAGTAGAGTACCGTATCTACGAGATGCTCTACGATCTTTGGCCCTGCGAGGTCGCCTGATTTTGTGACGTGAGCAACTATGAGAATAGGCATTTCACTGCCTTTTCCTATGCGCATGAGCTCGTTTCCGCAGATTCTGACCTGTGAAACCGTGCCCGGAGAGGAGTCTGCGTCCACCGAGTACATAGTCTGAATGGAATCTATGATCAAAAATGCCGGATCGATCGCCTCTTTTTGCGCTGTGATATTTTCCATATTTGTTTCTGAAAGTATATATAATGAATCGGGAATGCTGCTGCAGATACGATCTGCGCGCATCTTAATCTGTTCTTCTGATTCTTCGCCGCTCACGTAAAGAACCTTTCCGTATTTTTCCGCGATCCTTGCGGCGGCCTGAAGAATGAGAGTCGACTTGCCGATTCCGGGCTCGCCCGAGATCAGCGTCAGCGAGCCCTTTACGAGGCCGCCGCCCAGAACCCTGTTGAATTCCGGGATTCCCGTATCAAGACGATCCGTCTCTCCGGAAGAAACAGCTGAAAGCCTGAGCGGCGTTCCTGCCGCACGCACTCCGGCTCCGCCACCGAATAATCCGATTCCTGTCCCGGAATTCGTCGAAGTGCCGGCCCCGATTGCGGCTCCAGCTCCGGAACCATTCGCGGAGCCCTTTGAAGCGGCCGCCGCCCGTCCCGAGCCAGTGCGGCGCCTCTTATCCGAAGTGTCCGAAACAGGAGGAACCTTCATCTCAACGATGGTATTCCATGCGCCGCAGATACACTGCCCCGACCACTTCGGGCTCTCGTTCCCGCATTCCGTACACATAAAAATAGTCTGAACCTTTTTTGCCATAAACAAAAACCTCTATTCAAATTCTATCGTGCTTCCGTCGCTGCGTCTTGCGCCACTTACGAAACCTGCGCCTCGTGAGCTTCGGGTGCTTCCGTCGCTGCGTCTTGCGCCCCTCACGAATCTTGTGCCTCGCGCGGCTCAGACGAATCGACCGTCTCTGATTCCCAATATTTTTTCGAAGTCCGCGTGTCGTACGCTTCAGGCGTCTCCGCCGCTGCGTCTTGCGCCTCGTGCGCTTCCGAACCTTCCGATTCTTCCTGAGCCTCCGTCATTTCCTTGCCTTTACTAAGCTCAAACCAGAACGTGCTGCCGCTGCCCTCTTCACTCTCCACACCATAGCGTGCTTCGTGAAGAACAAATACCTGTTTTACAATGGAAAGACCCAGGCCAGACCCGCTAGTCGTTCTGCTGTGATTTTTGCTTGACTGGTAATACCTGTCCCAGATAGATTCCAAATCCTCTTTGCAAATCCCCTGTCCGTGGTCGATCACTTCACAGCGTACACAGTCAGGCATCTCTTTCAGCCTGATGCATACATATTTGTCGTCGGAAGAATATCTTATGGCATTTCCGACCAGATTGGCAAATACCTGGTTTATTTTCTTCTTGTCGGCATAGACAATCGTGCTGCCTTCCGATTCTACACTAAGATTGAAATTGTTTTGCTCGACATGCAGAGAAAAGCTGTCGAGAACTCTTTGCGCAGCTGTCTTTATATCAAAATTGTCACAATTAAGCGCATCAACACCCGCCTGCATCTTAGAGAGTGCAGTTAGGTCGTTTACGAGAAGATTGAGTCGGTCAGCTTCATTTATAATAACCTGTAGATGACGATCACGCTTTTCCGGATTGTCGCCGGAAATGTCACGAATCATTTCGGCATACGACTTTACCATAGTAAGAGGCGTCTTGAGGTCATGAGAAACATTTGCCACAAGATCCTTCTGGAGTTTATCTGATTTTGACAGCTCCGAAGCAGCATAGTTCAACGTAGCCGCAAGCTCTTCCGTTTCGGCATATCCGCGCCCGTCAAAGTGCGTGTCATAATGACCCTCGGCAAGCTTCGCCGCAGACAATGTAATGCTGTAAAGAGGCCTTGCCAATCTTCTCGAAATGAAAATCGACATAACAAGCCCGATTATAATCGAAAGAACCGTTATCTGGATAAGAATCTTCGCTAAGATATTGATAGTGGTTCCTACCGGAGTAAGCGGAGTGTATATGATCAAATAAACATTGTCGCCGCCGTCACTGCCTTCGCTGAGAATAGAGGCATAGATCATAGCCTCGGTATTTCCGGGACTGATAACCTGCTTCGTGACAACATGGTCGACATCGCCGTCGAGCTGAGCCTTAAGTCCGAGAGTATTGTAACGCTCCGCGAAGTGGAGCATTTTGTCGGACGGAGATACCCTTTCAGTAGAATAAAGAATCTTCGATGAAGAGTAAGCATCCCCGACCTCTATCTGTATATACATATCGGACTTGACCGTAAGCTGCGATATGATGTTGTAAAGAGATTCATCCGCAACATTTTCCTCGATCGTCTCAGCTACATTGTACAGTTCACGAGTTTTCATAACCTGATAGAACGTCTGTAAAAATATAATCTGCAGAAGCCACAGAGTGATCATGATAATAATCGTAAAGACAGCAAAATATGTGAAAATACGAAAATATATCGTCTTGCTTCCTTTTGAGCTGCTCGCAGAATATTCGTTTGGAACAAAAGGCTCGTCGTCATGCCCTTTTCCCCGCACAAAATCCATCAGCGATTTAAAATGATGCTTTGAATGAAGCTTTGAGTTGTGCGCCGAGTGATGCTTTGAACCGTGTTTCGAATTGTCGGAGCGCCCTTCAGAGTTGCCGGAGAGTCCTTCCGAACTGCCGAAAGAACCCTCCGAACTGCCGTAAAGACCCTCCGAACTGCCGTAAAGATTCTCCGAACCGCCGTAAAGATTCTCCGAATTTTCATCCAAAGTATTGTCCGAGTATTGATTCAAATTATGTTTTAAATGATACCTTGAATTATCTTCCAAATTATCTTCCAAATTGCCTTCCAAATTATCTTCCTGATTATCTTCTAAATTATAATTCAAATTATGCTTCAAATTTATATCCGACCCCTCTGAGTGTAACTATCATATTTCTGTAAGGACCAAGATTGTTCCTGAGATTCTTTATATGAGTGTCGATGGTTCTGTCGTCACCGAAGAAATCATAACCCCAGACATCCTGAAGGAGTTTATCCCTTGACAGTGCAATATTCTTGTTCTTTACAAGATAGAAGAGAAGGTCGTATTCCTTCGGAGTAAGATCGATCTTCTTATCGTCAATCGAGACACTTCGACCGATAGTGTCGATAACAAGACCGTCAAACTTGTGAACGTCAGGAGTGTTATCGGAATTTGCGGCCTTCGCTCTGTTGAGAACGGCATTTACTCTGGCCATGAGCTCCTTTGGACTGAAAGGCTTTGTGACATAATCATCGATTCCGAGCTCAAAACCGAAAAGCTTGTCATACTCTTCGCTTCTCGCCGACATCATAATAACGGGTATATTTTTGTGCTTCTTTATTTCTTTGCATGCCGAAAAGCCGTCGAGCTTAGGGATCATAATGTCCATGATAATCAGATCGAAATCTTCATTCTTGCACATGTTAACAGCTTCCATACCGTCGGCAGCTTCTTTGACTTCGTGTTCATTAAATTCAGCATATTCGCGTACAACTTCGCGGATGCTGGCTTCATCGTCAACTATTAAAAGTTTAGCCATTAAAACCCTCCTAAAATAATATTTACAGTAATACCTTTACATATAACTAATTGTTAGAAATCCTCCGCTTCTGCAGACGTCCTGCGACCAACCTGAAACGTTCTGCGGCCAACCTGAAACGTCCTGCGACCAACCTGAAACGTTCTGTGACCGTTCCGAAACGTCCTGCGGCAATCACGAATTATTTCATGGACGCTCCGAAATAACCGGTAAACGGTGAGCCGGAGGTTTTGACTTTCTTTTTTGCATATATTCACATACCTAAAGATATAAGCAAAATGTTAGTTTCCTACATGTATACTATATCACTTTTATGTATAAGATGTGAGAAAATTATGTTACAAGTGTAAATCTTAATTGTGAAAGCATTTGTTCCGCATGAAATCCCTCATCGCCAACCTTGTCGCCAACGTCATCGCCAACCTTGTCGCCAACGTCATCGCTAAACTCACCACTAATCTCATTGCTAAAAAAGTATATGCCTTGCGCATATTTTGGGTGAAATCGCCAAAATACATTTGTTTTTCGCAACAATCGCCGGAATATAGCCGGAATATAGGAGAAAGCAACTTCATAATTATTTGAAATTCTCAGAAAAAAATGAAGGAAGGTGTTGTAATCGATTGTGCGGTTTGATATAATCATAAGGCTATTGCGGTTGCAATAGTTCCTTGCCTCAAAAAAGAGGCCGGAAGTCCACAAGGAGGTGACAAGATGATTAATTACGAAGTAATGCTCATCCTGGATTCAGCTTTAGAAGAAGAAGCAAAGGCTGCAGCACTCGAGACTTTTAAGGGTGTTATAACTACAGCCGGCGGCGAAATCACTAAGGAAGACATCTGGGGAAACAGAAAGCTTGCGTATCCGATTCAGAAGAAGAGTGAAGGATACTATGCAGTTGTAGAATTCAAGGCTAGCCCTGAACTCCCATACGAGCTTGACAGAAGATTAAAGATTTCTGACGCTTGTATCAGACACATCATTATCAACAAGGACGAAAAGTAGTCCGAAGGAGAAGAGTATGAACGTAGTCGTATTGGTAGGAAGATTAGCGCGTGATCCGGAACTCAGATATACGAATGCCCAGCTGCCTGTATGCTCTGCTACTATCGCTGTTGACAGACAGCCGAGACAGGGCCAGACAAGAGGTGAGGCAGGAGCCGACTTTATCAGACTCACTATCTTCGGCAAGCAGGCTGAGACTTTTTCGAGATATCTCACAAAGGGTCGTCAGGTTGCGGTAGAAGGAAGACTGAATACAGGCTCTTACCAGAATCAGAGAGGCGAGACAGTATATACTACAGATGTTATTGTAAACAGATTTGATTTCATCGGAAGCAGAGGCGACGCTCCACAGCAAGGCGGTTACGGTGGCGGAAGCTACGGCGGCGGATATAACAATTCCCCGGCACAAGGCGGCGGCGGTCAGCAGACATACGGTCAGCAGACATACGGCGATGATTCCTCTGCAGGAGACACATCGGCAAATCTGTTCGATACGCCTGACGGTTTTGAAGCCCTAAGTGAAGACGAGCTTCCATTCTAGAGAAAGGAGACGCACTCAATGGAAAAGAGAAGAGGCGGCATGAGAAGACGCAAGGTTTGTCTGTTCTGCACACAGAAGAAGCAGAACGGTGCTGCAAGCATTGATTATAAAGATGTTGACACACTCAAGAAGTTTGTAACTGAAAGAGGTAAGATTCTCCCTAAGAGAATGACAGGCACTTGTGCTATGCACCAGAGAGAAGTTACAAGAGCTATTAAGAGAGCAAGAATTGTAGCTCTTATGCCTTACACACAGGACTAATCACAGTTCCTGTTCCCTATATCCGAGACCTAGTAGTCATACCGGATGACATAGGGATGAAAATGTATATCGGAGGTCCCGCGGGCTGCGCATGTGCCATGCTTTACGCAAGGCAAAGCGCCCGCGGGATTTTTGTTGGCAGAACCGGAACAGCCCGTCGACGGGTCGCGCCAAAGGCAGTATGTCATTTTTATTACACCCCGAAAGCGCTGCGGCGCAACGCTTTTAGGGCGTGCCAAATATTGATATGAGAATGGTTTTATGATATAATTAAATTTAATATGCAGGCAATTTCTCGTACATATTTCTACATATGATACGGATAATTTCTTATATTTTTGTGATATTGCTGCAGGTTTGAATCGCCGAAAGTCGCCGCACCATATTCTTACCCGGGCAGAATATATCTCAGAGAGGCATTAGAATGAGCAGGAACGATAAAGGGAAATTGGTTAGAACAAAACTTTCAAAGCCGGACATAATTGTTATGGTCGTCTTGACGGCAATTTTGACATATCTTGATTATCAAAGAGGGGAAGTCGGACTTGGGGCAGTCGCCGCAGTTTTGGTCGTCGCGGCTGTTATATACGATTTGATCATGATCAAGAGAGGATCTAAGGTATTTGACCGATATTTGGATTCGATCACAAACGGAATGGATGAGACCATCTCGCATGCTGTTATCCACAATCCGCTTCCGTTGTGCATCATTGACAATGGGGGAAAGATTCTCTGGAGCAATTTCAAGTTCCAGGAGCTTCTCGAAGGAAAACACTCTTTGAAGGAAAATATATATGAGCTTACCGGCGTAAAGATGCACGAGCTTACGCCGGAGCAGCTGGCAGAAAAGACTATTATCATGAATGTTCAGTCTAAGCAGCGCACCTTCAAGGTTTTCATATCTGATGCTCATACAGAGGACAATATCGGCGGAAGGATGTACCACTGGCTGGAGACTACGCCGCTGTCCAACCTGAAGGAAAAGTATAAGGATGAAAGAATCTGCTTGGCTTATATAAGCGTGGACAATTATGATGACATTTCGGCGATCAGTATAGACGAAAACAAGGTCGAGGTAGGCACGGAGATTGAGAAAAAATTGCGCCAATGGGCCGTCAAATGCAACGGAGCGTTGGTTCGCATGGGAAAGGGAAAGTACCTTCTCATGTTTGACGCAAAAGCTCTGAGTAATATCGAGGCAAACAAATTCCACATTCTCGATGAAATACGCGCCATAGAAACAGGAAGAGACATCCCTGCGTCGCTCAGTATAGGCGTCGGAGCCGGCGGAAAGAATTTAGCTCAGACTGATGAGTTTGCTGCCGATGCCCTTGAGGTTACTTTGGGGAGAGGCGGAGACCAGGTTGTAGTAAAGTCGGGCTCGAGCTACAGATATTACGGCGGAACTGTTCAGACTCAGGAAAAGAGAAATAAGGGCAGATCGAGAACTGTTGCGCTTGCCATGAGACCGCTCATAGATCAGGCGGAAAGGATATTTATAATGGGGCATGCGAGTCCTGACATGGATTCGTTCGGCGCATCGCTTGGAGTAGCGGCGATTGTGAGAAGCCGAGGAAAGCGTGCCAGGATTATTATTGACAAGACAGGTTCCATTAAGACACCATATAAACTGGCAAAGGAAAGCGAACAATATCATCTGATAAATCCGGAAGAAGCTATCGCATCATTTGTAGGCGAGAAGGATTTGCTTGTTATTGTAGACACACACAAGCCGAAGATGACATCTTGTCCGGAGGTTGTCGAGAAGGCGGGCCATGTGGTCGTGATAGATCATCATATCAGAAGTGCTGATATTGTGAAAAATCCTACGCTTATTCATATAGAGCCATATGCGTCTTCGGCATCTGAGCTTGTGACCGAGATGATCCAATATGCGGTCACGGAAAAGAAGAGCCTGCAAAAGCTTGAGGCAGAGGCCCTTCTGGCGGGCATTACCGTAGACACGAAGAATTTCACTCTCAAGACAGGCGTGCGCACGTTTGATGCGGCGTCGTGGCTGAGAAGACAGGGCGCGGACACATCGAAAGTAAAACAATTCTTCCAAGTGAACCTCGAACAGTACAGGCTTGAAGCGAAGATTATGTCGGAAGCCGAGATGCTTCCGGGAGACATCGCATTTTCGATATGCAAAGAGAAGGCGGAGGATCTGCCGGTTCTCATTTCGAGGGCAGCTGATTCGCTGCTGAATGTGAAAGGCGTCAAGGCGAGCGTCGTACTTGGTGTCGAATCAAAAGACAAAATACGCGCGAGTGCGCGCTCTCTGGGTGAGATTAATGTCCAGCTGATCATGGAGAAGCTTGGCGGAGGCGGTCATTTTACTATGGCGGCGGCTCAGCTCAAAGGCCCTCTGAATATGGCTGTGGCTGAGACAAAGGCAGCCGTTCACGATGCGGTCGAGGAAGCGAAGCTACGCGAAAAGGCAAATCAACAATCCGAAAAGAAGAAGGATTCTCAGAAGGAGAAGGACAAGGAATCGGCGAAGAACGGCGAATCGGCAAAGAATAAAAATGCCGCAAAATCGGAGGCAAGCGCCTGAAGCACAAGTGCGTGTACGAAACGGCGCAATGCCGACAGATAGAGAAGGAGGAAAAAGATTATGAAGGTTATTTTGCTGCAGGACGTCAGAGGCAAGGGCAAGGCCGGCGAGGTCGTTAAGGTAAGCGACGGTTATGCAAGAAATATGCTCTTCCCAAAGCAGCTCGCAAAGGAAGCTACAGCTGCAAATATCAAGGCTCTTGAAGCTCAGAATGCAAAGAAGGCACAGCAGAAAGCAGAGCAGAAGGCTGAAGCGGAAGAAATCAAGAAGGAACTTGAAAAGGGCGTTATAAAGCTCAAGTCTAAGGGCGGAGAAGGCGGCAGGCTTTTCGGTTCGGTTACAAATGCAGATATCGCTGATGCTATCAAGGCACAGAAAAATATTGAAATCGACAAGAAAAAGATCAGCATTCCAAAGCCTATCAAGATGGTAGGAAAGCACGCTGCAGACATCAAGCTTTTCACGGACGTAAGCGTAAAGATCACCGTGGAAGTTTCAATTTAGTTTGATTTGCGCACTTTGGTTCGCGCACTTTGATTTTGCAGAGAATAAGTTTATTTTTACGAGGAGGTTTGGATATGGAAGAAAGGATTCCGCCGCACAGCAGTGAGGCCGAAAAATCGGTGCTTGGATCTGTGATGCAGGATAAAGACGCATTGTTCGATGTTCTTGAAATACTTTCGCCTGAGGATTTTTACAGCGAAATTCACCGAGAGATTTATTCCGCTGTAAGAAGCCTGAACAGAAGATCCGAACCGGTCGATATTTTGACGGTATGCGAGGAGCTTAAGAAAAATAAGAAGCTTGATATGGTAGGCGGCAACGCGTATGTAGCGTCGCTTACCGCAGCGGTTCCGTCGACGGCAAATGCTGCTTCATATGCAAATATTATCAGAGACGATGCGCTTTTGAGACGACTTATAAAGGCTGCGTCGGATATCGGCGAGAAAAGCTATCAACAAAAGATTGATGCTGAGAAGGCTCTCGATTATGCGGAACAGCAGATTTTTGACATAGCGAGGATGAACCAGAAAAAAGATTTCATACCGCTATCGGATGCATTGTGGAAAAATATGGAAGAAATCGACAGGCTTTCGACGCTTGAAGGCAAGGTTACGGGTCTTACTACGGGATTTGTCGATCTTGATTCGCGCACGTCGGGTCTGCAAAAGTCGGATCTTATCATCCTTGCGGCTCGTCCGAGTATGGGAAAGACTGCATTTGCGCTGAATATTGCCCAAAATGCAGCGATGAAGGCAGACGCAAATGTTCTTGTTTTCTCTCTTGAGATGTCGGCAGAGCAGCTGAGTATGAGACTCCTCAGCATAAATTCATGCATAGAGCTTGCGAAGCTGAAGTCGGGCTCACTTTCGAGCAGCGAGTGGCAGGAGCTGAATGTCGCACTCGATTCTTTGGTTGAGAAAAAGATTTTTATAGATGACACTCCGGGCATATCTATTATTGAGATGAAAAATAAATGCCGCAGAATGAAGGCTGATACGGGGCTTGATCTTGTAATAGTCGATTATTTGCAGCTTATGAGTATAGAAGGTCACAATGAAGGAAGACAGCAGGAAGTAAGTACACTTTCCAGAAATCTCAAGCAGCTTGCGAGAGAGATGGAATGTCCGGTATTGGTTTTGTCGCAGCTTTCAAGAGCTGTCGAGACTCGTGTCGACCACAGGCCGCAGCTTTCGGATCTCAGAGAGTCAGGGGCAATCGAGCAGGATGCCGATGTTGTAATGTTTTTATACAGAGACGAATATTACAATCCGGACACTACCGAAAAGCCAAACACATGCGAGGTTATCATATCAAAGCAGCGTAACGGCCCTACGGGAAGCTTGGATCTGGCATGGCTCGGAAAATATACAAAATTCGCAGACAGAAGTCCGCTGTAAAGCAAGCGTTTGCGTGCTGCCGCACGGCGGAAGTGTGCTGAGAGCGCGGTGAAAGATACCGAATCATGCACGAAGCCTGCGGAAATATGGCAAATATTATGCATATTTATCACATGTTGTTCACATGGGATTGTTATTATTGAGGTGCTTTGAGGGTACGAGATATGAATTTCAAACGAAGGAAACTGAAAAACGGATATCTGGGTGACACACAGGTGGAGAACATTTTTCTGGCTGAGTACATGCCTGATGCAGAAGGACTCTTCGTCAAGGTTTATCTTTTGGCACTTATGTATGCCGGTGAAGAGGGTATTTCAAACAGAGACATAGCTGCGCATCTCAATGTAAATGAGGAAGAGGTGCTGCGTGCGTGGAGCTATTGGGAGTCTTGCGGCATTATAAAGAAAAAGTACAACAGAGTCGATGACAAGCTGGATTATGCCGTAGAATTTCTGAATTTGAAGGAACAGATCTTCGGACTCAAGGGTGTTTCGGAGTCGTTTACAGCTGCAGGAGGTCAGTCCGAGGGGACGGCGTACGGCGGCGGTTCGGCTGCGGCAAATGGCAGCAATTCATCCGAAATTTCGGCCGGCACGGATTTTTCAATTTCCATGAATGATACTGTGCTTAAAGATACATTCTCGGAAATCGAGGAAATCACAAAAAGAACTCTCGAAGGCAGAGAGGCAGAAAATGTTGTGTTCTGGATATGTTCTGAGGGGCTCACTCCTGAGTATGTGATTTATGTTTACAGATATTGCGTCGACAGGTGCGGAAAAGACAGCTTCAATTATGTATCTAAGGTACTTGACGAGTGGCAGCGCAAGGGCATAAAGACATGCGCGCAGGCGGAGCAATTCCTTGACGAGACAGACATTAGGCGATCAAAGTACAGACGCGTCATGCAGGCACTTGGCTTCAACAGAAATGCCACAGAGAAAGAAAAATCTCTTATGGATTCCTGGTTTGACGAGATGGGATTTGAGATTGACCGCGTTTTGGATGCGTGTGCGCGTACCAGCGGGATTTCGAATCCAAATATGAATTATATAAACAAAATTCTGGTTAATTGGTACAACGAAAGCCGTGGTATCGGCGGAAAGGCTTCAGGCGGGAGTACCGGACACGCGGGCAAGACAGGAAGCAGTATAGCTGCCGAGATGAAGAAGCTGTATGCACAGCTTAGCGAAAAGAACGAGCGCGAGCTGCGCGAGCGCAAGGCTAAGGTGTATAAGGAAGTTCCGAGGATAAAGGAAATCGAAGATTTATTGCAAAAGAACAATTACAGTCTGACTCGTGCCGCACTGAGGGGCGATAAGGCTGAGAAAAAGAAACTTGAAGAAGAGCACGAAAATCTCGTGGAAGAGAAGCTTTATACGCTTACGGAAAACGATTTCAGCCCGGATTATCTTGAGATGCATTATTCCTGCAGCAAGTGCAAGGATTCAGGGATACTTGACAGCGGTGAAAGATGCAGCTGTTATTCGGAATATATGAAGAGATTTATTTAAAACCGGATAGGAAAATGTGAAGTTTACTGAGTATAAATGAAAAAGTACAGGAACTGTTGAGACCAAGCGGAGAAGCGTAAGGCTCGTTGAAACTGAACAGAAGATGTGAGGCTTGCTGAGACCAAGCGAAAAAGTGTGAGGCTCGTTAACAGGAGACAATAGAAATGGTTGATTTGAAAAGTTCGATACATGCGGACTCCGACAAGAAGAAGATGCCAAGGTCATACAGACAGGCAGGGGTGAAGGTCGGTCTTAGAAAAAGACTTTTGCTCATTTCGGACAGTATTGCGGAGAAGGGCATAAAGATAAAGAAAATATATTCGAGGGTTGTAGATGTTACGACGACTCATATCAAAAGAAACGGCACATCATATGCTGTTGCGTCATGCATGATGTTTTCTCTTTTGGCAGTCGGCGTAAATGTGATAAATGCGGCTACAGTATATGATTATTCATACCACGGCACACGTCTCGGCACTGTAAGAGACAAGGCTGAAGTTGAGACAGCTGTCGCACAGGTAGCAGACGAGTATACTGACAGCGATACATATGTAGAGCTTGACCCGGAAGTTGATATTACATACGAAAAGCATCTCGACTTTGATCTAAGTGACGAAAAGGATGATGCGGACACAGCCGCAGACAAGTTTTCTTCTGAAGAGCTGCTTTGCTGCAAGGGATATGCGATTACGGTTGACGGCAAAGTAGCAGCGAATCTTGAATCTTCGGAGGAAGCTCAAAGCGTGCTCGATGAAGTCAGAGAGCATTACAGCACTGTTGACGGCGAGGGACAAAAACTTATAAAAGGTGTTCTTGCTTCGGAAGTTCCTGAAGAAGAGATTACGGCAAGTACTGTTGTCATAAAGTCTGATCTGTATGGCGATACATTGAAGGAAGAAGCTCTTGACACGCTGCTTAAGAATGCAAAGATCATAGATGATGACAAGAATGCGTCGTCTTCTGAGTCGTCTGATTCTGAGGATGCAGACAATGAGGATGCAGACAGCAAGGATACAGACAGCAAGGATGCAGACAGCGAAGCGACTGTCGCCGATCAAAAGGAAAGCGGCGATACGTCCTCAGCTGCCGCAGATTCGAAGAGCAGTTCGAAGGATGCAGATGACAGCGCAAAGGATGCAGATACTAATGACAGCTCAAATGACTCAGACGCAGACAAAAATTTGGAAGATACGGATTCTGAGGGCATTTTGGATGAGGATGCCGCATATGATATAGAAGCTCTTAAGAGTGAGACGAACGAAGCTGTTTCTGTACTTACAGAAGGAAAGGAAATCGGCGGCGCATCAAATCCTCTTGTATATGCAGAAACGACATCACCTTCAGATCTTGATTTTGTTCAGGAAGTCCTGATCAAGCCGATAAATACAATTATAGAAAATATTTCGGACAAGTCAGATGCAGAAGATCAATTTATAGATGAAGACGGCTCAAGTAAGATTCTCGATGTTGCGACTCAGGAAGTTCAAGTTTTCACCGAAGATGTGCCGTATGAAACCGTATATGAATCTTCTGACAAGATTTATTCGGGAGTGACTCAGCTGAAAAGTGAAGGTCAAAATGGCACGAAGAGAGTTGTCGCTTACGTTCACAGAGTCAACGGTGTCGAGGTAAGCAGAACGATCGTATGTGAGGAAGTCACTTCAGAGCCTGTAAATCGTGTGATTCAGACAGGTACAAGACTTCCGGGTGCATCAGTGACTACCGGAAATGTGACAGCGACGGGAATTTTCATGTATCCGACTACAGGAACAGTTACATCGGTATTTGGAGCACGCTGGGGCAGCCAGCATAAGGGCATAGATATCGGAGCTGCCGAAGGCACTGAGGTTTACGCATCAGATTCGGGAACCGTAATATATGCCGGCTACAACGAAAACGGCTACGGAAATCTTGTAAAGATAGATCACGGAAACGGATATGTGACTTATTACGGTCACAACAGTCAGATATGCGTGACTGTCGGACAGAAGGTTGAAAAGGGCGATCTTATCGCACTTGTCGGAAGTACCGGAAGAAGTACGGGAAATCATTGTCACTTCGAAATCAGATACAAAGGTACGGCTCTTGATCCCGCAGAAGTTATAGAGTCGCAGGAAAGCAATAAGTAAGCAAGAAATCGACATGCAGACAGCAGGAAAGCGATAAGCGGACAGCTGGAAAGTGACAAGCGGACAGCTGGAAAGTGACAAGCGGAAAAGTAAAAAATACAAAATTATTAAATAAAGAAGTTTAGCCGGAGTGCTGTATGAATGTCATACAGCACTTTTTGGGCGTTTAAAGAGTGGTGAGAAACAAGTCATTAGAGAGTCGGTTTTGACAAAGCCCGATTATATATGGTAGAATGTAAGATGAGTAAATTTTATCTGACAAAACGGACAGCGGCGCAGAGCTGTCCGGGATAGGGTGTAAAAATGGATGATATTAAAAAGAAGATATTGGTCGTTGAAGATGAAAAATCTATTTCAGATATTATAAAATTCAATCTACAAAAGGAAGGATTCGAGGTCTTAACTTCTTATGACGGTGCTGATGCGCTTGTCAAGCAGGAAGAAAACGATCCTGACCTCATTTTACTTGACGTTATGCTCCCGAAGCTTGACGGTTTTTCTGTGTGCAAGAAGATAAGGGAGAAGAGCAGTGTTCCTATTATTATATTGACGGCAAAGGAAGAAGAGGTCGACAAGGTTCTCGGCCTTGAGCTTGGTGCTGACGATTATATGACAAAGCCTTTCAGCATGAGAGAGCTTCTCGCCAGAATAAAGGCAAACATAAGAAGAATCTCTCTTACTCTCAGCGCAGATGTCGACAAGGAAGAGGCAAATATCAAGGAATTCGGAAATCTCACCATTGACCTGAACAGATATGAGATAAGAAAGAACGGCGTTGTTCTCGAACTCACTCTCAGGGAATTTGAGCTTCTCAGATATCTCGCGGAGCACGAGGACAAGGTATTCTCGAGAGAGCAGCTCCTCGAGGAGGTTTGGGGATACGAATATTACGGCGACATCCGTACGGTCGATGTTACCGTAAGAAGACTCAGAGAAAAGCTTGAGGATGATTCGAGCAATCCTCAGTATATTATTACGAAGAGAGGCATAGGATACTACTTCAAAAGGCTGTAAAAATTTGTAGTTTGGGAGGCTGTAAGCTTTGAAAAAAAGGTTAAGAGGGAGAAGTATCAAGTGGAGGATCATTACTATATTCGTGATCATCGTGTTTATAGCAATGACTGTTGCGGGTGTATTCGTGACAGGCAGACTGGAGTCATATGAAATAAACTCAATCAGCTCAAAGTGCCACAAGACGCTTGATATGGTTGAGACATCCTTACAGCTTGACTCATGCACTTCACTTGAAGATGAAAGTGAAAATATTCAGCCCGTTATCAACGAATGGCGCACGGGAACCGATTATAATCTATATGTAGTGGACGACAGTTTCAGAATCATCGCCTCAAACAACAGTTCCGAGACGGTAGGGAGCACTGCGATGGGTGTGCTTGACGAGAGTGTTGTGGTGAAGGCTCTCAAGGGCGACGAAGCCGAAAATCATACGACCGTCCAGGAAAAAACATCCGACGAGATACCTGTTTACAATGCGGCGAAGCCGCTTACCGGAGACGGCGGAAAGGTCATAGGCGTGTTGTATGTAAGCGCGAATCTTACTGAGGTTTATGATACCACAGGTGAGACAAAGGCTATATTCATACAGGCTATGATCATCGCATTGTTTATCACGATATTTATATCATATTTTATTACAAAGGGCATCACCTCGCCTATCAATGACCTGACAGACAAGGCAGAGAAAATGTCGGTCGGAGACTTCTCACAGGAGATCAAGGTCAAGTCAAATGATGAAATAGGCAGACTTGCGGAGATGTTCAATATTTTACGAAAAGAACTCGACTCAAATATAAATGAAATCTCAAACGAAAAGCGTAAGCTCGAGACTATTTTGAAATATATGGCCGACGGGCTCATCGCATTTGACCTTAAAGGAAATATTATCCACGTAAATACCGCAGCCGGCAGGCTTCTCGACATGCCTATAAGCGAGATCGAGAAGATGAAGATAAATGCGATCATAAGCAGCCTCGGAAAGACAAGAATCATAAAGAATATAAAGAATCTCGGACGCATGCGCCCAAACGAAATGTACAGCGAAATCGTAAGATACGGGGCGAGTATTCTTTCTATAAGATATGCGCGCATAAAGGCGGGAAGAGACGATGATATCGGCATGATCATGCTTATTCAGGACGTCACCGAGCAGCAGAAGATGGAGCAGATGCAGACAGACTTCGTTGCAAATGTTTCACACGAGCTGAGAACTCCGCTCACGACGATAAAGAGTTACACAGAGACTCTTTTGGAAAGCGGAATAGAAGACAAGGAAACACAAAATACCTTCCTTCAGGTAATAGATGACGAAGCCGAGCGCATGACACGTCTTATAAAGGAACTTCTTCAGCTGTCAAAGATGGACAGCGATATGGAGAAGATGCAATATAAGACATTTGATATGAACCGACTGCTTGCCGAATGCTCAGGGAAGCTAAGACTCACAGCGGCGGCAAAGAACCAAACCATAAGAAATATGTTTGATAAGGACAAGGAAATCAAACTGTATGCAAACAGAGACGGCATACAGCAGGTTATACTTAATATCCTTACAAATTCCATAAAGTATACACCGGAGGGCGGCGAGATAAGAATCGAGTCATTTGTCGCCAGAGGAAATGTATATGCAAGAATATCAGACAACGGAATCGGCATAAATGAAAAGGAATTGTCGCGTATATTCGAAAGATTTTACCGAGTTGACAAGGCACGCTCAAGATCCATGGGCGGAACAGGTCTCGGGCTGGCTATTGCAAAACAGATAGTAGAGATGCACGGGGGCGGAATAAGAGTACGCAGCACTGAGGGTAAAGGTACGACAATGACTGTCGAAATCCCATGCACGAGAAGAGGTAGGATTAATTGATGAACGAGAGATATATGAATAAAAACTCGGAAAACGCACGGAAAAATGAAAGTCCGGAGAGAGTACGGAGAAACGAAAATCCGGAAAGAGTGAGCAGAAGCGAAAATCCGAGAAGCGGGCAGAGAAGCGAAAATCCGGAAAGAGTACAGAGAAACGAAAGCTCGGAAAGAGTGCGCAGAAGCGAAAATCCGAGAAGCGGGCAGAGAAGCGAATATCCGGAAAACGCACAGAAATTAAGAAGAAAAAAGAAGAGAAGAAGGAGAAGGAAGAAGGGCAGAAGATTTGTGCTGATTCTTATCCTGCTTATTATTGTGGCCGGACTGGCATATCTGAACGTTTCGGGACATATGAATTTCAGATTTAGAATAGTTTCCGATAAAGATGCTTTTCAGGAAACTATTATAGAACAGACAGATACAGGATTTGAGTCGGTATGGATCGCAACTAAGGGATTTGAGCTTACGGGTGACGATGTAAAGAGTATCATTCGTACCACTACCGAGAATGACCCTGAGGACCTTTGCATAATCCCTGACAATTATGAGGCGAGCTATTACAGTGCTGTTCATCTGTGGAAAATCACGATGAAATATTCATACAGCAGCATTCCGTCTGAGCTTTCAGGAAGCACGGGAAGCTCGTCGCAGGCAGGAAGCTCATCGCAGTCGGGTGGAGCGTCTCTTACGGAAGATGCTGTTTTGACTGCGCAAAAGATGACATCTACGGCACTTGATGAGGCGGTAGCTGAGATCAAGCAGCGTGTCGGAAACAGCGATAGATCAAAATATAAGGCAATATTTGAGTGGGTATGCAAAAATGTCGCATATGATGAAGACCTCGAATATGTTGTAAGAATGTCAAATAAAGAAGATCCTACTATACTAAACCGCGGTTTGTACGGCGCAATGTGCAAAAGCACGGTTTGCAGCGGATATGCCGAGGCATTCAAGGCTCTCTGTGACAGACTTGGTCTGGAGTGCCTGGTTGTTGAGGATGCAGAGGGTTTGTATGCGTGGAATGCTGTTATCTGTGACGGCAATGTATTTTATGTTGACCCGCTTGGAGGAGCGTCGTCTGTGGATACGGCCATTGATTATTTCATGAGAGCACCGGAGGATTTCAGTGCCGAATTCGGTCACGAGGTTGATCCTACATATTATATTCCGACAAAGTTTGAGGTAAACTAAATCGGCTGTCAGCATGTGTGCATACAGGGCGCCGCGCGCAGCAGAGGCAGGAGTGATGATGCCTTTGTGGGGCCGAGCCCGCAGGTATGGATGCCGGCATGAAAGGACAGAGTGATGAATGATGAAAGAATATGAATATAATAATAATAAAGGCATACGTTCCGGCTCGTCGCATGATTATCCGCAAGACAATGTCCGCAGTATTTCTGACAGGAGCCGCGGTGCAAAAAGCGGCGGAAGTGCGCGCACGGGAAACGGCAGCGGAAGTGCGCGCGGGGGAAACGGCAGCGGAAGTTCACGTACGGGAAACGGCAGCGGAAATGCACGTTTGAGAACCGGCGGCGACGGGTATAAAAGTGACAAGTCCGGGCGCGTATATGCCGCAAGCTCGAGCAGCCGGGGCAAATCAACCGGATTTGGCGGTGCAGGCGGATCAAAGAACGCAAAGAATAAAAGCGCAGGAAAAAAAATCGGAAAGAGTGCCGGAAAAAGAACCGCAGAAAAAGGGGCAGCCGGGAAAAGAAGTGCGGGATTGTTTTCACTGTTCGGAAAGTCGAAGAAAAAGACAAACTCATCCAAATCAAAGTCGACTGTGGTTAATTTTGAAGAGGAAAAAAGAGAAAGGGAAAAGCTTCGACTCGATGCCGAAAAGGCGCGCATCCTGAAAGGCATAAGGAAAAATGCCGAGTCCACTTATGATTATGAGACGGGCGAATATCTTGATATCAAGGCAAGAAGAGAGCTTAGGGAAGAGCTGTCTAAAAAGAAAGAGAAGAAAAAGAAAAAAAAGAAGCCGAAGTCACTGGGATATAAATATGCGAAGATACTTCTCTCTGCGGCAATGGTTATTATTATGTTTACCGTTGCGACTCAGGTAGGGAAGATCGTGAAGTTGAAAATAGAGAAAAGAGACGCAGCGCAGGAGTTATCAAAGCTTGAAGATCAAAGAGACGAGCTTCAGAACACATATGACAACATCAATTCCGATGAAAGTATAGAAAAAAAAGCCAGAGAAATTCTGAAAATGGCGAAAAAAGGCGAAATTATCTATGTGTTTGATGATGACGATGTGGCCGGCTCAACCGGTGGTTCGGGATCAGAATCGGGATCTAAGGGACTTGGATCAGCATCATCAGATGACAGCGACAGCGATTCGACCGCAGACGATACGACGAAGAACAAAACCGATTCGGACAGTTCAAGCACGAGCAGCAGCACGAAGAGCGACAGCAGCTCAGATGCAAACAGCACAAAGAACAGCAGCAGTTCAAATTCGAGCAGCAGCACAAAGAATAGCAGCAGCTCGAGCTCTGGGAACAGCACGAAGAACAGCAGCAGTTCAGGCTCGGGCAGCAGCACGAAGAAGAACAGCAGTTCAAGTTCGGGCAGCAGCTCAAAGAATAACGGCTCAAGCTCAGGCAGCAGTACGAAGAGCAGCAGCAATTCGAGCTCCGGAAGTTCGTCAAACGGCAGTTCGTCCGGTTCAAGTTCCGGAAATTCGGGAGTCGTAGACGACTGATGATTTTGGCGATGCCGGAGGCTTATTGACAATCAGGGCGGCGCCGGCGATTTAGAAGTGCCGGCGATCGGGACGTTTGGGAGCAATTTATGGCAGAGATGATAAAAGAAGTTATAGTTGTTGAAGGCAGAGATGATATAGATGCGGTTGGGAAGGCAGTCAATGCTGATATTATTGCCACACACGGATATGGTATCAGCAAGGCTACCGTCGCTCGAATCAGGAAAGCATATGAGACGAGAGGCATCATTATATTGACAGATCCCGACCATGCCGGAAACAGAATCAGACAACGGCTCACGGAGATGTTTCCTGACGCCGGCCAAGCTTATGTGTCAAGAAACGAAGCGACCGCAAAGGATGACATAGGGATTGAAAATGCGAAGCCTGAGGTTATACGCCGTGCGATAGAAGCGGCCGGCCGTACGCTAAAGGAGCAGAAAGCGGAATTTACGCAGCAGGACATGATTTTTTACGGGCTTGCAGGCAGCGACGATTCGAGATACATTCGTGATAAAGTCGGCAGAAAGCTCGGAATCGGTTACGGCAACGCAAAGGCTTTCCTTAAGAGGCTGAACAATTACGGCATTACCAGAGAAGAGCTCAAAAATTGCATCTCTTCCGTCAGCTCGATTGTTGATGATTGGAAATCGACAGGTCAATAAGTCATAAAACAACTGTCAACGAATCATAAATTGTCTGTTACGAAATAGTAATAAACAACATGTAAGATATAGAATATAGATGGGATATAAAGGCAAAATTTAAGATGGAAAATATCTATTCACCGAAGTATATCGCAATGCTTCGGGCAAAGCACGGATTTAAGCACTCGAAAAGCCTGGGTCAGAATTTCCTGACTGATATACATATTATAGAAGACATTATAGAGGGCTCGGAAATAGGAGAGGACGACCTCGTCATAGAGATCGGACCCGGTATGGGTGTTTTGACTGCAGCGGCCGCAGAATATGCCGCAAGAGTCGTAGCTGTTGAAATCGACAAGCATCTGCTTCCGGTACTGGAGGAGACGCTTGCCGGATATGATAATATTGACATTATCAACGCAGACATCATGAAGACAGATCTAAATGCCATTATTCGAGAGTACGGCACAGGCGGCAAGGTGAGGATCATAGGAAATTTGCCTTATTATATTACTACACCTATTATAATGAAGCTTCTCGAAGAAAGAGTTCCGGCTGACAGCATTACTATTATGATGCAAAAGGAAGTGGCAGACAGGATCAAGGCTTCTCCGGGAGGAAAGACATATGGTGCTCTTTCGGTAGCCACTGGATTTTACTGCACGGTCAAGCATATCGCAAATGCACCAAAGGAAGTATTTGTGCCGAGACCGAAGGTCGATTCGACTGTTATCAGGCTGGATATCAGGCCGGAATGCCCAGTGGAGCTTATAGAAGAGAAATTATTCTTTGAGACGGTGAAAGCGGGATTCGGACAGCGCAGAAAGACATTGCTAAACTCACTCACCGGCGTGAGAGGTTTAGCTAAGACAGATATTTCATCGGCGCTTGAGGATGCAGGCATAGATCCGCAGCGCAGGGCGGAGACGCTGAGCATGCAGGAGTTTGCGGATGTGGCAAATGCTATAGCGAGGATAATCGGGCTCAGTTGATGCGGTTCGAGCGGCGACGGTCGGATGCGGAGAGCCGGATGCCTGATAAAGATAAATATGTAAGATACAGACTTAGAAAGAGGACAGATTCGTGAAGAGAGTTATTGCGCAGATGCTTGACTGGAGGCTCCAGTATAAGGAATATAAGACATTATTATTTGTGGGAAGCACGGAAGAAGACCGTACAAAGATTATGAAGGAGTTTGCCAAGAATTATTTTGGCAATATGATTCATATAAATATTAGGAACAACAAGGAAATAAGAGAATACATAAATACCATGCCTACAGGCAGGGATGCTTATTATTTCATTGAGCATACCGTGCATGACATGATAGTGCCTGAAGATACTGTACTTATTTTTAATAATGCGGATGCATGTGAGGGCGAGGGTATCTGGAATTATGCAAGAGACTTTTTTAAAGAGGAAGACATGTGCTTCCTTATAGTTTCGGGCGAATTTACGGAAGAGCAGATTGAGGCGGCATCTGAGTACTGTATAGTTGTCAGGCTGCCGGAGAAGGAAGAATAGCACGCGGGTGCCTTTACGGATTGCTGCGCGTGGGGAAGACAGGTTGAGATGACCTGTATGAAAGGAGGAAAGCTGATGACAAAGACAGCTGAAAGAAAGTTGCTTGCAGTATTTCTTGCCGTTGTATTATTTATGATGTCGGTGTTTGTGCCGGGAATAAACAGCATCGGAAAGGTACAGGCCGCAGTCAGCTTCACGGATATTTCAAGACATTGGGCTGCTTCATACATCAAGAAGGCTGCCGAATACGGAATTATAAACGGATACAGCGACAAGACATTCAGACCGGATGCTTCTATTACAAGGGCTGAGTTCACAAAGATGGTGAATTCGGTGCTTGGAAATACAGGCACGGCGGATATCACTTTTACCGATGTACCGGAGGCAGAATGGTTTTATACCGACGTGCAGAAGGGTGTTGCGGCAGCATTTATATCGGGATACAGTGAAGAATCTTTTGGACCTAAGGACAGCATCACGAGACAGCAGGCAGCAGTTATGCTTTCGAGGATAGTTCCTGCGTCCGGAAGTGATACGGATCTGTCAAAGTTTAAGGATGCGGCGGATGTTCCTGAGTGGGCATCTACGGCTCTGAGCAAGATGGTAGGTAAAGGATATATCAGCGGTTCTACCGACGGAAATCTCTATCCTCAAAAGAAGCTCACAAGAGCGCAGGCAGCAAAGCTCCTGGTAGAGATAAAGGAAAAGGAAAATATCGTTTCAAAGAACCAGACCGTAATCCAGACGGGTGTTACTTTGAAAGACACTATATATGCAAATCAGATTTCAGTAGGTTCGAAGGTCGGCGACGGCGAAACTGTTTTCAGCAATTGCGTAATCCTCGGAAATCTGAATATCGAGGGCGGCGGTCTCGACCCTGAAGCGACTGAGGAGAGCGAAGACACTGATGTGGAAGACGACACGCAGCAGAGCAGCACCGCAAATACGTCAAATGCATCGAGTGCGACAAGTTCGACAAATGCAGCAAATACCTCAAACACATCGAGTGCATCGCTTCAGGATGAAGAACCGGCCGGTGCAGACAATCAGGCAGCCGGTACAGATAATCAGGCGACCGGAACGGATGGTCAGACAGGCGAAGCAGACAATCAGGCAGCCGGAACGGATAGTCAGACGGGCGGAGCAAACAATCAGGCAAACGGAACAGATAGTCAGACAGGCGGAGCAGACAATCAGGCGACGGGAGCTGATGATCAAACGGACGGAGCAAACGAAACACAAGACGAACCTGCAGATGTGACAGACGATGCTGCAGAAAATGAACATGAACAGACAAACGATACAGACAACTTATATCCGACAAAGGAATATGATTCACCATATCTGAATCTGAATCCTGAGCATGAAGGCGGCGTAAAGATTCAGAATTGCAGGGTCGCAAAGTGTACTGTTCACAGAAATGACGGAAGTGTCATCGTTCGTGCCAAGGGTGAAACAACGATCATGAAAACCTTCGCAAAGGACGAGGAAATCCTCCTTGAATCAAATCTCAAGGAAAAAGGAGATTTCGGAAAGGGCTTTGTGGATGTTACGGTCGAAAGGGCAGCAAGCCTTACTCTGGCAGGCACATTTGACAATATTTTATTAAATGAAGCAAAGATAGATATATATGTAATCGCAGGAAGCGTTATTGGAAATATAAACGCAAAGAAAGCAGCCTCAAAGACAAACATCTGTATAGATGAAGGCGCGGAGGTCAAAGTGTGCGATGTATCCGCATCCGGTCTGGTGATAGAAGGCAAGGGTGTACTAAATACTCTGAATGCATACGCGGACAATATTACATATGAAATGGACATTCCGACTGTTACGACAGGTGACTTGGTAAGTGTCGATCCCGAAAGGGTAACTATCGTGCGTGAGACACCAAAGCTCAGCATGCTCACGATCAGACACGACGGTCTGGATTCATCGACGACATCATATACTATCCTTCCGATATCGTCAGAATATTTCGACTATTACATTCCTACGTCTGAGACAGAGCTCGAGCTGAATCTCAAGCTTACTCTTGACGAAAAGGCATCCGACTATGTGCCGGGCACTGTATATAGTGTGAAGTACCAAGGCAAGGATGCAAAGACAGAAGTTCAGGACGGAATCATTTCGTGCAGCCTCAAAGTTGAGAATGGCAGCAACGAGCAGACAATCGTGATAAATACAGGAAGTACCCAGAGAGGTTACGGAAGCAAGAAGTATACTATCACGCTCAAGAGGATAGACGGAGCGCTTGAGAGCGTATCTATTGACGGAAATGCAGCTTCGAATTACATTTTCGGTAGCAGAGCAAGCGCGGAGCAGAATCCTTACCATGCTGAAAATGCTTCAGTTTCCATGGCAGTAAATCTCGCGGAAAAGAATAATCCTGATTTTGTCTCATATAGTGTATACAGGATGACCGATACCGCAGTTGAGACGGTAGCCGAAGAAGTATCTGGCGGAAATGTCGTTACGCTGACGACGGGCGAGGTATATAGGATAGTGACATACTACCGCTGCTACAGTGATTCTTATGCAGGCTGCAAGGCCATCAGATCACTGACGAGATATATATCAATCCAGTAACAGTCGATCCGGCAACGGAATCAGTCCGATGATTATATCGATTTGGCAGCAGTATTAGTTCGGTAATTGCGTTGATTGTTGATTCAAGAACTGTATCAGCCAGGTGATCATATCAATCCGGCAGCGCGGATTGAAACAAGGTCTGAAAGGACCGAAAAGCTGTAAAAATCGCAAATAAAAGTGACAATTTATAAAAAAACACAAAATCCAAAAATTTTTGGCAATTGTCCAAATACATTGAAAAATAAGCATTTGCGGTTTATTACAGGTCTATTACATTTCAGACAAAATGTTGACTAGATGTTGTTTGAAATGTATAATCCTAGTGATAGAGTCTGTAAGGGATAACCTATAACAGTTCTATATTTATGTCAAATTATCTTCGGAAGGGGCGGATAGTTTGTATTATAAAAAAAATATTTACCCCTTCGGAAAAGTAATTCTTAAAGGAGGAACTAAGAATGAAGAAAGTAATTTCAATTGTACTTTCTCTCGCAATGGTTATCTGCCTTATGCCAACTATGGCATTTGCAGCAGAAGATGTAGCAACTGCTACAGCAACTGTTGAAACACCAGAATTTGCAGATGCTTCAAGCATTCAGTATACTGAAGCTGTTGAAGTACTGGTAGCTATCGGCGTGCTCGATGGTATCAAGACTGCAAGCGGTACAGAATTTAAGCCGACTGGTGATGTTACGAGAGAACAGGCAGCAAAGATCATCAGCACACTCCTTCTCGGTGAAGAAGATGCTGAAAAGTTAGTTGCAGAAAAGGCTCCGTTTGAAGACGTAGCTGCTGACAGATGGTCTGCAGGTTACATCGCTTACGGCGTTGAAGAAGGTTTTATCGCAGGCGTTGGTGACAACAAGTTCAACCCTCAGGGCAACGTTACTGCTGATCAGTTCGCAAAGATGCTCCTCGTAGCTATCGGTTATGATGCTGACCAGGCAGGCCTCGTAGGCAGTGCATGGGTTAAGAACACAGAAAAGCTTGCTAAGGATGCAGGCCTCTTTGTTGGCGACAAGAAGGTAGAAGGAAGCGCTCCTGCTACAAGAGAAGAAGCAGCTCTCTATGCTTACAACACTCTGAAGGCACCTTTGGTTGAATATGATAGCGCATATGCTAATATTAAATCTGACTTATTCACAGTTACAGGTTTAAAGGCAACTAAGGTTGAAGCAGATGTTGATACGAAGGGTGCAGAAATTGAATATGGCACTATCGAAGATGACGGTTATGTAGAATTCGCAGAAGAACATTATCCTGACCTCGTATTCGACAGAGTAGATGCAGAATTTGCATATCCTGCAGACAACTGGAAGTACGAAAAGGAAGAAATCGGCACTTATGTTGATGAAGCAGCATATGTTGCAGAAGGTTCCGTAGATCTTGAAGATGCTATTGACGAATTAGGCGAAGACGCTACTATCGTAGAGGCTTATGTCAATGGAGCAGAAGTGAAAAACTTCAAGGAAGTAACTCTTGAATCCCTTTCTGACGACAAGAACTTCGACGAAGCAGATTACAACGGCGCAAATATCAAGTTATTCGCTACAGATACTAAGGATGAATATATCGCTTGCGAAATCCTCGGTAATGTAGGTCAGGTAGAAATCAAGGACGTAGACGCAACTAAGAAGGTTGGCGCTCATACTGAATACACTCTGTCTACTGTTGATGGCGAAGCTTTAGATATCACAGGCGATATCTTCTCAAGTGTAGTTGATGAAGATAAGGACGTTACGACTACAGTTGTAAAGGGCGATGTTGAAGACGGCGATACAGTTATGTACGTAGTAGACGAATCTGAGGCTACTGAAATCAGCCTTTACATCCAGGAACTCGAAACTGTTGACGGCGTTGTATCTAAGTACAGCTCAAAGACACAGACAGCTACAATCGGTGACAAGGCAGTTGAAAAGCATGTAAATGCTGTAGCAGCTCCAAAGGTTGGCAAGAGTGAAGTTTCTTGGTATGTAGATCCTTACGGATACTATGTAGCTCAGAAGCAGGATGAAGTAGCAGACGGCGAATACGGTTTCGTACTCTCTGCAGACGTAAGCTACAAGACTTCTTGGAAGACAGTAAATGGCAAGGCTCAACAGGATATTAAATTCGACAAGGGTACTGCAACTGTTGTTAAGTTTGACGGTACAGTAGAAGAAATCGACCTTCTTAACGCAGACGCAGCAAGCCTCGAAGACAAGCTCGTTAAGTTCAGCCTGAACGAAAAGAAGGGTCTCTATAAGGTTGAGGCTGTTGAGGAAGAAAATGAAGATATCAAATATGAACTCCTCGAAAATGCTGAAATCGAAAAGGATCTCACAACTGTTGGCAGTATGAAGGCAAACAAGAAGACTTTATATATCGTAGCTGACTATGAAGAAAATCCTGAATATGATGAAGATGATGCAGCAGCTGATGCAGATTATGACGTAGCTGAAAAGATCAAGGCAGGTACAGTTACTACATTCACAGGATATAAGAATGTTGAAGATATGGCAGCTGCAAACGGTTATGTAGTAAATGTTGCTTCTAAGGGTAGCTTTGATGCTATAGCAGAAGTTGTTTATGTATATGCTCATGAAGATGCAGCAGCAGTTTCTGAAAATGTACTTGTTTTAGAAGCAGGCGACGAAACAGCAGATGGCGTAGAATATAGCGTAGCTATTGACGGCAAGCTTGATAGTTTAACATCTAAGGCTGCACTTGAAGCTGGTACTCTTTACGAATCAATTAAGGGAACAGAAGCTAAGTCTGTAGCTCCAACTGTTACGGGTGCTAAAGTTCAGAATAATGGCGGACTCTTAATGATTAATGACGATGAAATTAAGGCAGCAGACGACGTTCCTGTATATATCGTAAATGCTACAGATTCTGAAGAAATCACTGCAGAAGCTAAGACAGTAGTTGAGCTCGAAGATGCTGACGCTCTTGAAAATGCAACTGTATGGGTTGTAAAGAATGCTAAGGATGAAGTTGCCAAGATTTACATCTACATTCCTGAAGCTAGTGAAGTAGCTTAATTGACGGCATCATAAGAAAATCAAAGAGACAAAGAAATGTCCTTACAGACAGGATATTCTCGGTAAGATAAATTAAAAGATATTTTGATATAAGAAATTGATTTTCGGCAGACTCTTTGCTTAGGCAAAGGGTCTGCTTTTTTTAGTGCGGAAAATTCCGGCAGTGTAAAATTCCGGCATGTCACCGAGCGGCAATGTATTTGTCGATGCAAAGAAAAATGATTTGACGAACTGATTTCTATCTTATAAAATAAAAAATAATAGGAATAGCAGTTAAATAATGGGGGAAGAAAAGGTGAAAAAGGTTTTTGTGAAGAAAATTTCATTGCTGATTGCTTTGGTTATGTTTGGTTCTGGTGCCATGCCGGTTGTCGCAGCTGAGGAAAGTCATGCCGGGGCGAATGGAGACGCAGCGGTTTTTGCTGTCGAGGAAAGTTCGGCTGATGCGAACGGAGACACAACGGGTCTTGCAGCCGAGGCCGGAGTTGAAGAAAAATGCAATGAAGATGTATTTGAAATTGCTGAGCTTTTGACGGCTGATGCCGAGAAAAACGGAGACGAATATGACGGATATGTTTTTCAGGCTGCTGAGGGTTACGAAGACCGGGTAGACAAGATAGTCGAGGATATTATTGACGAGAAAGCTTCATCAAATCTCTCGAGTGCTTCCGGTGAAGTGGTTTTGGGCGAGAACGGCAGCTTGGAAAGTGTAAGTTGTGACAGTACAGAAGATGGAGGTATCGGAGATGACAGTGTCGGAAGTGACTGTGTCGGAAGTGGCAGTGTCGGAAGTGGCAGTGTCGGAAGTGATAGTACTGAGAATGACTCATGTATGGAAATCTTAGAAAATTCGGACGGTGTCTATACGGCGGATAGCCTAGAGGATATCAAGGAGAATATTCCTGAAAAGTATATAGAATATATTGAGCCTGATTATTATGTATATTTGGATTACAGTGTTTCTGCGCCAAATGATACATATTACAATTACAACAGTTACCAATATAATCTTAGCAAGATGAATGTGGAGGATGTGTGGGCGCTCGGAATCGAGGGTCAGGATCTCGATGACAGCGTCGATATGGATTATGACGGAAATTCGTCAAATGACACGCCTATAATCGCTATTCTGGATTCGGGGTTATATATGGAGCATGAAGATATCGATTATACAAGGGTTGTAAGTCCCATAAATCTTTATCCGGATTCGACAGATGATTCTGACGAGATCGGACACGGCACTTTCATCGCGGGAATGCTCATCGCCAAGAAAAATAATCAGGAAGGGATTGCCGGTATAGGGCAGAGCTTCAAGATTCAGCCGGTAAAAGTTTTTTCGAGCACCGGAAAGACAAAGTCGAGCGTTCTTGCGTCATCACTCAATTATGTCACTCAGGAAAAGACTGACTTTGTAAACAGCCGTGGAAAGTCAGGACTGAATATCAGCGTCGTAAATATGAGTTTTGGAACGGACACTTATATCACGTCTCTGAAAAATGCCGTCTCAAATGCGGAGGCGGCAGGGCTCTTACTTGTCGCATCGGCAGGAAACAACGGGGATACTACGGCACAGTATCCTGCGCAATTTTGTATCGGAGTCGGATCGACGACAAAGGATGACGAGGTTTCGTCTTTTTCGGAGATTATTTCCTCGGACAACGGCACCGGCTACGAGAACAAAGTATGGGTATCGGCACCGGGAACATCTGTTACGAGCGTCGGATATACAAGTACGGACGGATATCGCATCGGCAGCGGTACAAGCTTCTCAGCACCTGAGGTGGCTGCTCTTGGGGCTATTTGCAAGAGTATAGACAACGACATCACACAGAGTGAATTTAAGGCATTATTAAAGGATACAGCCGTAAGAAAGACGAGCACTCAGGGCACAACCGAATCCGGGCAGGATCTAGGCTTCGGCTGGGGAGTAGTTGATTTTGCGGCAGCAGTAAAAAGTCTTCTCGGCGATATGAGTGGGACTGTCACAGCAACCATTCAGGCAAGATATTCAAACGGCACAGCATCTGCGAAAGCGACAAAGACGCTGTATACAGTATCATCGGACAACCTGGGAAATGACATAAAAGGCGATATAGTCTTGCCGGACGCAAATGGCACATATATTCTGACCAAGGGTCAGCGGTATATTTATTCGGTGAGAGAGCCGCTCTGCGATACTGTGGAGGGCACGCTTGCGGCGGTTAATTCGCGTTCTCTTGTCTGTGATCTGGAAAAGGCTGCGGAATATGGAGATATTGATGCGGACGGGGCGATAACGGTAAAGGATGCCGGCATGATGCTGCTTTATGCTTCATGCGGCGATTTGCTCGGCCTGAGTCAGCCTTTCATAGACGCGATAGATGTAAACGCTGACGGCAGTTCGAACACGGAAGATGCGATCTGCTTATTAGAATATATAACCGGAAAGACAGACAGCCTGCCGGCTGCGCAGAGCTAAAACACCGGTCTGATACACGGAGCCATTTTTTACCTTCTCCTGTGAGGTGACGTATCTGTAGGAGGATGCGTGAGTCACAGGAGAGGGTATTTTTGCGCATTAATGGGTATTTAGTCAACTGATATTATACATTTTAAGTAAATTTTAATGTTCAAATCCTGCAATTATTGATGTATAATGATAGGCATATTATTCCAAAAGCCGCGAAGGCGTGTCGGATGAGTCACGGCGGTGTGAAGGGCGAAGGCGTGTCGGATGAGTCGCGGC
>CAVCIY010000022.1:0-8061 GCA_963602445.1 Lachnospiraceae bacterium | reverse complement strand
TTATGTCTTGAAGTGCTTTTATCTTGAGGAGTTTATACAGTATTATGATAAAAAAATTCAATATTTACGCAAATCTGAATGAAACTTCCGAGAAGATATCTCGCGTAGTTATGGAAAAAATGGCAGCCGAGGGAGCCGAATATACAGAAGATTACAATGAAGCCGACCTGATTTTTTGTGTCGGGGGCGACGGCGCCCTGCTGCGCCTTTTGAGAAATTACAACTTCCCGGAGGCGCCGATAGTTGGGATAAATACAGGACACCTGGGCTTCTTTCAGGAAATCAGAACGGACGGCATAGACGAATTTATCGCGATGCTGAAGAGAGGCGATTATTATATACAGGAAAATGCCGCACTTTCTGCGGAAATCGAGACCGACAGCGGCATGAAGCAGATCACTGCCATAAATGAAATCGTTATACGCGGGGAAGGTGAACGTCTGATGCACCTTGATATGTTTATCGGCGAGAAATATATTTCGCGATTCAGCGGTGACGGCATGCTCATATGTACTCCTTCGGGAAGCACGGCATACAATTACTCGCTTGGCGGAGTCATTGTGGATCCTGAGGTTGATATGCTGCAGGTTACGCCGATTGCGCCGGTAAACAATTCTGCATTCAGGTCGTTTACATCGGGCATTATCGTGCCTACAAACAAGACTATCGAAATATTTCCGGCAAAAGACGAAGAACGTTATGTAGTTGTTATAGAAGACGGTCAGATAGTTGCGCGTGACAACGTCCGCAAGGTAGTTGTGCATGTTGCGGAGCGAAGGGCAAAGATTATACGTTTCAGCAATTACAATTTCTGGAGCAAGATAAAGGATAAGATTCTGTAATTAAGTGCATGAAGCCTTGTGCGGTGATAGAAGCTTGGGCGGCGCAATGGAATTCGGGCGGTGCTTAATGCTTTGGTGATGCTCAGGTCGCAGGCTGCGATTGCAGCTTGAGCGACGGTTGGAACTTAGGCAGTGATTGCGGCTTAGGCGACGGTTGGAGCTTGGGCGGCGAGTGTTTGGCGATAGGAATATTTTTATGTCAGAGAAGAGTTTGAAAAGAGAGCTCACCGATATCGTTAGAGGTGAGCTTGGCGAAAAGCAGGCTCCGGTTGAGGGAAGCCAGCGTTTTATATATATTGTGAAGGCTGAGGATGGCGAGACTACGGTCAAGATGATTCTCAGAAAAAGACTGGGATTTTCGTCGAGGCTGACGAGAAAACTGAAGACAGAGGGCACGGTTTTGAGAAACGGAAGGCCTGTGAAGCTTTTTGCCGATGTTATCGAGGGTGACGTCATCCAGGTCGATTTGCCGGAAGAAAGGTGTTCCTTTATACCGCAGGACATCCCGATAAATGTCGCTTATGAGGATGATGATCTGCTGATAATAAACAAACAGCCCGGTGTAGTCGTTCATCCGACGAGAGGCCATCCGGTAGGAACTATTTCAAACGGACTCATGAGATATATGGAAAAAACCAATACAAGCTTTAAGATACGTTTTGTAAACAGGCTTGACCGGGATACGAGCGGTCTTTTGATCGTTGCCAAGAATTCCCACGCTCAGGACGTTCTTGTCCAACAGATGCAGAAAAATAAAGTGAAGAAGATATATCGCGCGGTCGTGCACGGCATAATAAATGAAGAACACGGGTCGATAGACCTTCCTACGGGAAGACCGGATCCCGATGATATTCACCGCGCGGTTATGGCGGACGGCCAGCCGTCCGTCACTCATTATGAGGTCGAGGAAAGATTCTTTGATGCAAAGGCAGAGGGCGGCGGTTATACGCTTGTCAAGCTGAGGCTTGAGACGGGGAGAACCCACCAGATCAGGGTACATATGTCTCACATAGGGCATCCTCTTGTAGGCGACACTCTTTACGGACATGAGGACCCGGAAATGATCGATCGCCAGGCACTTCACGCCGCGTCGCTCGAATTTGAACAGCCGGTAAGCGGTGCTGCTGCCGTATGCACAGCCGACCTGCCTGAGGACATGCAAAATATGCTTATGAAGCTGAGAGTCGTTTAGAGTCGAGACTATTCTTTTGACGAAGATTCGCCTGAAGCTGCCGATATTTTTTTGATTTTAAGAATAGCAAGGATTGCGAATATAATAACCGATGCAGCCATAATCAGCCACGAAGCTGCGGCGGAGGATGTGAATATCAGCTTTCCGGCTTCACGTATACTTACAGCGCCAAATATGGCAAAAATAATACAAGAAATCTTATTTAGGAGACTCGTAGGCATCTTGCTCTTTAGGAAGAGGCCTGCGATGAGTCCTATAAAGTCCGCAGCAATGAGTGCGAGAGTACTTCCGCCAAATACAGCAAAAGCATTTGCAAAGCTTCCCTTGGTGTATGAAGCTGCAAGAGTGATGGCCGCAAGCTGAGTTTTGTCACCGAGCTCTCCGATAAAGAACGTTCCGAAAATCGCAAGTATTGATGCGATTCCTTTTTTTTGTCCTTCTTTCAGTTCCTCGTCGTCATCGTCTTCAGAAAGAGAAGACAATGCAAACCAGAAAAATGCAATCCCGGCAATAGTTTTGATAATTCGCATGTCGAGATAATTGCTCAAAGCCGCGCCTACTGCTACTGCGAGCACGTTTAGAAGTACAGTTGCAAGCCATGTGCCGGTAAGAATCTGAGAAACCTTATACTTTCCGGCCATAGCGACAAGAAGAAGCTGAGTCTTATCTCCCATTTCCGCAACAAAAACGGTACCGAACACCAATAAAAATATTGCCATAACGCGGCCTCCTACAGTAAAATTTATTGCTGATTTGCCGGTAGAATCTATTGCTGATTTGCCGGTAAAATCTATTGCTGATTTGATAACAGAAATTATTGTTTTTTGTATGATTTTGGAAAAATCAAATGTGTCTATCATTATAACATGCCCGAATGCGGTTAGACAATTCTAACGTGACGCGAATGCGGAAATGTGTGCTGACGTGATGCGAATGCAAGAATGTGTGCTGACGCAATGCGAATGCGGGAATGCTTGCAGTCGTGACACGAAGACGGAATCGTAGGTCGAAGCAACACCAAGGCAGCGCAGTGCTCGTATGATGCGCATGGAAGGAAAAGCAGTCTGATGCATGTCAAAAATAATTTTGTACTTTATTCATTGCACTTTACATGGTAAAATTGAAATGCTGAGCTTTCTTACGGCGGCGGCACAGAATTATGCGATTACAAAACCGAGGCGGTGCGTGCAGAAAAGTTTGCGATTGAAAAATCGAGGCGGTGCGTGCAGAATAGTTTGCGATTGAAAAATCGAGGCGATACGGACAGAGAAGCTTGCAATTGCAAGGCCGAGGCGGTGCGGCGCCGGAAAGCATGATTACAAAATCAATATAATTTAAAGAAGAGGTAAATGCGATGATATATGATAATGTTTTGCAGGCTATAGGCCATACTCCTATTATTCGATTGGGGAAAATGAACGATCCAGAATCAGCGGAGGTTTTGGTGAAGTTTGAGGGCCTGAATGTCGGCGGATCCATCAAGACAAGAACAGCATATAATATGATTCTTGCTGCCGAAAAGGAAGGTATTATAAATGAGGATACCGTTATAGTTGAACCTACCAGCGGCAATCAGGGCATCGGGCTTGCACTTGTGGGAGCCGTACGCGGATACAAGACTATTATTATCATGCCGGATTCGGTAAGTGAGGAAAGACGCAAGCTTGTAAATCACTACGGTGCTGAGGTTATCCTTGTTCACGATGACGGTGATATCGGCGCATGTATCGAAGAATGCGTTCAAACAGCACTGAGGATGGCTGAAGAGAACCCGAAAGTTTTCGTGCCTCAGCAGTTTGAAAATGAGAACAATACGCTGGCGCACAAGAATCATACAGCTCTTGAGATAATGGAACAGGTTGCGGGACATATACACGGATTCTGTTCCGGAATAGGCACGGGCGGAACTATTACAGGAATAGGCGAAGTTCTCAAGGCTCAGTATCCCGATATAGAAATCTGGGCGGTTGAACCTGAAAATGCAGCCATTCTCGCAGGAGGAACCGTCGGCACACATCTTCAAATGGGAATCGGTGACGGCATTGTTCCCGAAATTCTGAATAAGCAAATTTATGACAATATATATATCGTTACGGATGAAGAAGCACTTGATACGGCGAAGAGGCTTGCAAAGGAAGAAGGCATCATGTGCGGAATCTCAAGCGGCACAAATGTCGCTGCCGCACTTAAGCTCGCCAAAAAGCTCGGAAAGGGAAAGACTGTGGTGACAGTCCTCCCTGATACAGCAGAAAGATATTTCTCCACACCGTTATTTGAGGATTAAACTTTAGAATTTTTAGAAATATAATAGAAGAATCCGCCGAGAATCGGAGGAAATTTGCCGAGAAGCCGGCATAAATCCGCTGAAAAATCGGAGAAATTTTGATGAGAACCCGACAGAAATCCGCCGAAAAACCGGAGAAATTTTGATGAGAAGCCGGCAGAAATCCGCCGAAAATCGGAGAAATTTCCGAAAAAAGATGGCGATAAGCGTTGACAGGCGGGAATATAAAAGGTATAATCTCAAGGTAGCATGAAGAAGAAGTTATCCGCTTCTCACCTTGCGGCACAGCCAGCAGGGTTAATAAGAATCGAATTTGTCAAGATTTCGAACTTTTGCAGCGGGTATTTTTCGATACCCGCTTTTTTATGCTTTCAAAATAGGAGGTGCTTAATCATTAGCAGTAAAGAAAATCAGATCAACGAAGAGATCCGTGAAAAAGAAGTAAGAGTTATAGATACAGATGGTTCGCAGCTTGGTATTATGCCTACATCGAAGGCTCTCACTATTGCAGCGGAGAAGAAGCTTGATCTGGTAAATATCGCTCCGTCTGCAAAGCCGCCGGTTTGCAAGATCTTGGATTATGGCAAGTACAGATACGAGCTTCAGAAAAAAGAAAAAGAAGCCAGAAAAAAACAGAAGATTACTCAGGTTAAAGAAATTCGCGTAAGCACTTTCATAGAAGGCCATGATCTTCAGGTTAAGGCTAAAAATGCAGCCAAGTTCCTTCAGGACGGAGATAAGGTAAAGGTAAGCCTTAGATTCAGAGGAAGAGAAAAGGGATATGCAAATGTCGGCAAGCAGGTTATGGAAAAGTTTGCCGAAGCTGTTTCTGAAGTCGGGGTGATTGAAAAGAAGCCGATGCTCGAGGGCAGAAGCATGATTATGGTTTTGGCACCAAAGAAAGATTAACTAACGTATTTATTATCAGGAGGCACAAAATGGCTAAAATGAAATCCCACAGAGGAGCTATGAAGAGATTTAAGGTTACAGGTTCAGGCAAGGTTGCAAGACATAAGGCTTACAAGGGTCATATACTTACAAAGAAGAGCCAGAAGAGAAAGAGAAATCTCAGAAAAGGTACTACACTTACAAGCGCTGACCAGAAGAGAATCAGTGCAGTTCTCAACGTATAGTTTCAGTGCAGGGAGGTAATATAAAATGGCAAGAGTTAAGAAGGCAGTAAATGCAAAGAAAAAGCATAAGAAAGTATTAAAGTTATCTAAGGGCTTTTACGGACAGAAAAGCAAGGTTTTCAGAGCAGCTAATCCTGCAGTTATGAGATCCCTCAGATCTGCATATATCGGAAGAAAGAACAAGAAGAGAGAATACAGAAGACTCTGGATCGCAAGAATCAATGCAGCAGCAAGAATGAACGGCATCTCATACAGCCGCCTTATGGACGGTCTTAAGAAGGCAGGCGTAAGCATCAACAGAAAGATGCTCTCAGAAATGGCTATCCATGATGCAGAGGGCTTCACTGCTCTCGTTGAAACTGCAAAGGCAGCATTAGCATAGATAAAAGATATGGGATTTTGATTCCTTTATACTCACACCGCGACGGTCGGAAGCGACCGTCGCGGTGTGAGTTTTTTCGTTGCGGTGTAAGTTTCGCCGCAATGCAGTTTTTATCGCATCGCGCTGTGAGTTTTTTCGTCGCGGTGTGAGTTTTTTAGCTGCGGTGACTGCTTAGAATCGCCCTAACGGCGCACATTGCGGACGAAAATGCAAACTGGAGATTGTATCCGCCGGTATTAGCGTCGACATTCAGTACTTCTCCCGCAAAATAGATGCCGGGGTGTGTGGTTGATTGCATTGTTTTCATATCTATATGTTCGAGACTGACGCCTCCGCGCGTGCACATTGCTTCGTCAAATCCGCCCTTGCCGCTTATTGAGAATGTATCTTCGGTAAACATCGCGGCAATTTTGTGCCACATTTTCTTTCCCGTCTCTGCGGCGGGAGAAGCAGCAAGGGTTGCTGTTTTCGGATCACATTTTTGTGAAGCACTCTTTTTTGTATTTTTTGCGTCAAGTCTGTCGAGCTGCAGCTTTATAAACCTGTTTGGGATGTCGAAGCCCATATTTTTTAGTGTTTCGCTCACGACGGTCGAGACGCGTGATTTTGAGCCGGACGAGGCTTCAAGAAGCCGGTCTCTAAACATTTGCGTGACGATGCCGGCGCCGGTCTTGTGCGAGCCGTTGCCGTGCGAGCCGTTGCTGCCTGAAATCCAATTTATCGAGATAGTGTCTCCTGTGAAGATATTTCTGCTGCTGTCAAGAATACAGGGCCCGGAAAGAGCGTCATGTGTGAGAAGGACCGGGCCGGTCCGGGTGAGTGCGGGGCCGGTCCGGGCAGGTGCAGAGCTGGTTCGGGAGGTTGCGGAGTCGGTTCGGGCAGGTGCAGAGCCGGTTTGAGTGAATGCAGACGTTTTTCGCGGAATGATTTTCAATTCGGCATTTGGAAATGAGATCCCGGAAAGATCTGAAAATGGGTAATTTTGAACAAATACCTTAACGAGCGCAGGTGACAGTTCGGAGGTTTCTATGCCCAATTTTCGGATGATTTCGGTAAGAGAACCGTCCGAGCCTGTGGCAGGCACAGAAGCGCCGCCCGATGTAATAAGTATATTTTCGGTGCGGTAGCTGTGATTTGAGCATATTACGCGCCAGAAACGACCGTCTTTTTGAATGCCGGTGCACTCCTGATTGCAATAAAGCTTTATTCCGGCGCGATTTATCCGGTCAAGCATAGTGTCAAGGACGTCGCTCGACTTCATTGATTTGGGAAAAACCTTGCCGTCGCTTCTGACCGTCAGCGGAAGCCCCCACTTTTCGAAGGCAGTCATCACTTCGGAATTTGAATGTGAATAAAGAACTTTTCTGATCTTGTCTGATGCATCGTTGTAATGAGGCAGAAGTTCTTTTGCCGTTCCTGTGTGCGTGAGATTGCACTGCCCTGAGCCGGTAATAAGAAGCTTTTTTCCAGGCGAATTCATTTTTTCCAAGATAATAATGTCGGAAGTATTTATATCTGTCTGTAGACCATTGCCGCGGTCGGAATTTGCAGTCCTCGTGCCGCGGCCGGAATCTGAGCCGTCTGTGCCGCGGCAAAGGCTTGCAGCTGCAGCGCCGGCATACAGACCTGCAGCGCCGGCACCTATGATAACTAATTTATATATTTTGTCGTTCATTTTAAATTCTCCATATGCCGTGCTATGCGCAATCGATTTACATCGACAAATCGCATGCCGTTTTCGCACATTCGATAGGCGCCGGAAAAACCATTACAATAAGTATAATCTATACTTATTGCCGAAGACAATATGTTTTTTCCACGCAAAGAAAAGGCAAATTTTCCACGCAAAGAAAAGGCAATTCTTTCATGCAAGGAAAATCCGGAGTCGAAAGTCAAAAAATGACAAATATTCACACTTCTTGCTAAAATCAAATAAAGCCATGCCAAATTTTCATATTCGCTAAGATTTATAAGCAAAATGTGATAACATGAAAAATATGCTTTAACAGAAAGCTTTATATAATTTAGATAATGCCATGGCAGATAGGATACTGCCGGTGCGGGACAATCTCAAGGCAGTGACAGCGCAGGACAGGTGTAGACCGGCGAAGTGATTGCCGGGCGCAAGGCGGTGACAGCGCAGGACAGGTACAGACAGGCGAAGTGCATGCCCGGCGCAAGGCGGCGCATAGCACGAGCTGATCGCAGTGCAGGCAGATGGCAAAGAC
>CAVCIY010000021.1:0-12462 GCA_963602445.1 Lachnospiraceae bacterium | reverse complement strand
GGCGCAAGCTGCCGAAAGCAGCGCAGAGCCAAAAACCGGCGAAAGAGTTGCAGAGCCGAAAGTATCAGCCAGCGGCGCGGCTTCGGAAGAGAGCGTGCAATCCGTTGAAACGACAGTCGAAAGCCGAAATGACGAATTTTTTAAGCGTGTGGATATAAACGGACGCAGGATAGATCTAAACAAAAATTTCCGGTGCAAAGGAAATATTGTCCGCGCCGTAAACGGGATATTTTCAAATATTATGAATCGCGAGCTCGGCGGGATAGATTATGACGAGAATGCTTCGTTAAAAAAGGGCGTTGAGTACGAAGGCGACCTCGACAGACCCGTTATGCTGCACATACTTGACACAACGAAGATTGAGCCGAAGCTTATAGACGAAATAGAAGTAAGGCTTGCCGATGAAACAGATTCGAAGAATGTCGGAGAGGACGGGACGACTGACAAGAATGTACTGTCATGTAAAAAGCGTGCCGGCAACGAAAGCAGTACCGCACATTCATACAAGGATGAAGAAATTGACGAAGAACTTGCTGAGCTGCAGAGCAAAGAGCTTGAGGCGAAACTTGTCGCAAATCTGGTCAGCCAAAGGCTCGGACAAAAGATATATGACTCGAAGGCAGGCGCAGAGCGCAAGGTCGGCATGAAGGACATCGTGATACTTCTTCGCGGAGTGAGCGGAAAAGGTGATATTTATGCCAAGGCACTCAAGGAAAAAGGCATTGCCGGATATGTGGAAGCGGACGATGATTATTTCCGCACAATGGAAATAGAAGTATTTATGAATCTTTTGCGCGTAATTGACAACAAACGCCGTGACATTCCTCTTCTGAGCGTTCTCAGATCGCCTATATTTGACATTTCCGTGGGAGAGCTTGTGGACATAAGGCTGGCTCACAAATACGGAAGTTATTGTGACGCAGTTCTCGCATCTGAAAATGAAAAATGCCGAAATGCATTGCAAAAATTGAAGAATTGGAAGGTCAAGTCAAGATATATGCCGCTTGATGAGTTCGTGTGGATGCTGATGAGCGAGAGCGGCTATTATGCATATGCCTCGGCACTTCCGCAGGGAGACATCCGCGCCGCAAACCTCAGAGCACTGGTCGACCGCGCGGCGGCATATTCGGAGTCCCAGGGCAAAGGACTTTTCGGATTTATAAAATACGTAGAGCTTCTCGATAAAAATAATGTCAAAATCGGCCAGAGCGCAAGCAGCACCGGTGCGGAAAACGCCGTCAGAATAATGACCATACACAAAAGCAAGGGACTTGAGTTTCCGGTGGTTATTTTGGCAAGCCTCGGAAGCAGATTCAGATACAGCTCAAGGAACGAAGATGCCGTGATGCACAAGGACCTCGGCATCGGACTCGAATATGTCGATTACGAAAGCAACTGCAAGGCGGAGACTCTGATGCAGACTCTCATAAAATCAAGAAGAAGGGAAGAAGGTCTTGCAGAGGAGATGAGAATTCTCTACGTTGCCATGACTCGCGCAATGGACGAGCTCGTGCTTGTGGGCGGAATGAAAAATCCGGAAAAAAAGTTTGAGAAGCTTGAGGCAGCTTTTGAGACAGGAATAAGTCAGGTGAGCGTCAAGGTTTCAAGTCCGCTTGACTGGATCATCCCAAATATTAAGCCTGCGGGTCTGATCTGCAATATTGAGACACGGCAGTCTCTTTCCGACGAAGTGAAAGCAGATGATGAGGCGCTTGAAATCCTTCGCGGCGAACTTGAAAACGGATTTCCTGCATTCGACAGGGAAAACGAACTGGCCGCATTGATAAGTGAAAGATTCAGCTTTGTTTATCCGCACGAATCCGATATGGATACGAAATCAAAATTTACGGTATCGGGCCTAAACAAGAAGCTTAGAGGTGACGATGAACCGGCGCAGAGTTCAGCTGCCTGCGAAACCGGCAGTGCGTTATTGCAAGACTCGATTGCGTGCGGCAGCGGAAGAAATACCGCTGAAAATATCGCCGGAAAGACCGTCGAAAAGACTGTCGAAAACGACGAAGAACCCGAAACAGATTCAATAGAAGTCGCATACACAGACGATCTGATTGCCGAGATGCAATTTGCAGGCAAACGCGGAGACGAGAGATTTTCGGATGTGTCAGAGCTCCTTACCGAAAGCTATAGGCAGTCCTTAGAAGGCTCGTATGGCATGACCGATGGAAATGACGCACACGATTTACACAACGCGCACGATTTACACAGCGCGCACAGCATGAACCGCGCGCAAAGCATGCCGCAGCCCGGCATGCCGAAAAACTGGATTGAAAGCTGCTCGGCTATTGTTCCGTCATTTATGAAGCCGGATGAAGGCATCACACCTGCGATGAGAGGTACGATAATGCACACCGTTTTGGAACTTGTGCCTTATGACAGAGATCCGGACAGCATAGATGAAAAATATGCAGAGGAATTTGTCCAATCACTGACAGAGAGAAATCTTCTGACAGAAAAGGAAGCGAAAACAGTCTCAGTCAGTCAGATAACGGCATTTTTAAAATCACCTGTCGGACGAAGGATATATAATGCCGAGTGGGTAAAACGCGAGTGGCCGTTTACACTTCGCAAGCACCGTGACGAGATAGCGGCACTTGCTGCAGACAGCAAAACAGCCGAAAAAATAAGAAAAGAGCTGCCCGAAAATGTTATCCTGCAAGGAATAATCGATTGCTGCTTCAAAGACAGCGAGGGCATCGTAATAGTCGATTATAAGACGGATAAGGTGAATCGCAGGGACAGACAGGCATCCTACGCAAAGATTGCTGATACATACAGAAATCAGCTGATGCTTTATGCAGATGTAGTGAAAACCGCTCTTGGCGAGGATGAAGTAAGTACACAGCTTTTCATGCTCAGCACAGGCGAGTCTCTCGAAATATTTCCGCGATAAATCAGCGACAAATCAGTGACAAACCAACAGTGACAAACCAACAGTGACAAACCAACAGTGACAAACCAACAAAGAAACGCGCACAAAACGGACACAAAAAACATCCGCCGCATATCATGTGAATTCTTCCGGTATTCGCATGATGTGCGGTGGATGTTTGGTTTGAGGGAGTTATCTCATAATAGATTTTGACTAGGAAAGAATCTATCGTGATAATCTTTATGTAGTAAATTCACGGCCGTCGATAATTGCCGATTAAATCTCGCAGCCTTATGAATTTGTACAAGCTTTTTAACATACAAGTCCTTTAATAATTAAAGTAATTTCTTAAAGGATCTTTTATCAAATTATGGATTCGCAATCGCAAATCGCATCTTTGCAATTACTTAACGAAATTGCATTCCTGGCATCTTACTGCGGAGAAGCCTGTGCATTCGGCGCAATTTGCAAAATTTTTACAATCTGTCGTGCATTCCTTAGTAGGATCTGAGGAAATAGAACATATGGAGTTCTTGTAAGCACCTGTAAGCTCATCAAATACGCTTAAGAGCTTGCTGCAGATAAAATAGCATCTGCTGCCGTCACTATTTTCTGTATGCATTCCGCGGAACCAAATCTCTTCTTCAACTCTTGCATTTGAATTTAAAATAGCTTCTGTCATTTCAAGCCTCCTTGCTCATATCTCACGCACGTGTTGTCTGTGCGTGTTCCGTTGCACTTTTCTCTTTGAATATGTCATATCGAATATTTCGTTTTATCAATCAACAAAGCCATTTTATAAACAGATACGGACCTTTTCAATTCAAAAAAGGCATTGCATAATGCGCAACCAAAATAATAGAAAAAACGAATCGTAACCGAAATTTTAAAAATTTAAAAATTTTTAGTCAAAATATAAAAATGTATACAATTTTGACAGAAATTGTATTTATGAATATATATTGAAATTACGTAAAAATCGAGTAAAATTTAAAACAAAATTTGCAAAAATGTTGGAAATAAAGCCAAAAATTAATATTGCACGAATCGGTTTGAAGACACCGTGCGGCGCATAATAAGAGATGGAAAATCATGCCAATTTGCGCAAAATCATGCGCGAAAACAGCTGAAAAATACCCTGAATTATGTCAAAAGTAAATAAAAGAGAAACTTTTGATATGCGTATAGCACAAAGCAATCGCCGATAAATGACAAATATGCAGAACCACATACATCAAATGGGCAATTTTTGCATATTTGGCATACAAATCGTAACAAAATTTTTTTAAATTATGTTAAAAAAAATAAAAACTATGCCTTGAGGCACTTTGAAAACCGAGGCTGCCGCATTACCGTTTCTCGGACGGCAATGCGGCAGCCTCGGTAGATACTTTATATACTTTTGTTTCGAATCATGTTTATGCGTCCGTGAGTGTACCGCACCGCCGGCAGGCAACCGTCATGCGTACCGCACCGTTTGCAGGCACTCATCATGTGTGTGCCGCATCGTAAACAAACTTCGTCTTGTGTACTTCATCGCCGCGAGCAGCTGTCATGCGTGCCGGGCGGTGTGCGTGCCGGATTTGTCCGGATCCATACACAGTCGGCTACGGACGAGGGATGAAGCATGCCTGACATCTGATTGCACTGAAGCCTTTGCAGTTGTCACATTTTCCGAAGTGCTCGCAATCCATGGTGCAGATGTCGGATGCCTCTGCGCTTTCGATGCCTGTCAGGCGGCAGCGGTGCGTCTTGAAATTAAATGTTTTGTCGTCGAGTACATTCTCAAGATTTTCGCATATAAAATATGTAATTTCTCCTGATTCCATCTCATTTGAGACGCCGCGAAACCAAAAGTCGCTGCCTACAAGACGGTTTTTCTGTTCCTTATCAATTTTATTTATTCTTTCGCTCATGAAAGTCCTCCGAAATTTGCAAAAAATCGTACAGCACGCCAAAAGCACCGGAAACATGCCGACTACGCTGCAAACGCAGCAAGCACCGGAAGCGTCAAGTGCTGTATAATTTTTGCGGTTTAGAAATCTAGTCGATGCTGAGAACTGCGCCTGTATTTGCCGAGGTGACAAGCTTCGCATAACGAGCGAGATATCCTGTCTTTACCTTAGGTTCAGGCTTGACATATTCTGCTTTGCGCTTTTCGATTTCTTCGTCTGAGAGATTTACTTCGAGAATTCTGTTTGGAATGTCGATATGAATGATGTCACCGTCCTTGAGAAGTCCGATGAGGCCTCCTGCCATTGCTTCCGGAGAAACATGACCGATAGATGCGCCTCTTGAAGCGCCGGAGAATCTCCCGTCAGTAATGAGAGCAACGTCCTTGTCGAGTCCCATTCCTGCAATAGATGAAGTAGGAGAGAGCATTTCTCTCATACCCGGACCGCCCTTAGGGCCTTCATAACGGATGACGATAATGTCGCCCTTTTTGATTTTCTTTCCCCAGATAGCTTCCGAAGCTTCTTCTTCGGAATTGAATATTACGGCAGGGCCGCTGTGCTCGAGCATTTCCGGAGCGACTGCGGATTCTTTTACGACTGAGCCGAGAGGTGCGAGGTTTCCGCGAAGAATGGCAAGACCGCCGCGATCTCTGTAAGGGGAGTCGATAGGCTTGATCACATTGTAATTGAGGACAGGCTTGTCGGCGATATTTTCACCGACAGTCTTTCCTGTAACAGTCATGCAGTCAAGATTGATGAGATTTTTCTTTGAGAGTTCGTTCATCATGGCAGGGATACCGCCTGCGAGTCCGAGATCATCCATATGGTGCTTTCCGCTCGGGCTGAGCTTTGTGAGGTTTGGTGTGCGCTCACTTATCGCATCAAACATATCAAGATCGAGCTCGATGCCTGCCTCGTGTGCGATTGCAGGGAGGTGGAGAACTGTATTTGTCGATCCTGCCATTGCCATATCAACTGTAATGGCATTTTCAAATGCTTCCTTTGTGAGAATGTCGCGAGGACGGATATCCTTCTTGAGCATTTCCATTACCTGAATGCCTGCCCTCTTTGCGAGACGGATTCTCTCGCCGCTGTCACAGATAGCTGTGCCGTTGTAAGGGAGTCCCATGCCGAGAACCTCTGTGAGAGAGTTCATGCTGTTTGCCGTGAAGAGACCTGAACAAGATCCGCAGCCCGGACAGCAATTTTCTGCGACGCTCTCGAGCTGTTCTGCAGTAATGTCGCCATTTTTGAATGCGCCTACGCTTTCCATAACGCTGTTGAAGTCGAGGATATCGCCGTCAAGATTTCCTGTGCGCATAGGACCGCCGGAAACCATTACTGAAGGGATATTCAGACGAGCCGCAGCCATCATCATACCCGGAACAATCTTGTCGCAATTCGGAATAAGCACCAGACCGTCGAGTGCGTGGCCTTTCGCCATAGCCTCGATAGAGTCGCAGATGAGCTCGCGGCTTGCGAGCGGGTATTTCATGCCCTCGTGTCCCATAGCGATGCCGTCGCAGATGCCTATAGCAGGAAACTCAACAGGAGTTCCGCCGGCAAGAATAATACCGCGCTTAACTGCCTGAGCAACGCGGTCGAGAAGCATATGCCCCGGAATGAGTTCATTTTGTGCATTTACAACGCCGATGAGCGGGCGGTCGATTTCTTCCTTTACATAACCCATGGCATAGAAGAGTGAGCGCACAGGTGCTCCGCCCGGGCCGTTTTTTATCTTATCACTGTTATACATAATATATTTCCTTTCTGTCGAAGCCGCCGAAAATCCGTAATATGCCGCACTATATCGGAGAACAACCGGTCGAAAGCCTGAGATACATCGGAGAGCAACCGGTCGAAAATCCGCAATGCGGCGGAGAATTTCGAGCTGAAAATCCACAATTCGGCGGACAATGCCAAGCCGAAAATCCGCAATGCGGCGGAGAATTTCGAGCTGAAAATTTGCGATGCGGCAGACGATGCCGGACGCGTCGGATGTGTCGGAGCCGACTGTTTTAATAATGCAAATTATATACTATGAAATCGCACTTTTCAATGATTCAAATTTTTTATCGGAAGCAAGCCGGAAAAAATACAACCCGGAGAGGTGGCGGACGCGCGTGGGGCGGTTTTTCTATTCCTTTTGGGAATATTAAAAAATCATTTCTTTTTATAAAAATTTGTTGCAACCGATGCATTTTTCTAATAGTATTAATATGATTGAAAAAAAGTGCACAAAGGACAAGGAATGTTGCTATTTGCTACTGCTTGCACCGGAAACCAAGATGATGTAAATGTTGGAATATTATGGTTGCGTCGCTGATTGTGGTGATCGTGCTGATTGCGCCGGTTGTGGTGATCGTGTTGACCGTGTTGATTGCGCTGATTGTGCAGGTTGTCCTGATCGTGGTGATCGCATTGATCGTGTCGGCTGCGGTCGCATTATTATTGCTTGTTGACGTGCATTAAGGTCAAGAGATCGGATCGGTCATTAAGTAATTGGTACGATATCGGATAGTCGGATATTATTTTCTGATGGTCACGGCTTAGAAAAACCCGATTATATCAGGGTGGAGGAATGCAGAATCAATATTTGCTGTGCGGGCTGTGTGGTGTGCTTGGCGTGTCAGCGGTGCGTGTGCTTGGCGTGCCGGTGAGATGCGTGCGGTGGCGTGTCAGCGTGATATTGATTATGCGTTATATTGACGGTCGGAAAGTAGATAAAGATATAAAAAGTAGATGAGATGGAGGTAATTTGCGCATGAATTTCAGCACAACTGCTAGTACATTATTAAGAAACCTTTCGAATATTTTGAGGACGCCTGTTATGATTGTCCTGCTTTTTTTGATAGCGCTTGTTATCGTGATTGTAGGATCTATAATTGTGGAATATTTTACGGAACACAGACTTCTCAAGGCGGATTTGCCAAAGCTTGTTGACACAATCAAGCTTGAGGAGGTTCCGCTCAGAAAGGTTATTATTGAGAGCGGTCTTCTGAGAAGACAGAAGCTGGCGCTTCTCGAGCTTACGAAGCACAGTATTCTTGATGAGGATACACTTGAGGCTCTGGCCGGAAGGCTTATTTATCAGGAACGTATGCATTACCAAAGGATACTTCTTGTATCAGAAATAGTAGAAAAAATGGGTCCTGTATTTGGACTCCTCGGTACACTTATTCCGCTGGGCCCCGGAATCCAGGCACTGGCAAACGGCGATACTGCCACGCTGTCAGCTTCGATGCTTACCGCTTTCGATACTACAGTAGCGGGTCTGATTGCAGCCGCAGTTGCTTTCCTCGTTACTATAGCAAGGAAGAGATGGTATTCGGATTATATGTCATCGCTTGAACTTGTTATGGAAGCTATACTTGGAAGGAGTGATTTGCTGTGAGCAGAAGGGGCAAGGGAAGTCGATTCGGAAGCCGCTTCGGAAGTGAAGACGATATGAGTATGATGGGTGATATCAACCCTATGGACGGTGTGTCAAATCTTTCAGACGTTATGCTTGTATTTGCATGCGGGCTGATGGTTGCAATCATCTTGAACTGGAACGTAGATATTACAAAGAAGGTTGTCAAAGAAGACGTAAAAATGGACGAAGAAATCGAAGTAAATGAAAGTCTGAGTGACGACCCGAGTCAGGTTCAAAATGTAGAGGAGAATTATGAGCAATTCGGCACCGTATATCACGATCCGGCTACGGGAAAGTATTATGTAGTTTACGACGAAGAAGAATAAAAAACATGATGAAATCAATCGACTCTGCCACGCACCGAAAAAGTGCGCGGCAGATTTTTTGTGCGCCGGAGTCGGAAAGGTATGTGGCGGAATTTGAGACGAAGCTTGACTTTAACTTGCGGGGATTGATCGAGAGTCCGGAAAAAAGGTTGACAGGGATTGCGGTGAGGCAAAAAAATTAAGAAATGTTTATAGAAATATGATATAATTATATCGATTGTGGGTATATATCCGATGTTTAGTGTGCAGCACAGAGAGTGCCGGATTCAGGATATACACATGTAAGAAAGATGGAGAAGCGAAAAATGGAAAACAAAAAGAAAAAGTTCAAGTGCAGCTATGTGCTGCAGGGAATGTTCCGCTCAAAGGTTGAGGGCGATACTATTGAAGAAATTTATGAGATGCTTGAGCTGAAGGACGTGGTCTCGGGTCCGATTGACGGATTGTCAGAGGAAGAAATCATCAAGAAGATTATTGACGATTCAGAAAAGACTACGGGGCGTCTGGCTATTTACAAGCTTGATGAGAATTTCGATCCTGAGACTGCAGAAGAATATGAAGACGAATACAAGGTTTGCAAAGTAGACAGATAAGGTTGACGGATAAACCGGACAGATATAGATATCAGTAAAGCGTGCCGCGCAAAAGCGTAATTCGGAAATGAAGAAAAGAAAGGAAAAGACGATGAGAAAATTAGGAGTAAAGACTAGTACATATGCAAATACCGAATTGTATACACTCAACCCTATCAATGACAAGGGTGAAGGTACTATAAAGCTTGACGGACTGAAGTATGGCTTCGAGAGAGGATTTAAGTTCTGGAAGCTCGATGTTCCTAAGGAATGGATGAATCCTACAGGTGAATTCGAAAAGTGGGTAAAGCCTGATTTGACGGAAGAGAACCGACTGACGACGTGGGAAGATATTGAAGCATATTTCCTCACTTGCGTAGAGGATTAGAAAGGCGAGGAAGCGCAGCGATATGCGTAATCACAGCGATATGCGGAAAAACATATCGATACGGGGGGAGCATGGTGATGTGCGGAAAAAATATCGCTATGTGAAAAAGCCGAAAAAATATTAGAAAGATTGGAAATCAGTCAATTATGAAGATAAATAAAGCAATTACAGGAATGGACAAGAGCGGTGCGTTTCGTGTGTATCTTGCCATTACCACAAAGATGGCAGATGATGCGCGTATTATTCACGAGACATCGCCTCTTGCTACGCATATTCTCGGAAGAGCACTTACAGGGGCAGGCCTTATGGGGCTTATGATGAGAGAACCGGGATTCAAGGTTACGCTTCAGTTCAAGGGCGACGGCCCGGCGCAGCAGGTTCTGTGTACTGCATATTCTGACGGAAGTGTAAAAGGATATATTGCGAATCCTGCAGTGGATCTGCCGCCAAAAAAGGATGGCTCGCCTGATGTTGGCGGAGCACTCGGAATAGGCGTTCTGACGTGTATCAGGGATGCGGATATGATGAAAGAGCCTTACATGGGAAAGATTGATTTTGTTACGGGTGAAATTGCGGACGATTTGACAGCATACTTTTTCATTTCGGAGCAAAAGGAAACGTCTGTTTCGCTCGGTGTAAAGCTGAATGAAAATGCAGAGGTTGCGGCAGCGGGCGGCATGATAATTCAAATGCTTCCGGACGCTTCTGAAGAATCTATAAAGGCTCTCGAGGAGTGGCTGCCTAAGATGCCGACTGTCACGGACCTTGTGTCGGAGGTGACAGAGGGGGCTGCGGCGAAGAATATCGAGGCTGTCATGTCCGAGCTTCTTGAAAAAGCATTCGCCGGGATGCCGGAAGAGTTTGCTGTTTCAAAGATGGACCTTTTGGATATCGGTTGGAATTGCGATTGTTCGGAAGAGCGCCTTGAGCAAGTGGTGATGAGTCTCGGGACTCAGGAAATCCGCCAGATTATCGCGGAAGACGGCGAGGCTGAGCTGACGTGCCAGTTCTGCCGCAAGTCATATCATTTTGATAAAGAGCATCTGGAGAAGCTCCTTTATGAATGCATTAACAAGAAAATGAATTAGAAAAAGTGGGCTGCCGCATTAACGTTTTTTGAACGTTAACGCGGCAGCCCCGTTTTGTGAGTCATGTGTCATATAAAGCAAGCATCCATACGTCGATGTGACGTCGTCGGCACATTACTTAAGAAGCTCTGCCTTGTCCGTTCTTTCCCACGGAAGGTCGATATCCGTACGTCCGAAGTGACCGTAAGCGGCAATCTGTCTGTAGATTGGTCTTCTGAGGTCGAGGTCGCGGATGATTGCCGCAGGTCTGAGGTCGAAATTCTTGTTGATTCTTTCGGCAATTTCGTCTTCAGGGATCTTTGCTGTTCCGAACGTATCAACCATTACAGATACAGGTCTTGCAACGCCGATGGCATATGCGATCTGAATTTCACACTTGTCGGCGAGTCCTGCCGCAACTACATTCTTTGCCGCATATCTTGCCGCATATGCCGCGGAGCGGTCAACCTTTGTAGGATCCTTTCCCGAGAATGCGCCGCCGCCGTGACGAGCGTATCCGCCGTATGTATCAACGATGATCTTACGTCCTGTAAGGCCTGAATCACCGTGAGGTCCGCCGATTACGAATCTTCCTGTAGGATTTACGAAGTACTTTGTCTCATCGTCAAGAAGCTCAGCAGGGAGAACCGGCTTGATAACGTGCTCTATGAGGTCTGCGCGAATCTGCTCAAGCGCAGCGTCAGGATCGTGCTGAGTGGAGATAAGAACTGTGTCGATTCTTGCAACTTTACCGTCTTCATCATATTCTACGGTAACCTGAGTCTTTCCGTCAGGTCTGAGATAAGTCAAAGTGCCGTCTTTTCTCACGTCGGTAAGTCTCTTTGCGAGCTTATGAGCGTAAATAATAGGAGCAGGCATGAGTTCCGGTGTTTCGTTGCACGCATAACCGAATACGAGTCCCTGATCTCCGGCGCCTGTAGCTTCGATAATATCTTCTTCAGTCTGAGCAAGCTGCCCAGTCTTGTACTCGAGAGCCTCATCAACGCCCATAGCAATGTCGGACGATTGCTCGTCGATAGCTGTAAGAACGCTGCAGGTATTTCCGTCAAAACCATACTCGCTCTTGTCATAACCGATTTCAGTGATAACATTGCGCACAAGCTTAGGAATGTCGACATAGCTGCTTGTAGTAATTTCTCCGACAACAAGAGCAATACCTGTAGTCACTGTAGTTTCGGCAGCTACTCTGCCCTGAGGATCCTCAGCGAGAATCGCGTCAAGAATCGCATCCGAGATCTGGTCGCAGATTTTATCAGGATGTCCTTCAGTAACAGATTCCGAAGTAAATAATTTTCTCATGATTAAAACTTCCTTTCATATAACTGATATAATGCCGGGTGTGCCGCGGTCAGGAGCATCATTCGAACCGGCCGTCAATTTTAGATTTGCATAAAAATTTCTTTGCATAAAAAAATCTTCGTGCATAAGTAAAATCATCGGATTTTGATAAAATCCCCGGCAAATACTTATACATGAAGAGGTCATACGCCGGTCTGCGCATACCTCATCTTTTCAGATAATTTCCGATAGTGCAAACACTCGGAAAATCCGCAGGAATTAGCACCTTCTCGCATCTCTCAGACCGGTAAATATATGTAAAACGGAAATGCGATGGTTGCCGGGCGTCATAGGGCCTGTCCCTCAGCCACTCTTGATAAGGATTTCTTTCCGATTTCATTCTACACCATGAGAATATAAAGTCAATAGAATTTTACCAATCGGACGAGTGAACCTTATTTGTCGGGTGCGAAGCCGTGGCATTATCAACTGCGAAGCGAGGGCATTATCAACTGCGAAGCCGGGACATTATCAACTGCGAAGCGAGGACATT
>CAVCIY010000020.1:0-12544 GCA_963602445.1 Lachnospiraceae bacterium | reverse complement strand
CAGCGTAAGTCCGCCCCGCGTGTCCGGCCGGACACGCGGGGCGGACTTACGCTGCGGACGGGCGATGAATGCGTGTAATTTCGGTCGAATGCGCAAGGAACCTGCGCTTTATGCGGCATTCGAAAAAATTAATGAAAAAATAGCGCAAAATTGGTTCAAAGAACCGATTAATCAACGATGTTCACTTGACAACGAATATACGCCTATTGTAAAATGAGAATGTTAATCAGGTATTCAAAATCCGTGCGGCTAAACACATGAGAAGCGACGCAAGCATGTATTTTTCAGGCGGTGGGACGCCGGAAAAAGAGATTCGCATGAGAATTTTTGACCAAAGGAGGGTATATATATGGTGTGAGGCGTGTAAAGTCCCTTTTTTGCGGGCATATCATGCAGAACAGGTTGAGGAGAATGTCGGACATCGTGTCAGTCTGCCTGCAGGACTTCACGCACAGCAGTTAACCGTGAGTGCGAAAATATTGATAGAAATATAGTATGTAAAATCACATGCTAAAATCATATACAGAGATATTAGGAGGTATTGGCAGCGATATGTATACTACGATATATGTGTTGTGTTGCAAGATGTCTATTGCGAAGTAAATTGTGCGATATGCGCCGCAATACAGTCTGCGATATGTGTATCGTGATATATATGCCGCGTCGGATGTCGATCCGAAATATCGAATGTTTGCCCGAAGAGTTCGCTGTCCGTAAAGGCATAAGTTGTCAGTCGATTTTGACAGACACGGTTGTTTTTACCGGGACGGCTGATTGTGTCGGGCTGTTTAGTGTTTGAGTACTTACTTATTTTCTTTATTTTTTCTTTTATTTTAAAGGGATGAAAAAGAACTGCGGAGAGGATAAGACTTTTCCGTAAGTTCACGGAATCGTTAGGCTCGTTTATGAGTCAGATAATTTGAGGGTGGGGTTCGCAAGAGCATACAGGCGTTCCTTACTGAGAGAAAAAGGAGTTATGATGAAAAAACTGAACAAAGTTCTGGCTGTTGTCATCATTATTGTACTTATTGCAGGATGGTACATTACCGTTTTCGGTGTCGGTGACAAAGTCGGCTCAATAGGAGATTACATTAAGCTGGGTCTCGACCTTCAGGGCGGCGTATATGTTGTAATGGAAGCACAGACTGATGCTACAGGTTCTGAGCTTAAGTCTCTTATGACACAGACACAGGCTGTCATTGAAAAGAGAGTAAATGAAATGGGTCTCACAAATCCTATCATTTCAATCGAAGGCGAAAATCGTATAAGAGTAGAGCTTCCGGGTGCTGAAGATGCGGAAGACGCTATCGAACAGATCGGTAAGACTGCTCAGCTGCAGTTCGTACTCGCAGACGGAACAGTTGCTGTTGACGGCGGACACGTAAAGGACGCGGGCACAGCTCAAAATCAGAATGGAGCAGGTTATGTAGTTACTCTCGAATTCGACTCGGAAGGTTCAACCGCATTTGAAGAAGCTACCCAGAAGATCGTAAACGGTGAAGTGACTGCAAGCGAAGATACAGGCATGTCCGCTTCTCAGATGGCTATCGTACTTGATGACGAGACTATCTCAGCTCCAAGCGTATCTACAGTAATCAGCGGCGGAAATGCACAGATAGAAGGAGACTTTACACAGCAAGAAGCTGCGGATCTCGCCGCACTTATCAGAGGCGGTGCACTTCCTGTAGGTCTTGAAGAGGTACAGACAAGTATCGTAGGTCCTTCACTCGGTATGGACTCACTTGATGAAAGTATACTCGCAGCAGTTATTGGTGCGCTTCTCGTTATGATCCTCATGATCAGCGTATACAGACTGCAGGGCGTTGCTTCAAGTATCGCACTCGCACTTTACTGCCTGATGTATCTGTGGATTATTGTTCTGTTTGGAACGGTACTCACGCTGCCGGGCATCGCAGGTATGATCCTGTCGGTCGGCATGGCGGTTGACGCAAACGTAATCATCTTCGCAAGAGTTGAAGAAGAATATCAGAAGGGCAAGACTCTCAGAGTCGCAGCCGAACAGGGATACAAGAGAGCTATCGGTACTATTTGGGATTCGCAGCTCACTACTCTGATCGCGGCACTCGCACTTTATGAATTCGGTTCAGGTGATGTAAGAGGATTCTCACTCACACTCATGATCGGTATCATAATCAGCTTGTTCACAGCAACAGTTATATCAAATATCTTCATTAAGATCCTTGCAGGAAGCAAGACTTTCGGAAAGCCTAAGCTCTTCGGAATCAGAGAACTCAAGGAAAATGCGCCGACCGGTGCTGCAGCAAAGGAGGCGTAAATCATGTTTAAAAAGGCAAAGCAATTTGATTTTCTGGCTCACAGAAAAGTATATTATATAATTTGCGCCGCACTTATCGTAGTCATGATAGGGGGCGGACTTATCCGCGGATACAATACAGGTATCGATTTTAAAGGCGGTACGATCGCCGAAATCGATACCAAGAAGGAAGTTGCTATTTCTGACGTTGAAAAGGTTCTCTCGGATTGTGACATCGACGGAAGTGTAACTCACGCAGGCGAAGGCAATGTACATATAATCATCAAGACTACAGATTCTCTTGAAAATGAAACAAGAGAAAAGCTTGTTGACGCTCTCACAGAGAAGTTTTCTCTCGATGATGACGCTGTTGTTTCGATAGAAAATATCGGTCCTACAGTAGGTAATCTCCTCAAGAAGGGTGCAGCAAAGGCTGTAGCTGTAGCTGTTATACTGATGCTTATCTATGTAGCTATCAGATTCCAGTGGAAGTATGGTGTGGCTGCTATCATAGCACTTGCAAATACATTGCTGATTCTTTTCGGATTCTACGGAATATTCGGAATAGAGATCAACAGTCCGTTTATTGCCGCAATGCTTACGATTCTCGGTTACGGTATCAACGACACTATCGTAATCTTCGACAGAATCAGAGAAAACGTAGGAAACTCAAGCAAGAAGAGCGTATCAGGCATGGCTCCTCTCGTGAATCTGTCTATTCACCAGACGGTATTCCGTTCAGTAATGACTTCACTGACTACTTTGCTGGTAATGATTCCTATGCTCATTATTTGCGGCTCTACAATCAGAAGCTTCATCTTACCTCTTCTTGTCGGTGTAATCACAAGTACACTGTCTTCAATCTTTGTTGCGACTTCAGTATGGTATGATATCAACAAGGCTTCAGACCGTGACTCTTACGGTAAAAAGGCAAAGAAGAAGGCTGCAAATAAACAGGCAGCATAAGCATAACAGCCCTTCGCAGCATGCAGGACCGACTAAGCGGCGGATGATGTAGTGCTGCGGGGACAATCATGTATGGCGAAGATGCGGTCATAAGAAAATTCTTATGACCGCATTTAATCATCTGCATAAAATAGATAAGACGACAAAGGCGGCAGATGAAATACTGTTCGCGCCCACTCCGACATTGAGGGTGAGTGCGGCGCAGCACATGTCAAGGTGCGGCGAAAACGGGCACGGCGCGGCGCAGTATGGTGAAAACGGGCGCGGCGCAGCGCAGTATGGTGAAAACGGGCGCGCGGTGATTGAGATTCGGGCGCACGGTGTATTATAGTCACAAATGACAAAAATAAAAAAAGCAGAAGAAATTCTCGGCGGCGGATGATTCCGACAGAGCCGGGACAAGGTGGTGACAGGAATGAATGAATTTTTGGAATATCTTACTGAACTTAATCCGAATTATGATATAGAATTGATAGAAAAGGCATATAAGCTGGCTGCCGAAAAGCACAAGGATCAGAAGAGAAAATCAGGCGAACCGTATATTATTCATCCTGTCGAAACGGCAAAGATACTTGCGGGTCTCGGAATGGACGAAGAGACTATTATTGCAGGCCTCTTGCATGATATAATTGAAGATACTGATTATACCGATGAAGAGATGCGCGAGGAATTCGGCGACGAAATAGCTCTTCTGGTAGACGGTGTCACAAAGCTTGGAAATCTCGTCTATGAGACGAGAGAAGAAGCACAGGCGGAAAATCTCAGAAAGATGTTCCTTGCAATGTCAAAGGACATCAGAGTTCTTATTATCAAGCTTGCGGACAGACTGCACAATATGAGAACCATAGATTATATGACGCCGAAAAAAATCGAAGAAAAATCGAGAGAAACACTTGAAATCTACGCTCCGCTGGCAAGCAGACTCGGTATGTTCAACTTAAAGTTCGAACTCGAGGATATTGCTCTGAAGCACCTTGAGCCGGAATTTTACAAGGATCTGGCAAACAAGATAAATCAGAGAAAAGAGCAGCGTGACGAGTATATAAAAAGTATTATTGAAGAGCTGAGCGTTGAGCTCGATAAGCTCCATATCCATTATGAAGTGAAGGGCAGATCTAAGCACTTTTACAGCATTTACAAGAAGATGAAGGACAAGCACAAGCAGCTTGACGAGATTTTCGATCTTACTGCCGTAAGGGTGCTTGTAGACAATCTTATAGATTGCTATGCCGTGATCGGTGTTGTCCATACGATGTGGCGCCCGATGCCGGGCAGATTTAAAGATTATATAGCAATGCCTAAGTCAAATATGTATCAGTCGCTTCACACCACAGTTTTCGGAAGAAACAATATGCCTTTTGAAATCCAGGTGCGCACCTACGAGATGCATCAGATTGCCGAATACGGTATCGCTGCGCATTGGAAATACAAGGAAGGGAAGACTGACGGGAAATCGGGCAAGAAGAGCGAGGACGAAAAGCTCGCGTGGCTGCGCCAGACTCTCGAATGGAACAGAGAGGCCGACGATTCGCAGCAATTTGTTGAGACGCTCAGAATGGACCTTTTCTCAAACCAGGTTTATGTCTTCACACCGGCCGGAAAGGTAATAGAGCTTCCTGCTGGCTCCACGCCGATAGACTTTGCATATAAGATTCACTCTGATGTCGGAAACAAGTGTATCGGAGCGAAGATAAACGGCAAGATGGTGCCGATAGATCACATTCTTGACAACGGCAATATTGTGGAGATCATCACATCCGCAAACAGTAAGGGCCCGAGCATTGACTGGCTCAAGATTGCGAAGAGCCAGCATGCCAGAAATAAGATAAGGCAATGGCTCAAGAAGGAAAACAAGAGCGAGAATGTCGAAAAGGGCAAGATGATGTTCGACAGATATATCAGGCGCAAGGGATACGAGCCTCAGCAGATCATAAAGCCTCATCGACTGAATCGCGCGGCGAAGGAATTCAAGTTCGCAAATTCGGAGGATCTGTACTCTTCAATAGGCTATGGCGGAACCATCATGGCGAAGGTCCTCGAGCTGATGCTGAAATATTATGAAGAAGAGAAGGCAAACGAGCAGAAGAAGAATGAAATCAAGAATTTTGTCTCAAAGTCGAAGGACAACAAAAAGAACGCAAGCGGCGTTTCTGTAAGGGGTGTAGACAATCTCTTGATAAGATTCGCGAATTGCTGCAATCCTGTTCCGGGCGACATTATCATAGGATATATAAGCAAAGGAAACGGCCTTGCCGTTCACCGCGCGGATTGTTCAAATATCAGGGCTCTTCCGCCTGAGGAAAGGGTGAGACTTCTCGAGGTTGAGTGGGATATAAATAAGACACACAGTTCGTTTGAAGCTGATCTCACGCTTATCGCAGATGACAGAAAAGGTCTGTTTGCGGATATTTCCAGGGTGTGCGATGACATGGACGTGCCTATTACGGGCGTTATGGGAAATGTTCAGACTGACAATACCGTTACTTTTACGCTGGCGGTGCAAATATCGAACGTAAATCAGATAGCGCTTCTTATCAGAAGGCTCAGGTCTATCGAGAATATGAGCGAGGTATTCAGAGGAAAGCAAAAGTAGCTGATGTCGAGTCAGGCGGAGCAGCAAATGTCGAGCCGAGCAGAGTAGTTGACGGTGAGTCAGGCGGAGCAGGCAAATGTCGAGCCGAGTGGCGCGGAGAAGCTGACGTCGAGGCATTGCGAGTGTTTCGTTTTAAAGATAAATTTTACGGATAAATTTTACGTATGCAGTGCGGCATGCGCAAGGAGAAAATTATGGATATCAAATTATTTTATACAGGACCGATGCAGGTAAATACTTATCTATGCGCCGATCAGGAGACAAAGAAGGCATTTGTCGTTGATCCGGGCGGCCCTTCAAAGCCGCTCGCAAATTATGTGGCTTCAAACGGATATGAGGTTGAGTATATTGTTCTCACTCATGGTCACGGCGACCACATCTGCGGCGTTCCTTATTTCAAGGCGCTCTGGAAGTGCCCGCTTGTGGGTCACAAGGATGATATTTACCTTTTTAATGATGCAAGGGAAAATATGTCGACTCAGTTTACAGGCCAGTCTATAGAATTTATCCCGGATATTCTCATCGAAGACGGTGATGAGCTTACTGTCGGCAGCATGAAGCTTAAGTTTATGCATACACCGGGCCATACTCTCGGCGGCATCTCTGTTCTTGTGGACAATGTCCTCTTTAGCGGAGATACTTTGTTTGCCGATTCAATCGGAAGAACTGACTTTAAGGGCGGTTCTTTTGCTGTTCTCAAGAAGTCGGTTTTCACAAAGATGTTTGTTTTGCCTGATGACACTCACGTTCTGCCGGGTCATATGGGTCAGACAACTATCGGCCACGAAAAGGTCAACAATCCGTTCCTGAACGGCAAGTATGATTTTATGATGTAAAAAAGCGGTATGTTTGGCTTCGTGACGCAAGCGATGCGGCCGGGCGGCGGTTGATCGGAGAACGGAAATGATGCGGTCGGGCGATGATAGTCGATGCTGCGGAGGCGATTTGACCGAGCGACGGTCAATCGGAGAACGAAAATGATGCGACTCCGGTGAGGAAGGAATACGGCGCTGCTGCGGAAATGATATGGCTCTGCTGCCGAAACGATACGGCTCTGCGATGGAAACAAATGGAAAACCTTATGTATATACTGAAAGTAAAGAAGGAAAAGCATAGATATGTATTGGAGGAGCTCGTAAAGGAGTTTCTTAGGCCGGACGAGTATGAGGTCGTCTTGGATGAGCCGGCGGAAGGCAAGGGACTTGCTGAGGCTGCGGAAGGTTTTGAGGCCGGTGACGACGCCGGCGCGGAAGCCGGTACAGAGACGGGCGCGGAAGCCGGTAAGGATGTTGGCGCGGAGACGGGCGCGGAAGCCGGCAAGGACGTTGGCGCAGAGACCGGCGCGGCTTTGGGGCGGTCTGTAAAGAAGAAGCTGACTGACGATGAGCGAAAAATCGAGAATGAAGAGCGTGACTCTGAAAAGCGCCGCGTTTTCGATGAGCTCGCCAAGCTTACGGGTTACAGGCCGGAGTGGGGAACTCTCACAGGTGTGCGCCCGGTGAAGCTTTTCAACGAATTGATGGACAGCGGTCTTTCTGAAGAAGAGACGGCGGATGTATTCAGAAAAAGATATTATGTAAGTGAAGAAAAAATCAGTCTTCTTGCGGAGACATACAAAAATCAGAGATTTGTCACGTCTGTGAAAGCGGGAAATACAGTCGGAATTTACATCGGCATTCCGTTTTGCCCTACGAGGTGTCTCTATTGTTCGTTTGCGTCAAATCAAGCTTCAGGTGAAGCTATAGAGCGTTATCTTGAGGCTCTTTTGATCGAGGTGGCAGCGGTTGGCGACAGGATGAAGAGATTCGGCATTATTCCCGAAAGCATCTATATCGGCGGCGGCACGCCCACTACGCTTGATGCCAGGCAGCTGGAGCGTCTGCTTAAGCTGGTCGGGGATTCTTTTGATATGTCTCATGTCGCAGAATATTGCGTTGAAGCAGGCAGACCTGATACAATAGATAAAGACAAACTTGAGGTCTTGCGCAGGCACAACGTGGGGAGGATCAGCATAAATCCGCAATCCATGAATGACAGGACTCTCGAGCTGATAGGACGTTCGCACAAGGTGGAAGATATTTATGATGCGTTCAGGCTTGTGAAAAGCAGCGGCATTCCGGAGATAAATACTGATATTATAGCAGGCCTTCCGGGGGAAGATTACGATATGTTCATGAATACGCTGCGGAAGGTGATCGAGCTTGACCCCGACAATATCACCGTTCATACGCTTGCGGTCAAGCGCGCGTCCAGGCTTAAAGAACAAAATGAAAATTATCATTACGAAAATGCTGCGGGCGTCGGAAAAATGGTCGGCGACGCGAGGAGACTTCTTGCGGAAAAGGGATATTTTCCGTATTATATGTATAGGCAGAAGCATATGGCGGGAAATTATGAAAATGTTTCATATGCAAAGCCGGGGACGGAGTCGATATATAATATCCGCATAATGGACGAGCACCAGAGCATCATTGCGCTTGGAGCCGGTGGAATCAGCAAGGCTTATTATCCTGAAGAAAACAGACTCGAGAGAGTTCCGAATGTAACGAATTTCGAGATTTATATACAAAGACTCGACGAAATGATCGAGCGAAAGGACAAAGCACTTTACGAGCCGTTTAAAGGGCATGACGACGACGCTGGTTCACTTAATGGGTGAGATGCACAGCGCAGGCATAGTACAGCGAAGAAGCGGGTGTCAAAAGTATATTATTGCAGATAAAATCGGATACTGTTTATAAAAGATCTCAGATATTATAGATATTATTAAATATAAAAGATAGGTAAAATTGACGGAGGGAAGGAAAATGCTTACCAGAGCACCGAAGGGAACGAAGGATATCCTGCCGGGTCAGTCGCGCAGATGGCAATATGTCGAAAATACATTTAGGGAAGTCTGCCGCGGATATGGTTTGGAGGAGGTTCGCACACCGGTATTTGAGCACACGGAGCTGTTTCAGCGCGGTGTAGGCGACACTACAGATATCGTTCAGAAAGAAATGTATACATTTGAGGATCACGCAGGAAGGAGCATATCGCTGAGGCCTGAGGGCACTGCGGGTGTTGTGCGTTCGTATATAGAAAACAAGGTCTATGCGGACACAAAGCCGGCGAAGTTCTGTTATGTGATCCCGTGCTTCAGATATGAGAAGCCGCAGGCAGGCAGGCTGAGAGAGTTTCACCAGCTTGGCGTGGAAATCTTCGGCGCAGCGGATATGATGGCTGATACGGAAGTAATAGCAGTGGCGATGGACTTCTTTGAGAAGCTCGGAGTCGGAGAGCTTGAGCTTCGCATAAACAGCATAGGATGCCCGGAATGCAGGGCAAAATACAGAAAGGCATTGCAGGATTTTCTGAGACCGAATTATGAAGAATTTTGCGACACGTGCAAGACAAGATTTGAACGCAATCCTATGAGAATTCTTGACTGCAAGAATCCTAAGTGCAATGAGCTTGCGAAGGGTGCGCCTGTCATGCTCGAATATCTTTGCGACGATTGCAAGGATGCATTTGAAGAACTCAAGTCAAACCTGACTGCGATAGGCATTGATTATGTGGTCGACACAGGCATCGTGAGAGGCCTTGATTATTATACGAAGACGGCATTTGAGATAGTTACAAATACCATAGGAGCACAGGGGACTGTATGCGGCGGAGGCAGATATGACAACCTCGTAGAGGAGCTCGGCGGCCCTGCGACTCCGGGTGTGGGATTTGGTCTGGGAATCGAGCGTCTGCTGATCGTGATGGAGGCGACAGGTGCTTTCCTTCCTGAAATAGAAGAGACAGACATTTTCGTGGCGTTTATGGGTGATGAGGCAAAGCTCAGAGCTCAAGCGCTCGTTCACGATTTGAGAAAGCAAGGCTTCAAGGCTATGCTGGATACTTGCTCGAGAAATATAAAAGGCCAGTTCAAGTATGCCGACCGCCTAAACTCGAGATATACTGTAGTTATCGGTGATGACGAAATATCTCAAAACAAGCTGACGCTCAAGGATATGAAGACTTCGGAGCAGAAGCAGATTGCATTTGAACAGCTTGTTGATGAACTCAGAAAATAGCGGTTGGGAGCTGGGAATCGGAGAACGAAAGCCGGAGGCCGGGAGTCGGGAGCTGGGAGTCGGGAGTCGGAGAACGAAAACCGAAAGCCGAAAGTCGGGAGTCGGAAATCAAAAATTGAAAGTCATAAAGAAGTCATAAAATAAAAAATATATATAGAAAAAGAGGCTTAATATGAGAAATATCTGGAAAAGAACGAACATGTGCGGTGAACTCAGAATGGAAAATGTCGGCACAGATGTAGTGCTAAATGGCTGGGTCAGCAAGAAAAGAAACCTCGGAGGCTTGATTTTCTGCGACCTCAGAGACAGAAGCGGTATCGCACAGATAGTATTTACGGATGAGATTCCTAAGGAAGTATTCGAATCTGCTGACAGTATCAAGAGCGAATATGTAATAGGTGTGAAAGGCAAGGTAGTCGAGAGAGAATCCAAAAATAAGGATCTGCCTACAGGCGATGTAGAGGTTCTCGTAAGCGAATTTAAGATTTATTCAGAAGCAGACACACCACCTATCTATGTCAAGGATGATGACAACGTAGACGAAAATCTCAGACTGAAATACAGATATCTTGACCTCAGAAAATCAAAGATGCAGCACAATCTCAGAATGAGACACAAGGTTGCTATCTGTACTAGAAATTTCTTTGACAAGGAAGGCTTCATCGAGGTAGAGACACCTACACTTGTAAAGCCGACACCGGAGGGAGCAAGAGATTATCTTATCCCGAGCAGAGTAAATCAGGGAAAATTCTACGCACTTCCTCAGTCGCCACAGCTTTTTAAGCAGATTCTCATGGCATCGGGTGTTGACAGATATTATCAGATTGCGAGATGCTACAGAGACGAGGACCTCAGAGCGGACAGACAGCCCGAATTTACACAGATCGACATGGAGCTTTCATTTGTTGAGCCGGATGACATCATGGAGATTCAGGAACGCTTTATGAAGAAGCTTTTTAAGGAAGTTCTTGACAGAGACATAGAGATCCCGTTCCCGCGTATGCCTTATGATGAGGCGATGGCAAGATACGGAAGCGACAAGCCTGACACGAGATTCGGCTTTGAGCTCGTAGAGCTTGGCGATATCGCAGCGGATTGCGGATTTAAAGTATTTACGAGCGCTCTCGAAAACGGCGGACTTGTGGATGCGATAAATATCACAGGCGGCGCGGAAAAGTTCAGCAGAAAAGAAATCGACAAGCTTCAGGAAGCTATCAAATCATACGGCGCAAAGGGACTTGCCTGGATGAAGATTACAGCAGACGGCGTCACTTCTCCTATAGCAAAATTCTTTGACGAGGAAAAGACAGCTGCGATTCTCGAGAGAATGAATGCGTCGGAAGGCGACCTGCTTCTCTTTGTAGCCGACAAGAAAAATATTGTATGGGATTCACTCGGATTTTTAAGAAGAGAAATCGCAGGAAGACTCGGCATGCTCGATGATTCACAATTCAATTTCCTGTGGGTTACAGACTTCCCGCTCTTCGAATATAATGAAGAGGACGGTAGATATTACGCAATGCATCATCCGTTTACACATCCTAAGGCTTCGGATATCGACAAGCTCGAATCTGACCCGGGAAGCGTCAAGGCAGACGCATATGATATCGTGCTCAATGGTGTCGAAGTAGGCGGCGGAAGCATCAGAATTCACGAAAGAGAGCTCCAGAAGAGGATGTTTAAGGCTCTTGGCCTTTCGGACGAAGAGGCAAACGAAAAGTTCGGATTCCTGCTTGAAGCATTCAAGTACGGAGCACCTCCTCACGGCGGTCTCGCATACGGAATGGATCGTCTGGTAATGCTCATGCTCGGCGAATCAAGTATCCGTGAGGTCATTGCATTCCCGAAGAATGCAAATGCGCAATGCCTCATGTCGGAAGCCCCGGGAGACATCTCCGAGGAGCAGCTTGAAGAGCTGGCAATCAAGGTTGTCTTGCCTCAAAAGGAAGAAAATTAGGAAAACCGGGCAAAGTCGGAGAGAGCGAAATTAGGCAAAGGCGGAAAACAAAATGAAAATCGGTATATTAGGCGGCAGCTTCAATCCAATACATTTCGGGCATCTCATTCTTGCGGAAAATGTCGGAAAAGAGGCCGGACTTGACAAAGTGATTCTGATGCCTGCCAATACATCGCCGTTTAAGGTAGGTACCAAGAGTGCCTCAAATGAAGACAGATTTAATATGGTGAAGCTGGCTGTTTCGGGAAATGAATATCTCGAAGCGTCCGACTTTGAATCTGCAAGCGAAAGAATATCATATACGATAGATACCATGAAAATGCTCAGAGAAATCTATCCGTCAGACGAGCTTTATTTCATACTTGGAGCTGACTCGGCATTAACGCTCGAAAAGTGGAAGGGCGCAGAGGAACTTATCACACAATTTCCTATCAGAATCGGGGGGCGCCCCGGTTATGACGATGAAAAGCTTGAGCAGTATGTGGAAGGCTTGAGGGATAAGTATGATGCAGACATTTGTGTCGTTGAGATCCCGAAAGCAGACGTCTCTTCGACAGAGATAAGGAAGCGCAGTCGGGAAGGCAGAAGTATAAAGTACCTGACGCCGGACGCAGTGGCCGAATATATCGTGAGCGGTAAAATATACTGAGCAGCAAAATATACTGAGCAGCAAGACGCACCGGGCAATAATA
>CAVCIY010000019.1:0-7418 GCA_963602445.1 Lachnospiraceae bacterium | reverse complement strand
GCATCGTGACAGGCAGCGTAGAAAACAGCGTGAACGGCATCGTGACGGGCAGCGCAGAAAACAGCGTGATTGAAGATATGAATGACAAAACAAATAAAAAGCCGGGGAAAAATCAGGTGACTTTGGGGCAAAAATTGAAGTCTTACACGAAGACACCGGGGTCCTTGATTATGATGCTTCTGGTAATGCTGTCCGCGATTATTACATTTGCGGTATTAATATTCTTAATCGCATATATCTTAATCCACGGCCTTCCTCACATCAAGCTGTCATTATTTTCACTTGAATATTCTTCGGAAAACGCATCGCTGATGCCGGCGCTTTTAAATACTGTTATCATGACATTCCTGTCACTTTTGATAGCAGTTCCGTTTGGTATCTTTTCGGCAATTTTCCTGGTGGAATATGCAAAGAGAGGAAACAAATTCGTTGAAGTGATCAGAATGACTACCGAGACTCTTCAGGGGATCCCGTCAATTGTATACGGACTTTTCGGTATGCTTTTCTTCGTACAGACATGCGGATGGGGATTTTCACTTTTGGCAGGCGCGTTTACCCTGGCGATAATGGTGCTGCCGCTCATCATGAGAAGCACCGAAGAGGCACTGAAATCAGTGCCGGATTCTTACAGAGAAGGAAGCTTCGGGCTCGGAGCGGGCAAGCTTCGCACAGTCTTTAAAATCGTGCTTCCGGCAGCGATTCCGGGAATCCTGGCAGGCGTCATCCTTGCAGTCGGCCGAATAGTAGGCGAGACTGCGGCGCTTATATATACGGCAGGTACTGTTGCCGATTTCCCAAGCTCTGTCTTAAGCTCCGGAAGAACGCTGGCAGTTCATATGTATAATCTGGCAAGCGAAGGGCTTTATATGGACCAGGCATATGCCACAGCAGTTGTGCTCCTGGTAGTTGTTGTTCTTATCAATACTCTTTCAAGCGTGCTTGCAAAGAAGCTTGCGAAGGCATAATATTATCTGCCATAATATTATCTGCAAATGAGGAAATGAAAATGAGTAAAATCAGTATAAAAAATATGGATTTGTATTATTCTGACTTCCATGCATTGAAAAATCTGAATCTGGAGATCGAAGCAAATAAGATCACAGCATTTATCGGTCCTTCCGGATGCGGAAAGTCAACGCTTCTCAAATCCATAAACAGAATGAATGACTTGGTGGAAGGATGCCGCATCGAGGGAGATATCCTTTTGGACGGTCAGGATATTTTTAAAGATCTTGATGTAAATGTATTGAGAAAAAGAGTCGGAATGGTATTTCAAAAGCCGAATCCGTTTCCGATGAGCATATATGACAATATCGCTTACGGACCGAGAACACACGGAATCCGTTCCAAATCAAAGCTTGACGAGATTGTTGAGACGTCGTTGAGAAATGCGGCAATCTGGGATGAGTGCAAAGACAGATTGAAGTCGAGCGCCCTGGGTATGTCCGGTGGTCAGCAGCAAAGACTTTGCATCGCCAGAGCGCTTGCGGTGGAGCCTGAGGTGCTCCTTATGGATGAGCCTACTTCCGCGCTTGACCCTATCTCCACTTCTAAGATAGAAGACCTTGTTATGGAGCTAAAAAAAGATTATACTATTGTTATGGTTACGCATAATATGCAGCAGGCAGTCCGCGTGTCAGACAATACCGCTTTTTTCTTACTCGGAGAGGTTATAGAATATAATGCTACCGACAAATTATTCTCTATACCTCAAGACAAGAGGACGGAAGATTATATCACAGGCAGATTCGGCTGATGAGATTCAGCCGGTGAGATTCGGTCGGTGAGATTCGACCGATAAGATTTGACCAATGAGGTTTAGCTAAGGAGGCTTGACTAAAATATGCGTAATAGATTTGATGAACAGCTCGAACGTCTGAACAGTGACATGGTTCATATGGGTGAGCTTTGTGAGACAGCGATAAACAACGCAACGACTGCACTTAAGGAAGGCAATCAGGAGCTTGCAAATGAAGTCGTAAGATTCGATGACCAAATCGATCAGATGGAGAGGGAAATCGAAAGCATCTGCCTCAAGTTGCTGCTTCAGCAGCAACCGGTAGCAAGAGATCTCAGACAGATTTCCGCGGCGCTCAAGATGATCACCGATATGGAACGAATCGGAGATCAGGCAGCTGATATCGGTGAGATCATCGTATCTGAGAAGAAGGATGCGCAGGTAGATATCCCGATGATCATTCAGATGTCTGAGGCTGCGGCAAAGATGGTGCGTGACAGCGTAGAAGCATATGTGAAGAAGGATCTTGCTTTGGCAGGAGGCGTGATCGAGGCAGATGACAGAGTTGATCTTCTTTTCGAGGGTGTAAAGACGAAGCTGATCCAAAGGATAGCCGAAAATGCAGAGGACGGGCGTCATGCCATCGACCTTATCATGGTTGCAAAGTATCTGGAAAGAATCGCTGACCACGCTACAAATATCGCCAAATGGGTGGAATTCTCCATTACTGGCGTACACAAAGGAGAAAGCTTATGATTTATTGTGTAGAGGATGACGGCAGTATTCGTGAACTGGTGGTATATACACTGGAGAATACCGGATTTCACGCACGAGGATTTGAAGACGGAAAGTTATTTAAGGAAGCTTTGGCGCTTGAGGTGCCAGAGCTTGTTTTGCTTGATATAATGCTTCCCGGAGAAGACGGTATGCAGATTCTTAAGTGGATGAAGTCAGAGAGGGCATTCAGAGATATTCCGGTAATCATGGTGACGGCTAAGGGAGCAGAATATGATAAAGTAATAGGCCTTGATACGGGAGCGGATGACTACGTCACGAAGCCGTTTGGCATGATGGAGCTGGTTTCGCGCATAAAAGCAGTGCTGAGAAGAAGCAGCAAGGCGGATGCGGATAAGACGCATATATTGGCATTCGGCGGCATTCAGATGGATACCGACAAGCACGAGGTCACGGCCGGAGGAGAAGTCGTTCAGCTCACTCTTAAGGAATATGAAATGCTGAAGCTTCTTATGTCAAATCCAAATATAGTTCATACGAGAGACAGACTTTTAGAGGAAATCTGGGGATATGACTTTGACGGAGAAACGAGGACAGTGGATGTGCATGTGAGGACATTGAGACAGAAGCTGGGCAGATACGGAGAATGCATCGAAACAGTTCGCGGCGTGGGATATCGCATGAGCTAGGTGCGTCGCATGATGTGCGGCGCGCAGCGCAGTGCAAGGAGTATGGAGCACGGAGCACGGAGCACGGCTGGGCGCGCGGCGCAGTGCGGGAAAGAAAAAAGTAGGGCGGCAAAATGAGAGAAAAGATTCAGCACAGTATGATTATCATAGTTACGACAACGTTGCTGGTGGCTTATGCCATCACAACGTTTATTGTTTATAGGCATACAATGACAATCCTGGAAGAGCATATTAAACAGGAAGCGGAATATATCAGCATTGCTATAGAGTTGTCCGGTGAAGAATATGTGCAGAATCTGGACAATGTCCAGAAGAATACGAGAGTCACTCTTATCGGCTCGGATGGCATCGTGGTTTACGATTCCTCGGATCCTAAGGGAGAGAGCCTGGAAAATCATAAGGATCGTCCGGAAGTGAAGGCCGCATTCTCGTCAGGAACCGGTCAGGATATACGAAAGTCAGATACTCTAAACAGAGATATGTTTTATTATGCCATGAAACTGTCGGACGGCAAGGTCCTTCGCGTGGCCAAGACTATTGAAAATGTGCGAAGCACGGCACTTACGATACTTCCTTCGATGGGCATTATTGCCGTACTGATGCTTGTCTGCGCATGGCTGCTGTCAGGCCGCCAGGTGGCAAGGCTGATTCGTCCTATCAACGAACTGGACCTAAACGAGCCGCTGAAAAATCCCGAAGTATACAAGGAACTGACGCCGCTTTTAGAAAGAATAGACAAGCAAAATAAAGAAAAAGACGCCGTCGCCGAGATTCGAAAAGAATTTTCCGCAAATGTTTCTCACGAGCTAAAGACACCGCTCACTTCCATTTCCGGATATGCCGAGATCATGAAAGACGGACTTGTAAAGCCGGAGGATATGCAGCGATTCAGTAATATTATCTACAAGGAGGCTTCACGCCTGATCACATTGGTCGAAGACATCATCAAGCTGTCAAAACTGGACGAGGAAAAGGTGGAACTTGAACGCGAAGACGTGGACCTTTACAGCCTTTCCATGGAAATTTGCACCAGACTGCAGACCCAGCTCAGCCGTCGGGAAGTGCATATGGAAGTGACGGGAGAGCCCGTGACTGTAAAAGGAATTCGCCAGGTTCTCGATGAGATGTGCTATAATATTTGTGAAAATGCCGTAAAATATAATCGCAAGGGCGGAGAAGTCAAGGTCTGGGTGGGCGACACCCTGCAGGGAAAGAAATTTATAGTGACGGACAACGGAATCGGGATTCCGAAAGAGGATCAGGAGCGAATCTTCGAGCGCTTCTACCGAGTGGATAAGAGTCATTCCAAGGAAACGGGAGGCACAGGGCTTGGCCTTTCCATTGTGAAGCACGGGGCAATCCTTCACAATGCTCAGATTCATGTAAAGAGCGAGGAGGGCCGCGGAACTCGTATGGAAGTAGTATTTGACGAAAAATAATTCACACGGCATTCTCATTTTTGTGATACAATATGACATGTTTGAGCTAATTACGATAAAAGCAAACTGAGAGAAAGTCATGCCTTGCGCCTGCCTTGAGATTTGCGGGATGTTTTGCGGCGCGGGGTGCGGCTTAGGATTGCTTTGCGTTTGGCGACATCACTTTGCGATAGTATTTGGCGACATCACTTTGTGATATTATTTGGCGATATTATTGGCGATATTAAATGTATCGAAGGAGTATTATGATGAAATATGACGTGATTATTATCGGAGCAGGCCCGGGCGGCATATATGCCGCTTATGAGCTGTCAAAGAAGAGCAGCAAGAAAATAGCTGTTTTTGAGGCAGGAAACGAACTGAACAAGAGAAAATGCCCGATTGACGGAGAAAAGATACAAAACTGCATCAGCTGCAAAAATTGCTCTATTATGAGTGGATTTGGCGGAGCGGGTGCTTTTTCGGACGGAAAATACAACATTACAAACGACTTTGGCGGCACCTTATATGAGTACATAGGCAAGGCAAAAGCCATTGATTTGATGCGTTATGTCGATCAGATAAATATGGAATACGGCGGAGAGGGCACGAAACTTTATTCGACTGCAAACACAAAGCTCAAGAAGATATGCATGCAGCACAAGCTCAAGCTTCTTGACGCTTCGGTCAGACATCTCGGAACAGACAAAAATTATGTGGTACTTGAAAATCTATATGCAGAGATGAAAGACAAGATAGATTTTTATTTTCTTACGCCGATTGAGTCTCTCGAGGTTATCGACGGCGGTTACCGCGTAAAGACTGAAAAAGGTACATTTGAGGCGGAGAATTGTATCGTGTCTGTGGGACGAAGCGGCAGCAAGTGGATGGAAAAGACATGCAAGGAGCTTGATATTCCAACCGAATCAAACCGTGTGGATATCGGTGTCAGAGTAGAGCTGCCGGCCGAATTATTTTCACATCTTACAGATGAGCTGTATGAGAGCAAGATTGTATACAGAACCGAAAAGTTCGAGGACAATGTAAGAACATTTTGCATGAATCCAAACGGAATAGTTGTAAACGAAAACACAAACGGCATCGTGACCGTAAACGGACACAGCTATGAGGATCCCGAGAGGCAGACGCAAAATACAAATTTCGCTCTTCTGGTTTCAAAGCACTTTACGGAACCGTTTAAGGACAGCAACGGCTACGGCGAGAGTATCGCAAGATTGTCAAATATGCTCGGCGGCGGCGTGATCGTGCAAAGGTTCGGTGACCTGGTGAGAGGCCGCCGCTCAAACGAAAAGAGAATGGAAGAAAGCCTTGTGACTCCGACGCTCAAGGCAAGGCCCGGCGATCTGAGCCTTGTCCTTCCTAAAAGAATACTCGACGGAATTATCGAGATGATCTACGCTCTTGACAAAATAGCGCCGGGAACGGCAAATGACGACACATTGCTATATGGTGTCGAAGTCAAATTCTACAATATGCATGTCAGTGTGGATGAAAATCTTGAGTCAAAATATAAGGGATTATATATCATCGGAGACGGCAGCGGCGTGACTCACTCACTGTCACATGCTTCGGCGAGCGGAGTGTGCGTGGCAAGAAGCATCATGGAAGAGTAAAGATACCATTATGAAGAAACTATTTTCATTTATTCTTGCGGCAGCTTTGATGCTTGCTTTGATGCTTGCCTGCCTGTCGGGCTGCGGACCTGCCGCGGGCTCAAATTCATCCGAGACATCATCTGAAGCATCATCGGATGATTCGTCGGCAAAGAGATTAAGCATCGTCGCGACTGTTTTTCCCGAATATGACTGGACAAGAGCGATTCTCGGTGACGTGTTGTCAGATTCATCAGATACGGATATTGATTTGACATTACTTGTAAACAACGGTACAGACATGCACAGCTTTCAGCCGACAGCTTCGGATATCGTTAAAATTTCAATGTGTGACCTGTTCATTTATGTAGGCGGAGAGTCGGACTCGTGGGTCGAGAAGGTACTTGAGAATACGAAAAATCCGGATCGCAAGGTCATAAATCTGCTCGATGTGCTCGGCTCTCAGGCAAAGGAAGAGGAGCTAAAGGAAGGCATGGAGGACGAGGACGAAGCGAACGGAGCTAAGGGCAAAGACGGCGCCGAGACATCGGAAGACAGTGAGTCAGATGCTGAGGCAGAGACTGACGAGCATGTATGGCTGAGTCTGAGGAATGCTTCCTTGTTTGTGACGAAAATCTGCGGCACATTATCCGATATAGATAATGAAAATGCAGACATATATGCGGCAAATGCGGCAGCTTATCAGAAGAAGCTCGCGGCGCTTGATTCCGAATATCAGTCAGCCGCGGATACGGGCAGTACCAAGACGCTGCTTTTTGCAGACAGATTCCCGTTCAGATATCTTACAGACGACTACGGAATCGACTATTATGCGGCATTTGCAGGCTGCTCCGCGGAGACAGAGGCAAGCTTCGATACTATTCTTTTTTTGGCAGGCAAAGTAGACGAGCTTGGCTTAAATTCTGTAATGATCATTGACGGCTCAGACGACAAAATCGCGAAAACCGTCATAGAAAATACATCCTCAGGAGGTCAGCGGATTCTTGTGCTGAATTCGATGCAATCGATCACTCAAAACGATATCGAAGCGGGTGTGACATATATGTCAGTAATGGAAGACAATCTGAATGTGCTTAAGGAAGCGTTGAATTAGGCGCGGCGGCAGGACTTTTGATGAGTGAGCCGGATGTGAGAATCAATGAGGTGTGCGACGGTGAGTCAGGCGAGCGGCGGTGAGATGTGTGCGGCAGCGAGGCGTTTGAGG
>CAVCIY010000018.1:0-5116 GCA_963602445.1 Lachnospiraceae bacterium | reverse complement strand
GAGCATCGCCTTGCCAAGGCGAGGGTCGCGAGTTCGAATCTCGTCTTCCGCTCCAGTTGCGCGGATGTGGTTTAGTGGTAAAACCTCAGCCTTCCAAGCTGATGATACGGGTTCGATTCCCGTCATCCGCTCCAAATTTTTGGGCTCATAGCTCAGCTGGATAGAGCAACGGCCTTCTAAGCCGTGTGTCCCAGGTTCGAATCCTGGTGGGCTCGCCAATCGTTTTGGGGGTATAGCCAAGAGGCCAAGGCAACGGACTTTGACTCCGTCATTCGATGGTTCGAGTCCATCTACCCCTGCCAACATGACCCATTAGCTCAGGCGGTAGAGCACTTGACTTTTAATCAAGGTGTCCCGAGTTCGAGCCTCGGATGGGTCACCATTTATTCAAAATTTGAATAGGGTAGCTACCTTACAGCTTTACGAAAAACTATACTTGTTATAGTACGGAGAGGTATCGAAGTGGTCATAACGAGGCGGTCTTGAAAACCGTTTGTCCGCAAGGGCACGTGGGTTCGAATCCCACCCTCTCCGCCATTTTCATTTTTGGAGAAGTACTCAAGTAGGCTGAAGAGGACGGTTTGCTAAACCGTTAGATCGGGTGTACCGGTGCATGGGTTCGAATCCCATCTTCTCCGCCAATTTTATAGGGGTATAGCTCAGTTGGTAGAGCAGCGGTCTCCAAAACCGCGTGTCGAGAGTTCGAGCCTTTCTGCCCCTGCCATATTGAAAGACCTTGAAAATCGTTGATATCAGCGGTTTTCAGGGTTTTATTTTTTATTTATTTTCAATATTTTTAATCTTAGTGATTTTTTTATAACATCATGATAAAAAATATGATACAATTATGTGGTTGCGCATGAGGTGTGCATGTTCAAAAGCACTCAAGGATGTGTGGCTGTTGTATGCATGCGTCCGCAATTAACGAAAGCAAAGTTTTACAATCGAAAAGTATGCGGGTGTGCGCAAACAAAGTACATAAGGGTGTGCAATCAAAGCGTATTCAGTCAAAGCCATGCGCGGTCAGAGCATATACAGTTAGAGCCATGCGCGGTCAGAGCATATACAGTTAGAGCCATGCGCGGTCAGAGCATGTAAAACCGAAGCCTGTGTATTAGCAAAATGAATAATGCTCTGTTAATGTATAGAATAATGCTTAGCCAAGATACACGAGACAAGATATAAAAGAATAGCTAAGCAATGTATGAGGAATTTTATTATGGGAAAAAGAATGGGTGACAGAAAAGACGGTAAGCTTTTGAGAAATCTGGATTCGATGCATTTCATCATGCCGATTATCTATCCGGGCAGATGCAACAATGAAGCTTTCATTTCAGAACGCATAGATCTTACAAAGACGATGGCATATATTGATAAGAAAAATTTACAGGAGGATACTTACAATTATACTCTGTTTCACGTGGTTCTTGCGGCAACCTTAAAGACATTGACTTTGCGCCCAAAGATGAACAGATTTATAAAAAACGGAAATATATATCAGAGAAATGAAATATCTGCTGCTTTTGTCGTAAAAAAAATATTTAGCGACGATGGTGAAGAAGGACTTGCATTTATTCATTCTAAAGATGATGACACTCTTGATTCCATTCATGATGAGATTCTCAGACAGATTTCAGAATGCAGAAGTGAAGATACAGTCGACGCATCTACGGAAGCCATGGATTTCTTCAACAAAATGCCAAGATTTCTTGCGAAATTCCTTGTCAAGAGATTCTTATTTCTTGACAGACACGGTCTGATTCCGCAATCAGTGATAGAAACCGACCCGTATCACGCGTCTGTAGTTCTTTCAAATCTCGGTTCAATCGGTCTTAAGGCGTGCTACCATCATCTTACCGACTGGGGTACAAATTCTGTTTTCGTTGCGATCGGCGAAAGAAAATACAGAGCCTTTATAGATGAATACGGAAATGGTGAAATGAGAGACAGCGTGGATATAGGACTTACTATAGATGAACGTATTGCTGACGGTTATTATTATTCCGGTACGGTAAGGCTGCTTAAAAAATTAATCGAAAATCCCGAGCTTCTTGAGCTGTCTTTCGATCGTAAGATTGAATATTAAGAAGTGCCGGCAAATTGCGAGGATCCAGTGCCGGCAAATTGCAAGGATGCTGTACTTACAAATCTCAAGAGTGCGGTATCTATTATATATGAGGATATGGAATTAAAAATCAGGAGATTAATGAATAATGGAGACACAAAATTCAGACAAGAATATGCCTAAGATAACTGCAAAGACACCGTGGAAGGATTATCTCGGAGATATTCCGTTTACACTCGATTACTTTGACGGCTCGATGTATGATGCTGTTGAAAAGATCGCACAAAAATATCCAAATAATGTAGCATTTGACTTTATGGGAAAATCTACAACTTACAAGAAAATGCTTAAGGAAATCAACACCTGTGCAAAGTCTCTTAAGACGATAGGTGTGAGAGCCGGTGACAAGGTGACTATTGCTCTTCCAAACTGCCCGCAGGCTATCTATATGTTTTACGCAGTCAACCTGGTAGGAGCGATTGCAAATATGATCCATCCTCTTTCGGCTGAGAGTGAAATCGAATTTTATCTAAACGAGTCTGAAAGCGTCACTGCCATTACTCTCGATCAATTTTACAATAAATTTGAGAATATCAGAAAAAATACAAAAGTTATAAATATTATTATCGCTAGTGTTAAGGATGCGTTGTCAAAGCCTATAAAGGCGGGTTATATGCTCACCGAAGGCCGCAAGATCAAGCGTATCCCTAAGGATGCCCCGGTAATAATGTGGAAAAGCTTCATGGAAATGAGCAAATCGTGCTTCTACAATTACAAGGTTGAAAGAAAATCTGAAGATCCTGCCGTTATATTATATTCCGGAGGCACTACCGGAAAGACAAAGGGAATCGTTCTGTCTAATCGAAATTTCAACGCTCTTGGCCAGCAGGTAATAGCCACAAATCCGATGTTCAGACCGGGGGATAAGATGCTTGCCGCAATGCCGCTTTTCCACGGCTTCGGTCTTGGTGTATGTATTCATACCATGCTCTCACAGGGCGGAAGATGCATTCTTATTCCGAGATTTACGGCAAAAAGCTATGCAAAGCAGATTGTAAAATATCGCTGCAGCTTTATTGCGGGAGTTCCGACTCTTTATGAAGCGCTTCTAAGGCTTCCAAGCATGAAGGGAACGGATTTAAGCTGCCTTAAGGGTGTTTTTTCGGGCGGCGATTCACTTTCGGTGGAATTAAAAAAGAAATTTGACAAATTCCTTTATGATCATCATGCAGTCATACAGGTAAGAGAAGGATACGGAACGACTGAGACAGTTACGGCATGCTGCCTTACACCGCCGACGATGTTTAAGGAAGGAAGCATCGGACTGCCGTTTCCTGACACATATATAAAAATTGTCAAGCCGGGTACTGACGAAGAGCTTCCTTATGGAGAAGAGGGCGAAATACTTCTTGCCGGTCCTACGGTAATGATGGAATATATGAACAATCCCGAAGAGACTGCCAAAACTATTCAAACTCACGCAGACGGGCTCAGATGGGTATACACCGGAGACCTCGGATATATGGACGAACAGGGATTTATATATTTTAAGGGACGTGCAAAGAGAATGATCATTTCTTCCGGTTATAATATTTATCCGAAACAGATAGAAAACGTGCTCGATTCTCTTGAAATTGTTCAGATGAGCTGCGTAATCGGCGTTCCTGACGCATATCGCATGGAAAAAGTAAAGGCATTTGTCACTCTGGCTGACGGAGTAGAAAAGACAGAAGAAACAAAGCAAAGAATCATTGATTATTGCAAGAAGCATATAGCACTTTATGCAATGCCTGAGGAAATAGAATTCAGAGACGAGATGCCAACTACTCTTGTAGGGAAGGTTTCATACCGTGTTCTCGTCGATGAAGAACTTAAAAAGATAAAAGCAAAAGATGAGGCAGAAAAAAATGCTTCTGCCGGTGACGACAGAAATGTCGATGCTGATGACACCGCTGATGTCGACGAAAATGCTGATGCCGACGACAATGCCGAAAAAGCTTTAGGGGATGATTCGGATATTGCTGTGAAGCTCGACGCAAATGACATTGAAAATGCCAAGCTTAAGGAAAAACAGGCTGAACTCAAGAAAAAGCAAGCAGAGCTTAAAATAAAACAGACCGAACTAAAAAAACAAAAGCAAGCAGAAATAAAAAGAAAAAAACAGGCTGAACTAAAAAAACAAAAACAAGCGGAAATGAAAAAGAAAATACAGGCTGAGCAAAAAAAGAAAAAGCAAGCGAAGTAAAAAATATTTTCAACCGGCCGGCGAAACAGTGACTTTGAGTTGCAATGTTTCGCCGGTTTCTGTCACAAAATCCGTAATCATGCAAAGCAACATAGGAAAAGTCAGAGAAAAAAGGGCACAAAATGGGAAATAAATATGAAAAAAGAAATGAAATAAGCAATGAAAGGCTTGCACAGATGAAGGAGGCTCTGCTCACTGCAATCGATGACAGCGGACATGTTATTTGTTCTGAAGAGGATGTGTTTGCTGCTGTAAATGATATTTTGGAAGACAAAATCGCTTTGTTTGAAATGGGTATTTTGCTCAACGAACTTGATAAGCTTGTAGAGTCGGGTGAAGTTGCGAGAAATCGTGCCGGAAGATATATGACAGTTAAAGCAATGGGTATGTCATGCGGTATCGTGCAAAGACATCGCAAGGGATTTGGTTTTATCACTCCAAAAGACGGCGGTGAGGATTTATATGTGTCAAAAGAGCATATGAAATGTGCGCTAAACTCTGATGAAGTTTTATATCGTATATTACCTTATCGCGAGGGTGAACACAAGGCTGCAGTTGTGGAAAAAATTCTGGAGCATGCAAATAAAACTGTTATCGGGATTTATATGCCAAGATCAAAGAAAAACAACGGTGATTTTTCACGAAAAAAATACGGCACCAAAGGCAGAAAGAATGAAATAAGACATTTTGTGCTTTGCGAAGATGAAGGTATTCCAAATATTTATATCGATAAGTCAGATGCGTGTGATGCCAAGCCGGGAGATAAGGTTCTGGCAGAAATCACAAGATATCCCGATGACAGTCGC
>CAVCIY010000017.1:0-16714 GCA_963602445.1 Lachnospiraceae bacterium | reverse complement strand
TCAACACTAGGCTCAGCATCAGACTCAACACTAGGCTCAGCATCAGACTCAACACTAGGCTCAGCATCAGACTCAACACCGAGCTTGACGTTTCTCCGTCAGTGCTGCTGCCCTTCCTGTTACACCAAGAATCGAAAAAATTTAAAATTTTTTAAAAAAATTAGCACTCTCGTGTTTAGAGTGCTAAAAAAGAGGTATCTATAATACGAAGGCAGGGCCCGGCCAGTAAAATAGTACAGATTAGTAATATAGTACAGATTAATGTATAGTCAATACTACAGATTGACATATGGTCACAAGAAAAGCAAAAGTGACTGCGAGAAAAAGCAAGCTTTGCTCGATGACCGGATAAGGAGGAAAAAAATGTTAGCAATCAGACCAGCTTTTACACAGACAGGATTAAGAAACTTTGAAAATATATTTGATGATTTCGGAAGAGCATTTACAGATTCGTTTTTCACCACTCCGTTTATGAGCGGCATGACAGGATCAACATTTACAGGTATGAAAACAGATGTCAGAAAAGAAGACGGTCTTTACTTGATGGAAGTTGATTTGCCGGGATACAGCAAAGAGGAAATTAATGCAGAGCTTAAGGATGGTTATCTCACTATTTCAGCAGAACACAAGTCTGAATCTGAAGAGAAGAAGGATGAAGGTTATGTGATGAAGGAACGCAGATTCGGAAGCTGCAGCAGAAGCTTCTATGTAGGTGAAGGTGTTGCAGAGGATGACATCAAAGCTGCATACCGTGACGGAATCCTGCATCTCTCATTCCCTGCAGAAGATTCGAAGGAACAAATTGAAGCACCGAAGAAAATTTTGATTGAAGGATAAATTATTGAAGGATAAACTCATGAAGAACAAACTTTAACCGACACACCTTCTTAATAAATGTGATACGGTAATAAATATGATACAACGCTAAGGCTGTCATATTAACGTTCAAGAGACGTTAATATGACAGCCTTTTTTCATTATTTTGTTGTTAAATACAATATTATTTTTAAAATTTTTAATAGTTTTAGTATGATTAAACAATTATTAGTGCAGACAATCTTATTATCAATTTTTTAAATAATTAGATAGATTTTATCTATCCAAAAAAATCAGCCGCATGCTTTAGGAAAAATCCGGAGCATGCGGTCGGTTTTTTTGGCATTTTGATAGTTTTTTTATGCCTTATTCATAGATTTTCGCTATACCGGCATATAATTTTGATACTGCGCCGCATATTTGCTGTTTCATTACGTATTTGATACTGCGCCGCATATTTGGCGTACCGCTACGTGATAGAACGCATTTTCTGGCATTTTTCTTCCATATATTTCATGAAGGCATAGACGGGCGGCGAGAGCCAGCGGTTTTTGTTTGTGATCATATAAAAACATCTGTCCCATGACGGGTATGATATTTGAAGTATCTTGACATTTAATCTGTGCAGCATACTCATGTACGGAACTATAGCTATACCAAATCCTGCTGCCACCATGCCGGCAACGACCTGATCTTCATCAATCTCATAGACGATATTTGGTTTTGCATCTATTTTTTCATAAAGGCCATCGATGACATCACGCATACCGGAACGTTTTTTGAAGTGAACATACGGATATTCCAATGTCTCGCGCAGGTCGATATTTTGTCGGTCTGCCAGCGGATGATCCTCGGGAACAATCATAACGAGATTTTGCCTTGCGACCGGGATACACTCGTAGAATGAAGCATTTTTGGGAGGCGTCGCAAATACCATATCACATTCACCTTTCTCAAGAATATTAAGTAAATGCTGAGAAACCCCGGTTTCCAAAGTAAATACGTAATCATGTTCCGGGTCGGAATTTTTAAATTCTGCTATCATCTCGGGGATAAAATCCACGCCAAGCACACGAAGCAGACCCAGACGGACAACGCCGCTGCCTTTTGATGCAAGCCGCAATGTCTCTATGCCTGAATCGAGTATACCCAATGACTCGGAAACACATTTTTCAAACTGTTTTCCAAGATCAGTCATGCGTATGCGGCGGCCTTCCTTCTCAAAGAGCCGAATGCCCAGCTCCTTTTCCAGCTGACTAATCGCATTTGACAAGCTGGGCTGCGATATACAGAGCTTTTCCGCGGCATGCGTATAATGCTGCTCTTGTGCAAGTGTCATGAAGTATCTTAGATGATATAGATTCATATGCGGCTCCTTGTCTCTGTATTTGAATAATCTGATACATTATCTGATGTAACGTCCGAATGCATTGTCTTATGCATTATCTGATCTGACATCCGGATGCATCGTATAATGCACTGTCTGATGCATTGTCCTGAAATCGGTTGTCAAAAATACGACTATATATTATCACAAATGTTTGACTTATTCTATCTAATAGGAAAAAACTATCAAATCATTTAAATTTATTATTTGTTTAAAAAGCGACCATGTGTTAAATTTTTAACTGTTCGAGGGTAGTTCCCGGGTAAGTCCCCCGACAATGAGCACTTATAAAGTATGCTGCAACTTATAAAATATGCTGCACAAGATGCGTTTCGATCATAGCAGCATGTGCCGCAGAAATTGCAAAAATTGCAGAAATGATGCGCCGCGAAACCGGCGTATCGCGAAAATAATGTAATGAAAAATGTAATATCTAAAATGTAATACCTAAATGTAATATGTAATAAAAATGCAAAATGAAAAATGTAAGGAGAGTCTAGATGGAAATTTCGGGAAGAACAAAACTATTCGGGCTGCTTGGAAGTCCGGTAGGACATTCAAAATCTCCGGAGATGTACAATTACTGTTTTAAAAAATATCAGCGAGATTGTGCTTATATCGCATTTGATGTCGATGAGGCTCACGTAAGTGAAGGTGTGCGGGCTATAAAGACTCTGAATATGGGTGGTGCAAACGTCACTATGCCGCTAAAGAGCGCCGTTATCCCATATTTAGACAAGCTGACGTCGGCTGCTGCCGTCACAAACTCAGTAAATACAATTGTAAATGAGGATGGTGTGCTTGTCGGATATTGTACTGACGGAATGGGATTTGTCGCCAATCTTGCATCAGGAGATGTATCAGTTGAAGGCAAAAAAATCACGATTCTCGGCGGCGGCGGAGTATCTTCGGCAGTATCGGCACAATGTGCGCTGGAGGGTGCTAAGGAATTATCTATTTTTAATCGCAAAGATAAATTCTGGTCTCGCCTCCTGGAACACGCCGAACGCATAAAAAAGGCCGCGCCGGGATGCACAGTAAATATTTACGACCTTGATGATGAAGCTGAGCTGAAGAAACAGATTTCGGAAAGTCAGATTTTGGCGAATGCCAATTGTGTGGGAATGGCACCGCTCGAAGACGTAAGCCTGATCAAGGATCAATCGATGTTTCGCAAGGACCTGGTAGTCGCTGACGTTGTCTATGCCCCGAAGGAGACTAAGCTTATAAGGGAAGCTAAGGCTGCAGGATGTGAAAAGACCTTTGGCGGAATGGGCATGCTTCTTCGTCAGGGTGCCGCCGCACTCAAGCTTTATACGGGTGATGAGATGCCGGTAGAAGAAATTGAAGAATATTTATACAAATAGGAGAGAAAATTAAAATGAACACAAAGAATGAAAGCAGAAAATATTACCCTACTGCATTTGCGCTCTATGTTACATACTTTGTGCTTGGCATCGCTGCCAGCATCATGGGGCAATATAAGCAGAATTTCGCAGCCTTATGGGGTGCGGAAAAATTAGCTGACGGAACATATGACGTGGCAAGCGTCGTTGCCGTGATCGCAGCTATCGGGCTTGGACGTTTGATCGCCTTTCCGATAGCGGGTCCGCTGTCAGATAAGCTCGGAAGAAGACTCAGTGCCTTGATCGGATGTGTACTTTACGCAATTTTCCTTTTATCCATAACATTTACCGGCAACATGTATATCGGATATATTCTCGCCGTCATCAGCGGCATGGCAAATTCATTTTTAGATACCAGCATCACTCCGTCCTGCATGGAAATCTTCAAGGAAAAAGGAACAATCGCAAATATGTTTACAAAGCTCTCGATATCTATCGCGCAGTTCCTTCTTCCGTTTGCGATCAGTTTTGTGGCAGTAAATAAGCTTCCTTTCAACACGGTATTTATAGCAACGGCTGTCATTATTGTCGTTGACGGCATATTCCTCGCCTTCCTGCCATTTCCTCCTATGGAAAATGCGCCTAAGGCTAAGGGTGAAACTGTCCGCAAGGAAAAGATGAAATTCACACCGTCTTCAATCATTTTGATCTGCTTAGGATTTACGTCCTCTACGACATTTATGCTCTGGATGAATTGCAATCAGGAACTGGGCGCACTCTACGGACTCGCAGATCCTTCAAAGATCCAGTCAGTTTACTCTGTCGGCATCATTTGCGCACTGTTTGTAAATGCTGCTCTTATGGCAAAGGGGCTCAAACCGATTCATATACTTTTGATATATCCGTGCATGGCTCTTCTGACATTGACAGCAACATACTTTATCCAAGCACCTTGGATGTGCATGGCGGCAGGATTCCTTCTCGGTTTCTTTGCGGCCGGCGGCGTACTCCAGATTGTCACTGCGGTAGCAAATGAAATGTTCCCGAAGAATCGAGGTGTCATTACATCTATAGTAATGATAGCGTCAAGCGTTGCAAATTACGCAGTTCTGAACGTTGCAAGCCTTCTTACAAAAATCGGCGGCGTGCAGGGACCAAGATATGTTGTCCTTTTCAATATGGCTGTTACTTTGATAGGTATCATACTTGCGTTTATACTCTCAAAGAGATTTGACAAAGACGCAGAAACACAGGCCTAAAGGGCATCAGCAATATTTTCGTTGTCAAATCGGGATGCCGGTAACATCTTCGGTGCGAAATTGGGATGCCGGTAACATCTTCGGTGCGAAATCAAGGTGCCGATAATATTTCCGCCGCATGACCGAGATATATGCGGCATTCCCGATATGAAATTATGTGCAAAGTTATATGTGAAATTATAAAAAAATTGAGTAAGGATTAGAGAATAATGGCAAAATTTAAGCTTAAAAAGAACATTTTTATGATAGGTTTCATGGGGTCGGGAAAAACTTCAGTATCGCTGCAGATTGCTGATATGACGAATTCTCCGAAAGCGGAGATGGATCAGATTCTGGTAGAGCGCGAAGGTATGAGTATAGCCGAAATATTTGAGAAGAAAGGCGAACCGTACTTTAGAGAACAGGAAACAGCTCTTTTGAAGGAATTTAACTCTGCGGATCCGAAAATAATATCATGCGGCGGAGGCGTTGCGATGAAAAAGGAAAATGTCGAAGAAATGAGAAAAAGCGGCATAATCGTCTGCCTGACTGCCACGCCGGAAGTCATATACGAGCGTGTGAAGGACAGCCGCGAGCGCCCCGTGTTAAACGGAAATATGAATGTTGAATACATCGCGGACCTGATGGAAGCACGAAGACCGTTTTATGAAAGCGCGGCGGATCTCATTATCGACACATCGCATATTCGAATCGACAAGGTGGCAGAAGCTGTACTTATGGCAGCTGAAATGATTAGTTAAAAATTACAATAAAGGAGAAAAAAATTATGTCTAAGAAAAACCCTATTACAATTAGCTCATGGACTCTCGGAGATCAGTGCACATTTGAGGAAAGAGTAAAAGCTGCAAAGGACGCAGGATTTGAAGGAATCGGCTTAAGAGCGGAGACTTATGTGGATGCTCTTGCAGAAGGCCTTCACGACAATGATATCCTTGAGATTCTTGACAAGTATGAGATGAAGGTAACTGAAGTGGAATATATCGTGCAGTGGGCTGAGGACAATCGCTCTTATGAACAGAAATATAAGGAACAGATATGCTTCCACATGTGTGACCTCTTTGGCGTAAACCACATCAATTGCGGACTTATGGAAAATTATTCTGTTGAGCACACTGTAAAGAAGCTTCAGGAGCTTTGCCAAAGAGCCGGCAAGTACACCATAGGCGTGGAACTGATGCCATACAGCGGTATTCCTGACATACAGAAGGCGTGGGCAGTGGTAGACGGCTCAAAATGCGAAAACGCAAAGCTCATACTCGACTCATGGCACTGGGTACGTGCGAATCACCCTTGCGATGTCTCGATGCTTGAGGGTATTCCTGCAGAAAAGATCGTTTCGGTACAGATCAATGACGTACATGACAGACCATACGCAAAAAGCATCTTAAGAGATGAATCTATGCATGACAGATTAATTCCGGGTACAGGATACGGCGACACCGCTGCTTTCGTAAAAATGATAAAGGATAAGGGCGTAGACCCGAAGGCTTTCGGTGTAGAAGTAATCTCGGACGAAGTTTTGAGCCACGGTGTGGCAGAAGCCGCAAAAATGAATTTTGACGGTACACGCAAGGTACTCGAAGCAGCATGGCCTGAAATCCTGAAATAGCATCGAATCGCAAATTTGGCTTTTAATAACAGACAATATTTTGTTGCAAGGCAATATTTAGTCACAGACGACATTTCGTTACAGGCAACATTTCGTTACAGACGACATTTCGTTACAGACAACATTTCGTTACAGACAACATTTCGTTACAGGCAATATATCATTTAACCACAGATAACATTATTTTAGGAGGAAAAAAATGGACAGCAGAATCAACGGACACACTCGCTTATTTGGACTTATCGGATCTCCTGTAGGACACTCGGGATCACCTGCAATGTACAATTACAGCTTTGCGAGAAACGGACTCGACAACGCTTATCTTGCGTTTGATGTCCCTCTCGAAAAGGTAGGTGACGCAGTCGCAGCTATTCGCACGCTGAAATTCGGCGGATTCAACATCACTATGCCGGACAAGGGTGAGGTATGTAAGTACTTAGACGATATTTCACCGGCTGCAAAGCTGATAGGCGCTTGCAACACTGTCGTTATAGAAGACGGAAAACTGACAGGCCACAATACTGACGGCATCGGATTTGTCCGCAATCTAAAGGAGCACGGCATAGATGTAAAGGGAAAGAAAATAGTTTTGCTTGGCGCAGGCGGAGCTGCTACCGCTATCGCTGCTCAGACCGCGCTTGACGGTGCCGCAAAGCTTACTATGTTTAACCGTGATGATGAATTTTACGAAAAAGGCGAAGGTATCGTGGCAAGATTAAAAGAATCCATCGAAGGTTATGATGCTTCTATTAATCATCTCGAAGACGAGGAAGCTCTCAGGGCAGCTGTTGCCGAATGCGACATTCTGGTAAATGCGACAAAAGCAGGCATGGTGCCGCAGGATGATATTTCTTTAATCGACACTTCTATGTTCCGACCTGACTTGATTGTCGCAGATACTGTATACAATCCTAAGGAAACACTCATGATCAGACAGGCGGCTGAGGCAGGCTGTGCGGCAGCAATCGGCGGTATAGGAATGCTTCTTTGGCAGGGTGCCGCAGCATTTAAACTCTTCACCGGAGAAGATATGCCTGCACAGGAAGTCCTCGAGAAATTTTTCTCTTAAAAATTCTCTAAAAAAATTCTTCTTTTAGGGAGAATTTACATATATAGCGAGGCACAAAGCGCCGGACACGCCGCACTTTTCGCTTTGTTCTTTAAGCTTTTGCACTTTGTGTCTCGCGAGCATGTGCATGATTTGGAATTTGCAGGCAAGGATTATGCTGCCGCAAAATGCAAAGATAACGGAGGTCATAATTATGAAATTTAGAAGTATGTTTTCACCGATAAAGATAGGTACTGTTCAGATAAAGAACCGCTTTGCCGTACCGCCTATGGGCAACAATTTTGCAAATACGGACGGCACTCTCAGTGAAAGATCAAAGTCATATTACGGTGCCAGAGCAAAGGGCGGATTTGGTCTTATTACCATAGAGTCTACTGTTGTATATGAAAAGGCTAAGGGCGGTCCGAGAAAGCCTTGCCTCTTCTCAGACAGCACAGTCGACAGCTTCAGAATGGTTGCCGACGAATGTCATAAGTATGGTGCAAAGGTTTCTATCCAGCTTCAGCATGCGGGTCCTGAGGGAAATTCCAAACTTACCGGATATCCGCTTCAGGCAGCCAGCCCTATTCCGGCAGCTCTGGGAAGAGAAGTTCCGGAGGCTATCTCTAAGGAAGAAATATATCATCTGGTAGAATGTTATGGCGACGCGGCAGCACGTGCTAAGAGTGCGGGTATCGATATGGTTGAGGTTCACTGTGCGCACGGATATCTCGTCAGCACATTTATTTCAGCACGTACAAACAACCGTCTCGACGAATTTGGCGGCTGCTTTGAAAACAGAATGCGCCTGCCTAAACTGATCATAGAAAACATCCGCAAGAAGACGGGCGGTACTCTTCCGATCATCTGCCGCGTAAACGGCAGCGACGAAGTAGACGGCGGTCTTTCCAACCAGGATGCAGCGGCAGTATGTGCTTATCTTGAGGAAGAATGCGGAGTTGACGCAATACATGTCACTCGTTCCGTTCATCTGCATGACGAGTTTATGTGGGCACCAGGACTCGTTCACGGCGGATTTAATGCCCCACTGTTCTCTGAGATTAAGAAGGCAGTAAATGTTCCTGTAATTGCTGTGGGACGTTTCACAGAGCCTCAGTATGCAGAACTTGCAGTAAGAGAAGGCCGTGCAGATATCATCGCATTTGGCCGTCAGAGTATTGCTGATCCTGAGCTCCCAAACAAAGCCGCTGAAGGTCGTCTCGAAGATCTGGCACCATGTATCGGCTGCCTGCTTGGATGCGTTCCAAACATGTTTAAGGGCGAACCTATCCGCTGCCTGGTAAACCCGGGTGTGGGCAGAGAAAGCGAAATTTTGCCGGCTGAGACGAAGAAAAAGGTCGCAGTAGTAGGCGGAGGTCCGGGAGGCCTGTATGCAGCATATATCGCAGCTATTCGCGGTCACGATGTTACTTTATTTGAAAAGACAGAGAATCTCGGCGGAAACTTCCGTATCGCTGCTTACCCACCTGGAAAGGGCGACCTGACTGGTGCTATCCGCAACTGGATTGTAAAATGTGAAAAGAGCGGTGTAAAGATAAAGACAAATACCGAAGTAACACCTGAACTTCTTGAGGAATTCAAGGCCGATGCGGCAGTGCTCGCAACAGGTGCCACGCCTTTGATTCTCCCTATAAAGGGACTTTCTGAATGCGGATACATCACTGCACAGGAAATGCTTGACGGCAAAGCTTCTATAGGCAAGCGCGCTATCGTAATCGGCGGCGGCATGGTTGGCTGTGAAGCGGCAGAATTCCTGGCTGAGAGAGGTCACGAAGTCGCTATCGTTGAAATGAAAAATGAAATCGGAGCTGATGTAGTTCCTGAAAACAAGCCTTTCCTCTTTGCAAACTTTGAAAAGCATCATGTAGATCTCAGATCCGGTGCAAAAGTAAGTGAATTCTTCACTGACGGTGTTTCCTTCGAATATGCCGATGGAACAGCCGGTGAACTCAGAGGCTTTGACAATGTAATCCTTGCTATGGGATCAAGATCTTACAACCCGTTAGAAGAAACTGTCAGAAAATTCGTTCCTGAAGTATATACAATCGGCGAGGCTGCAAAGGCGCCCGGAAATGCATGCATAGCAACAGGCGAAGCTTTTGACGCAGCTGTAAAACTTTAAAGCAGAAGCAGCCTTATAAAATGCAGCTGTCACACGCTTACACAGCTTAACCAAACTTTTTAACTTAACCAAACTTTTTAAAACGCATAATAAATTTTTAAAATGCTAAGCAAACTTTAAGCGCTTAACAAGCTTTAAGCACTAAGCAAACTTTGAACAATTAGCAAGCTTTACACTTTTAAGCGCTTAACAAACTTAGCATGCTTAACAAGCTTATCCTTTCAAAGACTTTATATTACCAAAAAAACAATCCGACCCTATCTTCAACAACTGAAGATAGGGTCGGATTGTTTTGAATTGGTGCCGAGGACCGGGGTCGAACCGGTACGATCGATAAGGATCGCGGGATTTTAAGTCCCGTGCGTCTGCCAATTCCGCCACCCCGGCAAATTGGCTCCAAGGGTGGGACTCGAACCCACAGCCTATCGGTTAACAGCCGAGTGCTCCACCATTGAGCTACCTTGGAATGCCATATGCCATGATACAGTATGATTTTGCAGTCTCACGACTTGTTCATTATAGCTTCTTTAAAGGCTTCCGTCAATGCTTTCTCTCACAATTTTTCACAAATTTTCGCAATTTGCCGATTTTTTCACTCAATCCCACACGCCTTTGTCTTTTTCCTGATTTTTCTTCACCATTTCAATCTTTTTCATGTATTTTTCGGCATTAACCTCGTCACTCACAGCATTGTATGCGATAGTCATTTCCTGCAATATTTCTATGCTTGACGGAGCTTCCTTAAGCGCCTTTTTAAAATATTCTATCGCCTGATCGTACTTACCGATTCTGCTGTTTGCAACACCAAGATAATAATTCAGCGGCCACCATTTCTGAAGTGATTCATTATCTTTATATTGACTTAAAATCTCAAGTCCTTTTTCATAATTTCCGGCAATGACATTCCGGTATCCTTCCTCTATATGCACAGGTACAGCAAGGTCGGAAATGCGTTCTTTTATCTCGTCTAATTCTTCGCACGGCTCACTGAGCATTGTGAATTTTTTCCATGCCCTCTCAGCCTCCGCATATCTTCCGGCATTTACATGCGCATATCCGAGATAATAATATGTCATAGGAAAATCCGGCTTGACCTCCTCAAGAAGCTCTAGCAGCTCAAATACCTCTGATTTAAAGTCGGAAACCTTTTGCTTGTCGTCAAATGTGACATAAAGATTTCTGCACACGAGCATATAATTATACAGCGCATCGGAATCATAAGAATCGATCGCAAGTGCGCCCCGAAGCATTATGGCCGCATGTACAAGCTTGCCGTCCTGCGCTTCTTTTACTGCCGAGACCGCGATAGCCTGCACGATGTTCTTGTTTATATAACGCAGAAATGTAATATATTGTGTCCTATATTTAAATTCCGGATCAATGCCCAGGATATCTGTCATCCCGTCTGTGAAATATTTGAATTTTATACTTCCCTCTTCGCTAAGCTCTTTGAGATGCTCTTTTTTGACTGGCATCGGGACCTTTCTCATAAAATCGAGACGTTCTCTCTTGACAAATTCGGGCATCAGTTCGAGAAATACAAATTCATCAACGTATTTTTTAAAATATTTGTCCAATCTGCTTTTCATCTTGAAATTCCTTTCCTTACTGCCCCTGCTGCCCTTACTGTCCTTACTGCGCTGCGCAAGGCCCCCGATCAGAGCATTCTAAAGCGCTCGTCCTTCCACATTTCGCTGTGGTTTTGAGCAACACGAAGCTGGTTTAGCATCCTTTCCTTGTCAGCCGGGAGGTCACCCTTAAGAGAAACATAATTTGACGCATGATTGCTTCTAAAGACGCATGTCTTTTTGACATTTATATTTTCGAGCATGAGCTCCGCTTCCTTGAGAACCTCATCCGGCTTGAGAAGCTCGAATTTTCCTGCCTTATAATCATCATAAAGCGGTGTCCCCGGAACGAGCATAAGCGTCAGGAAGCTGGCATAAGTAGGCTCCATTTCCGAAATAATAGTGCCGGTGTCGATCGCATTTTCGCGCCACATTTCTCTTCCGCCGATTCCCGAAAGAAATGTCAGCGATGTCTCGATGTCGAGAGCCTCTGCCTTTCTCACTGCGGCAATAAGCTCCTCCCTAGTCTCGCCTTTGTTTATCCTCCTCAGAATCTCAGGATTTCCTGTCTCCACGCCCATGTAAATAATGCCCATTCCGTTGTCACGAAGCTCTATCAACTCTTCGTCAGTCTTCCTGAGAATATCATGCGCTCTGCCGTAGATTCCGACCCTCTTGCATTCAGGAAAGAGCTCTTTTATCTTATTTAGTACGTCCATCAGATATGAATTTTTAAGTACAAGAGCGTCTCCGTCGGCAAGAAAAACCTTTTCCACATATCTGTAATATCTGCGCGCCATTTCGAGATCTTCATAGACTTCTTCTATCTTGCGGATCCTGAATTTTTTTTCTTTGAATGAGCCGCAGAAAGTGCATTTGTTGTGTGCGCATCCTATTGTAATCTGCAATATATAGCTGTATGCCTCACTTGGAGGTCTGTAAATGTCTCCCTCGTATCTCATTTTGTCTTCTCCTTGTATTTTTCTCACTCACTTTGTCATACCGCCTCACACCTTTTCAGACGCAGGCGCCGCCGCGCCGGGCAGCAAAACTCACACCTTTTCAGACGCAGGCGCCGCTGCGCCGAACAGCCTTTCCTTACATCTTTTCCGGCGCTGCCACACCGAGCAGTGCGAGTCCGTTTGCGATAGTCTGCTTTGCGGCATATACAACAGCAAGCTTTGCGAGCTTTTCATTTTCATCATCAACGAGAATGTGCTCGTCATGATAGAATCTGTTAAAGTATTGGGCGATATCAATGATATGACGTGTGATCACCGACGGCTCATACTTTTCAGCCGCTTCCAAAACTACTTCAGGGAATCTGTAAATGAGCTTTATAAGCTCATATGCGATGTCGCCTGTCACATAGCTTAAGTCTGCCTTAACTTCTCCCGAGATAAGCTTTTCTGCAAGCTCTGGCTCCTTTCTGAGGACACTTGCGGCTCTTGCATGTGTATATTGAACATAAGGGCCTGTTTCGCCCTCAAAATTGAGAACCTTATCCCATGAGAATACATAATCTTTGATTCTGCTGTTTGAGAGCTCCTGGAATACAACCGCACCGATACCTACTTCCTTGGAAATCTCATCTATATCTTCGAGCTTGTCATTCTTTTCGAGCATAATCTGCTTCGTCTTCTCAATCGCTCCGTTCAGCACATCGAGCAGGAATACGACCTTGCCTTTTCTCGTAGAGAGCGTGCCGTCCTCGAGACTTACCATTCCGAAAGGAACATGTACACATTGGTCTGCCCAGTCAAATCCCATCAGCTCAATAATCTTGAACCATTGCTGGAAATGAAGATTTTGCTGAGAAGCAACTACATAGATATTCTTGTCGAAGTTGTAATGTTCTTTTCTGTAGACCGCAGCTGCGATGTCTCTTGTGATATAAAGCGTTGAGCCGTCCTTTTTCTTGATGAGTGCGGGAGGCATGCCATATTCTTCGAGATCTACAATCTGCGCACCGTCTGATTCCTTGAGAATTCCGCGTTCGTTGAGGATATCCACTATGCGGTCCATCTTATCAGAATAGAAGCTCTCGCCGGCATATGAATCGAATTCGATCCCGAGCAGATCATAGACATAAGTGAACTCCTTAAGGCTTTCCTCACGGAACCACTTCCAGAGATCATATTCGGCTTTTTCTCCCTTCTCGAGTCTCAAAAACATTTCTCTTGCTTCGTCCTCAAGAGCAGGATTTTTTTCGGCTTCTTCGTGGAATTTTACATAATATGAAAGCAGAGTCTTGATAGGATCTCTCTTCACATCCTCTTCATTTCCCCAAAGTCTGTATGCGACGATCATCTTGCCAAACTGCGTGCCGTAATCGCCGAGGTGGTTGATCCTTATCGTGTCATAGCCGAGAAAATCATATATTTTATAAATCGAATTTCCTATAACGGTAGTTCTGATATGGCCGATATGGAAAGGCTTCGCGATATTTGGCGATGAATATTCCACTATCACCCTCTTACCGGCGCCGACGTCGCTGCTTCCGTATTTTTCCTTCGTAAGAACAACTTCGTCAACAACAGCTGACGCAAGCTCTGCTCTGTTTAAAAAGAAATTTACATATGCATTTACATTCTTTACTTCCGAGAACATATCATTTTCGGAAAGCTTTTCGGCAATGTCTGAAGCGATGAGATTCGGTGCCTTCCTCATAAGCTTTGCGAGCTTAAAACAAGGAAATGCATAATCACCCATGCTGCTTTCAGGCGGAATTTCTATCATCTGTTCGATTTCCGCAACCTCAAGTCCTTCTATAACTTCAGAAAGAAGACCTGATATAACTTTTTTCTGATCTTTCATAAATAATTTTCCCCTCTCAGGTATATAATTTAAATTTTGAATACCGGTTATTTCAGCATCACTACGGTGACACCTTCACCGCCGCCGCCGACGCCTCCCGACTGAAATGAGTCGACATACACGTGCGTCCTAAAGAGCTGCTTGAGTCCATTTTTCAGGACTCCTGTTCCTTTGCCGTGAATAATACTCACCTGCGGAAGTCCCGCCATATATGCGTCGTCGAGATATTTGTCAACCTCAGCTGTCGCCTCATCAAGCGTCATCCCGATCACGTTTAATTCTGTGGAAACTGTCATCGTCTTTTCTTTCAGAAGGCTTGAATATCTTCCTCCTGATTTTGTATGCGTTACAAAGTGAGTCTGCTCACCGTGGTCTCCAATTTTTGTGATATCCGCAAGCTTGATTTTCACCTTCATAGGGCCGATTTGAATCATAAGCTCGTCTTTTGAATCCGGAAGTGAAGCGACGATACCCTTTTGGTCAAGCGAAACGACTCTGACTCTGTCTCCTACGGCGATCTCGTCTCGCGATGCAGGCTTTGAATTTACCTCAGGCTGATATACCTCCCGATAGTCGTCACTCTTCTTAAGAAGCCTTCTGCGGATATTTGCCTGACGATGCTTCGTCTCTTCCGAAACGCCTGCCAAATGGCCTTCCTGTTTTATTTCACGAAGCTCCTCCTTCACTTCATCGGCGAATTCTCTCGCCTCGGCAACTATCTCAAACGCCTCTTTTTTCGCCTTTTCGATCATTGAGCGCTGACGTCTTTCGGCATTCTTCTGCCTTCTGTCAAGCTCTTCCTCACGCTTCTTAAGCTTTATCTTAAGCTCGAGTGCTCTGTCTCTTTCGGATTCTGTCACCGACATATTTTCCTGAATCGCCGAAATGACGCTCTCAAACTTTATATCCTCCGAGCCGATCATTTCCTTTGCTCGTTCTATTATATCGTCACCGAGTCCAAGCTTTCTTGAAATCTCAAAGGCGTTTGACTTTCCGGGCGTGCCGATGGTAAGTCTGTATGTCGGTGAAAGCGTCTCTATATCAAATTCCATAGAGGCATTTTCTACGCCGTCTGTGGAAATTGCATACTTTTTCAGTTCGCTGTAATGTGTCGTGGCGAGAGTGAGAGCTTTCTTCTCAAATAATTTTTCGAGGATGGAAACGGCGAGCGCTGCTCCTTCTGTCGGATCCGTGCCCGCGCCGAGCTCATCTATCAGGACGAGCGTCCTTTTGTCCGCTTCATTTATGATCTCGACGATATTTTTCATATGCGAAGAAAAAGTGCTGAGGCTCTGCTCTATACTCTGCTCATCGCCTATATCGGCAAATATCTTCTTTACCACGGGAATTTGTGAATTTTCGCCTGCCGGTATATGAAGTCCTGCCTGCGTCATGAGTACCAAAAGGCCCACAGTCTTTAATGTGACGGTCTTGCCTCCGGTATTCGGTCCTGTGATGACAAGTGTCTTGTATTTTTTCCCTGCCCGGACATCAACGGGAACCACCTTTTGAGGGTCTATCAGCGGATGTCTGCCTGCTCTGATGTCAAGGATGCCTTTTGTGTTGACTTTTGCGGAGTATCCGTTGTATTTTACGGAAAATTTTCCTTTTGCAAATATGACGTCCAGCCTTGTCATATATTTTTGATTATTTATCAGAGCTCTTACCGATCTTCCGACCTCCTTCGAAAGCTCGCCCAGGATTCGTTTTATCTCATTTTCTTCTTTGATCTCAAGCTCTCTTATCTCATTATTCATATTTACGACCGCTTCAGGCTCGATAAAAAGTGTCGCGCCCGTAGCCGATCTGTCATGTATAATTCCGGGAAACTTTGCTCTGTTTTCCTGCTTTACGGGGATTACAAATCTCCCGTCGCGCATAGTAACTATGCCATCCTGCAGAAGGTCTCTGTTTGCGGCTGAAGATGTCATCGCATTTATCTTTGCTCTGACCATCTCCCTCTGTCTTGCAATAGCTCTCCTTATGTCGCGCAGAAGCGGGCTTGCGTTGTCCGCCATCTCATCTTCTGAAATAATGCACCTGTCTATATGCTCACGAAGCGTCCGCTCTTCACTCAGCATGTCCACAAGACCCATCACTGTCGGATAATCATCTCTCACAAGAATCTTATTCATCTCGACATCGAAAAATCTTATCGTCTGCGCTGCCGCACTCAGACTTGACTTTATGTCGAGCAGCTCTCTCATGCTTAAAGTCCCGCCTTTTTCGGCATATCTGACTTTTTTCTTTGTGTCACATATTCCGCCGAGAGGAGGGGCTCCGGCGGCACTTACTATAGCCGCCGCTTCGTCCGTTTCTTTCAGAAGCTCTTTGATCACAAAATCGTCCGTTTTAGGCACAATTTCTCCGACAGCACTGCGGCCCATCGGAGAGATTGCTTCTTTTGCAAGCAGATCTATTATTTTGTTGAATTCTAATACTCGTTCTGCTTTTTCATTCATAATTTTTTCCGTAAAGCCGCCATGCGCAGCTGATTCTTCGACACGCCTCTGTCACTGCAAGCTTGCCCGTGTCGGCGCCGGCTCGTACGCTATCGGTGCCGCTCAATCGCAGTGCCGCAAGGTTAACCTCATCGATGTCACTCAAACGCATCTGTGCAAACTCGTCCTTGCCGCAAAGAATCTGCGCATCCGGCTTTTGTTTCTCTATATTTATTATTATATATTATGCATATTTATATATTAATTATAAATATATTAT
>CAVCIY010000016.1:0-3766 GCA_963602445.1 Lachnospiraceae bacterium | reverse complement strand
GCGAAGGTGTAAGTGAAGCGAAGAGTGCAGACGCTGCAAACAGCGAAGATGCAAGTGAAGCGAAGGATGCAGATGCTGCAGGCGACACTGACATTGAGAATGCGGCGAAAGAAGCAGGTGTCAATGCCGAGGTTATAAAGTCAGACAAGGCGACAGAGGAGACTCCGAATGTGATCATGCTTCAGATGGAGTCGTTCTTTGATGTGAAGCATTTAAAGAATGTAACATTTTCAGAAGACCCTGTACCTGTATTTACGTCGCTGAAGGAAAATTATACTTCGGGATGGCTGACTACGCCGTCATTTGGCGCTGGTACGGCAAATACCGAATTTGAAGTCTTAAGCGGTATGAGTATAGAATATTTTGGCCCGGGAGAATATCCTTTCACAACGATTATGAGAGAGACTACGTCAGAGTCTGTTGCTTATGATTTAAAGGATTACGGATATTCCACGCATGCCATTCACGACCATACAGGCAAGTTCTACGGCCGTTATCTCGTCTATCCGAATCTCGGATTTGACTCATTTACTTCGGTTGAATATATGAGTAATGTCGAGAGAAATCCTTTGAATTGGGCGGACGACTCTTGCCTGACCGGTGAGATCACAAAGGCTATGGATTCCACCGAGCAGCAGGATTTTGTATTTGCAGTCTCAGTGCAGGGCCACGGAAAATATCCTACAGAAGTTATCGACCCCGAACAGACTATTACTGTAGAGGGCTTCAATGAAGAGGAAACCACAGGATTCGAATATTATGTAAATCAGATCCACGACATGGATGCATTCCTCGGGGAGCTTGTAACTACGCTTGAAGCTTCGGACGAACCTACTGTTCTCGTCATTTACGGCGACCATTTGCCTAAGTTCTCCATAGATGCGGACGACCTCGAAAACGGAAACATCTACCAGACCGAGTATGTTATGTGGGACAATTTCGGACTTGAAAAGAAGGATAAGGACTTAAAGACATATCAGCTTTATTCATATGTTATGGATTGCCTCGGAATGGACAACGGCGTGATCACAAAGCTTCACCAAAACAAGTCTGAATCGGATGATTATTACAGTTCACTTTACAGATTGCAATATGACATTCTCTATGGAAAGTGCTACGCATATGGCGGAAGCAAGCCGTTTGAGACTGTTGACATGCAAATGGGCATCGACCCGATATCTGTCACAGGCATCACTTCAGTCGGAAATAAGCTTTATGTAAAGGGTGAGAATTTCACGACTGCGAGCAAGATTTTCATAAATGGCAGCCAAGTGAAGACGTCGTTCCTGAATTCGGGAAGAATCGAAGCAGACTACGGCAGAAAGATTGATGACGGTGATGAGATTACGGTTGTTCAGATGAGCAGCCAGAAGACGCATCTGAGCAATACAGACACCTGGATATGGCATCCTGACGGAGCACAGGTCAAAGCTTCTGCGGATGAAAAACAGACAGGCTTTGGAAACGCAATCAGCAAGTCCGCAAGCGAATCTGACGACAAAGATGTTCAGGAAGAGCTTCAGAATGATATAAAGATTGATGCGGGCGAATGACCGAAAATAGTTTAAAAACTGATACATTTCAACGGTGTGACAGGGATATGATATCTCTGTCACACCATTTTCAATTTATGGACTTTCGGCAGGGTGCATTGTATAATAAAGTGTTGAGTCGGAAAAGAAAGCCTGTGGCGCCGAGATTGAAACGGTGTGATGCGATGTCGTGTGATGACGGACGGTGACGAGCTGAAACGGTGTGATGAGGTGCCGGACGGCGACGGGATGAAATGGTGTGATGCGGTGCCGGACGGTGACGAGCCGAAACGGTGTGATGCGTCGCCGTGCAGTGCCGGTGCTGAAAGGCTTCAAATGGGAGAAATGATATGTATTATCAGAGAAATTTATTTGATTATCTGCCGGTTTCGGCGAGTCGTTTTACAAAGAAAATTGCTTTTTCGGATGAAAAAAATGAACTCAGTTATAAACAGATGCTTGACAGATCATACAGAGCAGGGGCTTTTTTGTGCCGGAAATTCGGTGCTGTCAGCAAACCTGTTGCTGTCGCTGTGGGAAGAACGGCTGACACTATAGCTGCTTTTACAAGCATTCTTGCTGCCGGTATGTTTTATGTTCCGATTGATACAGATATGCCTTGTCAGCGCATGAGAAATATTCTTAAGAAGGTTGAGCCTGTTTGCTTCATGATGCCAAAGTCTCTTGAAAAGAAGCTTGAGGGTGTTTCTGACATATGCGGCTTTGTCACATACGAGGAGGCCTTTTATTGGGATATGCCGGCCGGCGGCGTAGAAGCAGATAGGGAAGGTGCAGAGACCGGCGGCAGAGCAGCAGGCAGTGAAGATGCCGAGAGTTGCGGCAGTACAGCGATCAGTGAAGATGCAGAGGCCGGCGGCAGTGCAGCGGTCGGTGAAGGTGCAGAGGCCGGCGGCAGTGCAGCGAATTCTGACGATGATAAGAATGTTGAGGCATGCAGACGGGTTTGCGACGAGGCGAGAGAAAAGGTTCTTGATACAGACCCTGCATATATGATATTTACATCAGGCTCTACGGGTTTTCCTAAAGGAATAGTTATTTCTCACAGATCTGTCATAGATTTTACTGAATGGATGTCGGAGACATTTGAATTCTGTGAAGATGATATTTTCGGAAATCAGGCGCCGTTTTATTTCGATCTCTCTGTGAAGGATATCTATCAGACGTTGAAAAACGGTGCGTCATGTCACATTATACCGAAGAAAATGTTTATGTTTCCGAAGCTTCTTCTCGAGCTTGCGGAGAAAAAGCATATTACAGCATTTGTCTGGGCTACATCTGCATTTCATCTCGTGGCAAATTCCGGCGCTCTTTCAAAGGTGCAGCCGTCGTCGCTTAAGCAGGTTATTCTCGGGGGAGAAGCTCTCGGAGCGAAGCAGCTGAATGTCTGGAAGAGGGCTCTTGCCGATGTGAGATATGTAAATCTCTACGGACCGACTGAGGTGACTGTTGACTGCGCATATTATGTCATTGATCGTGATTTTGAGGACCATGAGATGATTCCTGTAGGCCGCGCGTGCAAAAATATGCAGATAATGCTTCTTGATGACGACTTAAAGCCGGTACCTTCGGGAATGCCGGGAGAAATTTGTGTAAGAGGTGCCGGCGTAGCACTTGGATACTACGGAGACACTGAAAAGACATCCGCGGCATTTATACAGAATCCGTTAAATGACAGATACAGAGATATTGTCTATCGCACAGGCGATATAGGAGTGATGAAAGATGACGGACTGATTTACTTCAAGTCAAGAGGCGACGGGCAGATTAAGCATATGGGATACAGAATAGAAACGGGCGAGATAGAGACGTCTCTGAATTCTCTGCCTGAGATTGAAAATGCCATATGTATATTCGACGATGCAAAGGATAAGATAGTTGCATTTTACTCGGGAAATTGTGATAAGCAAGAGATTATAAAGAAATTGTCCGATCTCGTGCCGAAATATATGTATCCGAATATTTTTATAAAGCTCGAGGAGCTTCCGGTAAACGCAAACGGAAAGACTGACCGCGCAAGGCTCAAGAAGGAATATTCCGAGGGGCGTTTTGACGATTGACGCAGGTCGAAGAGCGCGGTGAGCCGAAGGACGAGTGTCGGAGAGTGCGTCGTGCCGAAGGATGAGTGTCGAAGAGTGCGGCGGGGCATAAGACGAGTGCCGGAGAGTGCGGCGGGGCGTAAGACGAGTGTCGAAGAGTGCGGCGGGGCGTAAGAC
>CAVCIY010000015.1:0-10748 GCA_963602445.1 Lachnospiraceae bacterium | reverse complement strand
ATTTCAATACCTACGAGAGCTGCTATAAACGCACTCAGTGGGTCTCCCGGCCCTGCCAGAGTGACAGCGCCGTCGACTATAAAAGTCCCTGCGAGAATCTTGCTCGCAAAGGCACCTACCATGCCTGCAGATGCTGCCGATACCGTGACAAGCGGATCGCACTTGAACTTGCACGCAACGCCGACACCGATTCCCGCGCCTGTGACAGCCTTAGTCGCCGAAGCTACGAGGCCGATATACTCCCCGGCAGTTCCCGGCACAAAATCAGCAATCTGTGCCAAAATAGTTCCGATAATAAGCGTCGCAAAAAGACCGCTTGCCATCCCCGACAAACCGTCGATGAAGATGTGATTGAGTACTTTTTTAATTCCTTTCATAATTCTTTCCTTTCGCATTACAGTGGCACCTTCACAAAAACGTGCTGCGCGTCCGTCACTGCCGGCGTCTCTCAAACGCTGTGCTGCGCGTCCGTCACCTCAATATTTAGAAGATTCCTGGCTTCTGATAATCCTTTGAGTGACATCTCATAATCTATATATAAACTCCCTGTCATGCTCTCTCCCTTTATGTCATTTACTACTTTATTTGTAAGGATCTCCATCTGAATATTTCCGTACGGAGTCTCATACATACTGTAGAAATGCCTTCCCCTCTCGAATTCCATGACAGTATCCATCATAACGTCATGCCCGTAACGCTTCATCTTGACAGTACCTTCGTCGCTTACCTTCAGAGTCGTAGTCACCCCCGCCATTCCGGACATCTCCGTCTCCTCGTAAACATAATATGTAGTGCCGTTTTTTCTGTAAGCTCTGCCTTCTGTTATGAATTCTATCTTATCTTCCGACAACTCGTCATTTTTATCTATCTGTCTTGTATTAATTTTTAGAATTATATCTTTCGTATCCAAGTTCTATAATCCTCTCTATCTGTTGTGTATACGGGATTCCCATATTTTCCCACAAAAGTGGAAACATGCTGAATGCGGTAAATCCCGGTATAGTATTTATCTCATTCAGATAAATGCTGCCCGTGTCCTTGTCAATGAAAAAGTCACATCTTGCGAAGCCCTCTCCGTCAAGTGCGCTGAATCCCTTTGCGGCATAAGCTCTGACAGTGTCCGCCAGCTCCTCCGGAATGTCTGCCGGGATCTTCATCTTCGGCTTGCCGTCATCTACATATTTTGCCTCGTAATCATAGAAGTCCTCAGTAGCCACTATTTCACCCGGAAAAGTCGTCTTTATATCTCTGTTTCCGAGAACGGCGGTCTCTATCTCTCTGCAATTTATGCCCTGCTCTACTAAAATCCGCTTGTCATATTTCGCAGCATATCTGAGAGCCTCCTCGAGATCTGACTTGGACTCAACCTTCGAAATCCCGACGCTCGAGCCTTGATTTGCCGGCTTTACGTAAATAGGATAAGGGAGCTTGCTGTCAATCTCAGCGATAATGGCATCCATTCTGTCATCAAGTTCGTAAGAATAAACCGTGACATACGGACAAACCGGTATGCCTGCCTGCATAAACAGTTCCTTCGCGATAATCTTGTCCATAGCCGCCGCGGAAGCAGTGACACCGCATCCGCCGTAAGGAATATCCGCCATCTCGAGAAGTCCCTGCAGTTTTCCGTCCTCACAATAAGTTCCGTGAACTATAGGAAGTGCAAAATCAATTATCTCGGCCAGACTGCGGCCGGCGCTCCCCACTACGGAAAATGCGTACTTTTCAGGCTCCTTTTCGAGCGCCGCCTTTGCATAATCCTCCCATTCTCCGGTTGTGATCATCTCTGTCGGTCCGTCATAAAGATACCATTTGCCTTCCTTGGTAATCCCTATAAGAACAATCTCATATTTTTCCGTATCGACAGCCCCTATTACAGAAACAGCTGACATCCTTGATATCTCATGCTCCTGAGAACGACCGCCGAAAATTACTCCAAGCCTTTTTTTCATTAATCTCGGTGTCCTTTCTTTCTCCTTCAAATTAATTGTTTTCCTGCGTCGCAGCTGCCTTACGCGCGGCAGCCTCTTGCCGCCTTACAGCGTGGCAGCCATTACGGCCTTTATCGTATGCATCCTGTTTTCGGCCTCGTCAAATACAATCGACTGAGGCGAGAGGAATACCTCGTCGGTAACCTCCATCTCGCTGATACCAAACTTCTTTTCGATTTCTCTTCCCACGCCTGTATTCAGATCGTGGAATGCCGGCAGGCAGTGCATGAATACACACTGAGGACCTGCATTTTCCATAATCTCTTTATTTACCTGATAAGGCCCAAGCTCTCTGATTCTTTCTTCCCAGACCTCGTCAGGCTCGCCCATGGAAACCCACACATCAGTGTAGATAACGTCAGCGTCCTTTGTGCCCGCCTTCGGATCCTCTTCAAGCGTGATGCTGCCGCCCGTCTTTGCGGCAAGCTCCTGACAATACTTTACAAGCTCAGGATCAGGAAAATATTTCGCAGATGTGCATGCGGTAAAGTGCATCCCCATCTTCGCGCATCCGACCATGAGAGAATTTCCCATATTATATCTGGCATCGCCCATGTAAGTGAACTTTATGCCCTCAAGCTTTCCGAAATGCTCGCGTATAGTCAGGAAATCCGCAAGAATCTGCGTAGGATGAGCTTCGTTTGTAAGACCGTTCCACACAGGGACGCCTGCATGCGCCGCAAGTTCCTCGACAATCTCCTGTCCGAATCCTCTGTACTCGATTCCGTCAAACATTCTGCCGAGAACCTTCGCTGTGTCAGCTATGCTTTCTTTCTTGCCAATCTGCGAACCGGAAGGATCGAGATAAGTGACACCCATTCCGAGATCGTGACCCGCAACCTCAAAAGAGCATCTTGTGCGTGTGCTGGTCTTCTCGAAAATGAGTGCGATATTCTTTCCTCTGAACATGTCAACCGCCTCACCGGCCTTTTTCTTCGCCTTAAACTCTGCCGCCAGGTCGATCAGGTAAGTCAGCTCCTCGGGAGTAAAATCCTTAATCTTTAAAAAATGTCTGCCCTTCATATCCATTTTTGCTTCTTCTCCTCAAATTTCTCTTCACAATATCTGCATCTGTATATCTTCTTTTCAGGGTCTGCAAGTATGAACTCATGAACAAGCCCCTGCTCTATGGACGTGATGCAGCGCGGATTCATGCACTTCGCGATTCCCTTTATACGCTTCGGAAGAACCATACTCTTCTTTTCTTTGATCTTTCCGTTCTCTATAATATTTACCGTAATACTGTCATCCATGAAGCCGAGCATCTCCATGTCGAGATCAACCAAGCCCTCAATCTTGATCATGTCCTTGGTGCCTCTTTTCTTGCTCTTCGCATTTCTGATAATGGCCACCTGACCCTCATACTCCGCAAGCTGAAGCATATCAAATATAACAAGGCTCTTTCCGGCCCCGATATGATCTATTACATATCCGTTTTCGATACCACTGATATTAATCATGTATCCACCTCCCTATACACTCACGTACCCACGCGCTCACGCAGCCATGCACACACGCAGTCACGCACCCATGCACACATGCGCCCACGCAACCAAGCACCCATGCACACATGCGCTCACAGCCATGCAGTCACGCACTCACGCACTCATACACTCAGCTCAAGAAGCACTCAGTCCGAGCAGCATCATAATGAGAGCCATTCTTATAAATTTTCCGTACTCAGCCTGCTTAAAATACATAGCCCTCGGATCGTCATCAACCTCAACTGTAATCTCATTTACCCTCGGAAGCGGATGCATAACTATCATATGCTCCGGCGCAAGCTTCATCTTGTGTCTGTCAAGAATATATCTGTCCTTCAATCTGATATAATCAGCTTCATTGAAAAAACGTTCTCTCTGAACTCTTGTCATATATAAAATGTCGAGCTTCGGCATGGCTTCTTCAAGATTGTCAACCTCGGAGAACTCAACGCCCTGCTTCTCAAGAACGTCATGTCTCATAAACTCCGGAATGCGAAGCTCATCCGGCGAAATAAGGACAAACTTTACATTTTCGTATCTTGTAAGTGCGGTAATAAGCGAATGAACCGTCCTGCCGAACTTCAAATCTCCGCACAACCCTATAGTAATGTTGTCAAGTCTGCCGATTTCACTGTGGATCGTCATCAGATCTGTCAGCGTCTGAGTAGGATGCTGATGACCGCCGTCTCCGGCATTTATAACTGGTACCGGTGACTTGTCCGCCGCCACTGCAGGCGCACCCTCCTTTGGATGTCTCATGGCGATAATGTCGGCATAAACTCCGACAACCCTTACCGTATCTGCCACACTTTCACCCTTTTTCGCAGATGAAGAATCAGCGTCAGCAAATCCAAGAACGCTTCCGCCAAGGCTCAGCATCGCAGACTCGAAACTGAGTCGTGTGCGAGTGCTCGGCTCGTAAAAGCATGTGGCAAGCTGCTTCCCGTCAGCAACATGCGCATATTTTGACGGATTCTTTTTTATATCTCCCGCGACAGCAATAAGCTCATCAATCTCCCCTATTGAGAGATCGGTAGGACTGATCAAATGTCTCATAAATAAATCCTTTCACTTGTCACCGGCCAAAGCCCACTCCGATTGTCACCGACCGAAATCTATTACATTCGTTATCCACAAAACGCATTGCAAATCAAACGGCGCATCGCCGGCTTTTCCTCCTGCATTTTCACTTAAGTTCAAAATGTATACTTTGAATACAATTCTAACATATTTTCGTTCAAAGTTCTATATCAACATGAAATTCAAACATGCATTCCGTACCTGGATCATATCGCTCCAAAACCGTCAACCGGGAAGCATCAAACAAGCGCATCAGCTCAAATAATAATCCGCATAATAACCCTCTTCATCAGGTTCCTTATGCCACTCATATCTTTCGGTCAAAATATATCTTCCGTTGTCATATCTGATTTCTTCCCAGAAAGAAGGATCCTTCGCAGAGCATCCGTTTGCCTTCTCAAGCGCAACCATCTGCCACCTACCGAATTTCTCAATCTTCACCGGCTTACCCTCGGCCTTCAGTTCCTCGTATCGCGCGTTGGCCTCCTTCTCATCCTCATAGACTCTCAGATCCTGATCCAGGCTCTCAATATATACAGCAAATAACTCACCCACGATAATCGCCTCCTCGTAAATTCCGGAAAATGTTTAAAAATGCTGGGCTTCGCACCTTTTGCAAATCCTTTTGTGCAAATCACTCGGCGCAAATCACTCGGCGCAAATCACTCGGCGCAAATCACTCGGCGCAAATCACTCGGCATCTGTATCACTTCCACTCTGACTATTTCAATCCGGCATTTAAGCTCCGGAGAATTGTAATAGTCTTTTCCAATAAAATTATAGTACATTTGGGCGAATGTTACAAAGCATTTTCGGTATCCGAATAAATGTTGCAAGCCACTGCCTGCATCCGACCCGCTCGCAGCATCCGTAATCAATGCGTGCCGATGCGGCGGACGTCGACAGTTTGCGGAAGAACGCGCCGCACGGAGTGCACGGAGTTTACGGCATGACAAGGCGCACAGAGTGCACGGAGTTTACGGCATGACAAGGCGCGCAGAGTGCACGGAGTTTACAAAAAGCAAAGACCCGCCGGGGAGAACCGGCGGGTCTTTGAGGGTTAGGGTTTTGCACCCGGATTATTAAACTAAATCCGGAAACATAAAGGTTGTTTTAGATTTAGGAGTTTGCCAATGAATGAATTCTTTTTCTTTACAACCATATTTTATACGTATTTCTTTTCACTGTCAACGATTTTCATTGAATTTTGAACGAAAGATACATATTTCGGCAAACTTTATCTACAACAAAAATTAAATTTTAATTGTTGGTTTTATTTGTTATAGTTTGATTTTGTTTTGCAAATTCCTATTTTCTTGTTTCTAATTTATCCATTTATCAAGAATAATTCTATAATTCTTTTTCTCATTTTGCGGTGTTCGCCGAAATAATTTCTGTCTAAGAAACATCCTTTGCATATTTTTGCGCGCATATCTGTGCCGCTGCCGTATCGCTGCCTCGCACTTCCGGTTTGCACTGCGGAGTCGCATTGTCTTGCATCGCTGCCTCGCGCTTCCGGTTTGTGCTGCGAAATCGCACCGCGAAGTCGCGCTGTTATTTTACGCTGAAAAGCATTTCGCCATATGAAGGGAACGGCCAATATTCCTTTGCGGTGAGAGTTTCGAGCTCATCGCCTACGAGACGCAATTCGCTCATAGCCGGAATCACAGTATCATGGAAGAATACAGCCTGAGCGTGATTGTCGAAATCTCCGGCTTTAATTACGAGATCCTCGAGAACGGAGATCTTGTCGTTAAGTACTGCCGCGAGATCTGAAATCTTTGAGAGAACCTCTGTCTCAGCTTTTGTATTTACTCCGAGATCCTTCTTTGCGATTGCAGTCTCCGCAAGAGAAGCGCTGTACTCGCTTACCGCAGGTGCGATACTTCTTCTTGCCATATCAATCATAGTAAGCGCCTCAATGTTTATAAGCTTTGAATATTCTTCGAGTTTGATTTCATATCTTGCCTTTGTCTCAAGCTCACTGAATATACCAAACTTCTTGAAGAGCTCGATGCTTTCAGGTGTCACAAGATATGCTGCCGCATCCACTGTGCTTGCGAGGTTGAGAAGACCGCGCTTTTCTGCCTCTGCAGTCCATTCTTCGGTATAGTTGTCACCGTTGAAGATTATACGATGATGCTTTGTAAATACATCCTTTATGAGCTTATCTGCGGCCTTCTTTGCAGCTTCTGCGTCTGGCTCCTTTTCGAGGACGTCAGCAAATTCCTGCATAGATGCTGCGATAATGGTATTTATCACGAAGCTTGCATCGCCTATTGACATACCTGAGCCCGGCATTCTGAATTCAAACTTGTTGCCTGTATATGCAAACGGAGAAGTTCTGTTTCTGTCTGTCGCGTCCTTCGCAAATGACGGAAGAACTGTCGCGAAGTCAGCCTTTTCCTTTGTGCCGTCATGTTCCGGCTTGTCGCCCGAAATTATTGCATTTACTACCTTGTCAAGCTCATCTCCTATGAACATTGAGATAATAGCAGGAGGCGCTTCGTTTCCGCCGAGACGGTGATCGTTTCCTGCACTTGCTACAGAAAGTCTGAGAAGTCCCTGATACTTATCTACTGCCTGAGTAACTGCTGCGAGAGTCAGCAGGAAAGGTCTGTTTTCTACCGGGTTCTTGCCCTGATCCAGCAGATTTATACCTGTATCGGTGGACATTGACCAGTTTACATGCTTGCCTGATCCGTTTACACCTGCAAATGGCTTTTCGTGAAGGAGGCATGTCAGATTGTGGCGTGCCGCAACCTTCTTGAGAATTTCCATAGTCAACTGGTTCTGATCGAGAGAAACATTTGTTTCAGAATAAATAGGTGCCATTTCGTGCTGTGCCGGTGCTACTTCATTGTGCTCAGTCTTTGCCAATATACCGAGCTTCCACAGCTCGTTGTTCAGGTCTTCCATAAAAGCCTTTACTCTAGGCTTGATAGCGCCGAAATAATGGTCATCGAGTTCCTGTCTCTTAGGCGGCTTTGAACCGAACAATGTTCTTCCGCAATAGAGGAGGTCAGGTCTTTCGTCGAAGAGTGTCTTGTCGATGAGGAAATATTCCTGTTCAGCACCTACTGAAGTATTTATCTTCGTTACGTCAGTCATTCCGATTGCGTGCAGAACTCGCAAAGTCTCTTTGTTTACCGCTTCCATAGAACGCAGAAGCGGAGTTTTTTCGTCGAGAGCCTCGCCGCCGTAAGAACAGAATGCCGTAGGGATGCACAATGTCTTTTCCTTGATAAATGCAAAAGATGTCGGATCCCAGTTCGTATATCCTCTTGCTTCAAATGTTGCTCTGAGTCCGCCTGAAGGGAAGCTTGAACCGTCAGGCTCGCCCTTAATAAGTTCCTTGCCTGAGAAATCCATTATGACGCGGCCGTCTCCCGTCGGGCTGATAAACGAATCATGTTTTTCAGCTGTGGCGCCCGTGAGTGGATGGAACCAGTGCGCAAAATGAGTTGCGCCCTTTTCGAGAGCCCAGTTCTTCATCTCTGCAGCGACAACATTTGCGACATCCATCGTGAGATCTTCTCCCGACTCTATCGACTGCTTGAGCTGTTTATACGTAGCCTTTGGCAGGCGTTCCTTCATGACTGCATCGTTAAATACCATCGAACCGAAAATTTCATTTACTTTTTCCATAGTTTTTATCCTCCTTTTTCGTCTTTATATATTTAACAATATATTAAAAAGTTATTGACTGACATTTTAAAAGCCCCCGGCTTGCGCTCCGAAAGTCATCGGCTTGCACATTCGAAATCCGGCTGAAAGCTCTCGGCTTGCGCTCCGAAAATCATCGGCTTGCATATTCGAAATCCGACTGAAAGCTTATCGGCTTGCGTTTCAAGGCAAAATTTTCAACTGCATTCCCGCCGACCGGGCTTTTTTACAATCAAAAAAGGCACTACGGGCAATTCCTTGCCCATAGCGCCATTGCTATTTGATGTTTCAATTATACACTCATTTTCCCCGCTGTCAAGCATTTTTTTAAATTTATTTTTTATTTCACCTTCATTTCACATGCAATACACAGATTCTTCTAATGCGGCTTCAAACCATACCCTTGGGGCATCCGTCGCATTTGCCGCGGCAAAAAAGTACCGGGCCACGAAATATGGTGAAATATGCAGAAAATACCGGACTACGAAATATGGTGAAATACGCAGAAATTGTTATATTAGTTGATAATATCAGATAATGCTTGTATAATGAAACCGGATTAAAAATAGAAGCGTAAGAGGTTTTTCTTACTGTTACTTACGAGGAGGTTTTGGTATGAAGCAGTTAAATGAAAAGGTCGCAATTGTAACAGGTGCAGGGCAGGGAATCGGTAAGGGAGTTGCCCTTTGTCTGGCTAAAAGGGGTGTGAAGATCATTGCGACAGGCCGCCGCTTGGAACCGATTGAGCAGACCATTCGGGAAATCAAGGAACTGGGAGGCGAAGGCTTTGCTATGACTTGTGATTCCGCTGATCGTGCAAGAGTAGATGAGGTTGTAAAGGCAGCTGCTGAAAAATACGGAACAGTAGATGTTGTAGTCAACAATGCGCAGGCCATCGTTCCGTCTGCTCCGGTAGAAGAGACCACTTACGAAAATATGCTGAAGGCTTGGCAGAGCGGTGTGATCGGCAGTCTGAACTATATGCAGGCGGCATTCCCATACATGAAGGAACAGCATGAAGGCAGAATTATCAACTTTGCTTCAGCAACAGGAATGTTTGGTATTGCCGGACAGCTGGCTTATGGTTCCAATAAGGAAGCAATCCGTGGCATGACAAAGATCGCGGCAAAGGAATGGGGACAGTACGGTATCTGTGTAAATGTTCTTCTTCCGGGTGCAGAGTCACCGGCTGCAAAGGCATGGGCTCAGAAATTCCCAGAGGAATATGCAAAGCAGGTTAACTTGAATCCGATGAAGCGTTTTGGCGATCCCGAAAATGATATCGCACCGGTTATCGCATTCCTTGCAGGTCCGGATTCCTGCTATTATTCAGGCCAGAGCGTAATCGTAGATGGCGCAAACAATATCATGCCTTAAGGAAATATATATATCGACTATATATCGACCGCATTTAGTTTGAAACCAAATGCGGTCGTTTTTTTACGCAGAATGTTAGCATTTACATACAGTTGACAAAATCATCCTCTTAACTAGTTAGTGATTAGCCGGTATTAGTTAGTGATTAGCCGTTGCTAACGACCCATCACTTTTCCACAAGCTTCTCTTGACAGATGTCATAAAGGCGCTGCGCTTCCTTCTTGCTGTCAAGCTTCACATCCATAAAAATTTCGAACGCCAAAATCCCTTGGTATATCAGCATCGATATGCCATTCATGGTTTCGAGTCCGTGCTCGCGTCCGCAGCGAAGAAAATTCGTCTCCCACGGATTATATATAAGGTCGCAAAGAAGCGCAGATGTATCGTCGAGGAAAGACAAGTCCTCAAAGTCACTTTCTATGCCGTTCATCCCGAGAGCAGTGCAATTTATAATAATGTCCGATTCCGAAGCTGTTCTTCTCATCTCATCATTGTCCCACTCTTTTGCGCATGCGTACTCCAGAGAGCTGCAGAGCTCTTCTGCTTTTTCGAGAGTTCTGTTGAATATCGTGATGCTGCCAACGCCCTGCGTTCCTGCGCCTATCGCAATCGACCCTGCCGCACCGCCGGCGCCCAATATCATGATTTTGCTTCCTTTAAGAGTAATCCCTCTATCCGCAAATGCGGTGAAAAGGCCGCGGACATCGGTATTATATCCGTAAGTCACGCCGTCTCTTATCTTAACTGTATTTATCGAGCGATATGATGCTGCTTCATCATCGATATTGTCGACGATATCGAGAAGAGCACCCTTATGCGGCATCGTTGCGTTGAATCCGGCAAATCCCAGATTTTTTGCTGATTCCACGAATTGCGCAAGGTTCTCCGGTTTCACGTGAAACGGAAAATATGCTGCGTTTAAGCCGTTTGCGGCTATGATGTCATTGTGCATCAGCGGCGAGAGCGAATGCGCGATCGGGTCGCCTATTACTGCCATTATTTTAGTATTTATATCTATATTCATTCCGTTCATTTTGATTATTCCTTTCTGATATATTAATCTCTTAAATCTCTTTCTATTTACGTCCGCAAACTCCGTCTCCCCAAGCTGCGTCCGCACGCTCTGTCTTTCTGTGCTCCGTCCGCAAAC
>CAVCIY010000014.1:0-15259 GCA_963602445.1 Lachnospiraceae bacterium | reverse complement strand
GTCATCCTGACAAGTTCCTTTGCCATATTTTGGATGGCCGCCTGAGCCTTCGCCTTCGTCTTTTTCCATGCTGTTCCCGAAAGCGAATTGAGCTTAGGCGCGTTCGCTCCGGATCCGATATATTTTTGAACTCTGTCAAGATTTTCAACAGGCACATAAAGCTCGTCTGAACCGGCATATTTTATCTTCAGATAATCTCTTCTCTTGCCTTCCGTTTCAAGAGGAAAAATCCCCACGAACTTTCCTATTCCGTGATTCTCGTGAACTACATAATCATTTTCCTTCAGATCACTGAACAAAGCGATATTTGTCTTCTTTGATTTTCTTTTTCTTCTCTTTTGGTAAGAAAGCTTAAACAGATCATTGTCCGAATAAAATGCCTCCGACGACTCAGGAAGAATAAATCCGGACGAGAGCACTCCCATCTGAAAGCTGACTTCGGCAGACATGCGGTCTTCTCCCAAAATCCCCTGTCTTTGCAATAAATCAAGGATAATCTCTCTTCTTTCCTCATTTGAACATGTGATCGTAACGGAATAATCCATAGACAAGAGCTTTTTCACTTCATCAGCAAACTCGACATTTTTGCCCTTGAAATCCTGTGCGTTCTTCACATATACAGAAACCGTCTCCCCGATATCTTCCACATATTTTAAATCCCGATTAAACAGCGTCGTAATATATGCGCCCTTTTCCGATATGCGCCTTACAATCGCAGTCATGTCGGCAAAATTATGCTCTGTAACCGCACCTGCCGCATCCTCTGTCATATCGAAAACTTCAAGCTCATACTGTTCGCAGATTCGGTCCCATTCGTCAGCAGCTATCAGGACATTTTCAGACAGATAATCCCAGAAAAATGCCGCTTTCGAACTGTCATCAACGCTTCCCATGACGGCAGGAATAATCCTCGCAGCGTCAAGTGTATCTACAGATCTCTGCGTAAGGGGGTCGAAGGTCTTTAGCGCATCTATCTCATCATCAAAAAAATCTATTCTGTACGGATATTCACTGTCCGGAGGAAATATATCCACTACATCTCCGCGCACGCTGAATTGTCCGCGCACATCCGTCATCTCGACGCGCTCATATCCCATATCCGAAAGCGAGCTTATCATGCGCTGTCTGTCACATATATCTCCGGTTTTCAGGTTCAGACAAGTACTCTCGAATCTTTCCGGTGAAATAAGTATTCTTGCGGCAGACATAACAGGTGCAATGTAAATTCCCGGTCGTCCCGATTTGGCCGCAGAAAGGCACTTTAAAAGCTCGTGGTTTGCGACTCTGCTTTTCACATCATAATGAATAAAGCTCATCTCATCTTCCGGAAGAACAAAAATCTCACTCTCCGGGCAAAAGAAGCTAAGGTGCTCCTCCATCTGTTTTGCCTTATCACCCGAATGAACTATTATGAACATCTGTGAAATATCTTCGCGCATATCATAAAATCTCGACAATGCCAGCGCTGTGACCTTGCCCGCAGTTCCAAACGAATATAAGATTCCGCCTTTGCTTTTCAGTCTGCCCAGCTCTTCAGATATGCTGTTTATACCGGTTTTCATATAGTCTCCTCAATTTAAAAACTCCGCCAATGATTACGTCTTAGTCCTTTGTTCGCCTTGCGAACAACCCTCTTAATCCCTTCGTCTTCGGTTTACCTTCTGCCGCTTTGCAAGCAGTCACGGCTGATTTTACTTCAGTCTCTTCGCCTTCGCTTACCGGAGAATCCGCAGTTTCTTCGGTCTCTTCGCAGGCAGCCGCGGCTGACTTTGCCCCTTGCGTCTCGTCACCCGGAGCATCGCTGCACGCCCCTCCGAGCATGTCTTCCGAAATATCAGCATTAATTTTGTCATATCCGTCAGGCTGAGTTTTATCATCATTTTCCGCAGCTTCGTTTTCCGTCTTCTTCGGCTTTTTCACTCTTTTATTATACTCGCCCATGGCGATGTCTATTCCCTTTTCCACAATACAATAAGCAGCATCTGCCGCCTTAGTGATGCTCTCCTCGATAATCCTCGCGTCCTCACCCTTAAAGCCGCTTATCACATAATCGACCAGATCACCTTTATTTTCGCTCCCGATACCCACGCGTATCCTCGGAAAATCCTCCGAGTTTAGCTGATATATAACAGAACGCATGCCATTGTGAGTTCCGGCGCTGCCCTTCTTCCTTATGCGAATCGAACCCAGTCCTATATCTATATCGTCATAAATCACTATGAGATGATCCATTTCCTCTTTATAAAATGACATGACTTCCCTGAGACTTTCACCGCTCAGATTCATATATGTCTGAGGCTTTACAAGCAAAACCTTTTCTCCCACTATAAAACCTTCACCCGTCAGAGCCTTGTGCTTAAGCTTGTTTACCTTTATGCCAAGCTTCCCGGCAAGTATGTCTATCGTGAGAAATCCGACATTGTGTTTTGTATATTCATATTTTTTTCCGGGATTTCCCAGCCCTGCGATAATATACAATGCATTGTTCCTTTCATCTTTTTGTTTTCTGTGCTTTTTATATTTTTTCTGTATTTTTCTTTTCTATATTTTTCTGCATTTGCCCATATATCAAAACGGACCTCCCTTGAGATAATGCTCTGGCAGGGAGATCCGGATTACACATTAAGAATTTCGTTTAAAGAATTTCACTTAAGGAATCATTGTTGAATATGCGAATCATAGTTTCGGCAAATAATGGTGCCACAGAAAGAATCTTGAACTTGTCAATCATCTTTTCTTCAGGAATAGGAATGGTATTCAGCATCACCATCTGCTTGATCTCTGAATTCTGAATCCTTTCAATAGCAGGTCCTGAGAGCACCGGATGAGTTGCTGCGGCATATACTTCGGTAGCGCCGAGTCCCTTGATGGCATTTGCGGCATTTGTAATGGTGCCTGCAGTGTCCACCATGTCATCTACGAGAATTGCTGTCTTTCCTTCAACATCTCCAATGATATTCATGATTTCCGAAACATTTGGCTTCGGTCTTCTCTTGTCAACAATCGCGATAGGACAATCGAGCATGTCAGAGAGCTTTCTTGTCCTTGTAACACTTCCAAGATCAGGAGATACTACTACTACATCATTGTTGATAGTACCGTCCTTGATGAGTCCCTTGAAATATTTTCCGATAATAGGCATACCTATAAGATGATCTACGGGAATATCGAAATATCCCTGAATCTGTGCGGCATGAAGGTCCATAGTGATTACTCTGTCAACACCTGCCACATGAAGAAGATCCGCTACAAGCTTTGCTGTAATAGGATCTCTTGCCTTTGCGATTCTGTCCTGTCTTGCATATCCGTAATAAGGAATAACTGCATTTATCCTTGCTGCAGAAGCTCTCTTCATAGAGTCAACCATAATAAGGAGCTCCATGAGATTGTCATTTGTCGGTTCGCACGTAGACTGAACGATATATATATCTTCACCACGAACACTTTCCCACAGACTTACAGATATCTCGCCGTCGCTGAACTTCTTGACTGTAGACTTTCCGAGCGGCTTTCCCATAATGTCCGCAATTTCCTGCGCCAATGCAGGATTTGCATTTCCGGCAAAGACTTTGTACTCACTAAATACTCCGTTTTTCATATCGTTTTTTCCTCCGTACCAAATGATTTATAGATAATGCTTTTCGCTCTTTTATTGTACAACCGTTTCATTCGAAATGAAATACCTTGCACAAAATTCGCAAAATTAATATTTTTAAAAATTAATATTTTTTCTCAAGAGATTTCTCTTTCTCAGGAGATTTTCCTTCAAAATTCCCCCGATTTTTCCGGTTTTTACTTCAGAACTCTCAAAATTACTTCTTTCTGCTCAGACCCTTTTTCTCGACCCAGCCTTCTTCTAAAATTTCATGCGAACGCCCGACACAAAGTGAGCCCTCCGGAACAGTCACAGTGACAGTCGTTCCCGCAGCCACATATGCGTCGTCTTCAAGCGTCACAGGCGCTATCAGATTTACGTTGCTCCCGATAAATGCCCTGTCACCGACCGTAGAGCGGAATTTATTTACGCCGTCATAATTTGAAAAAACAACTCCGCATCCGACATTTACATTTTCACCCACGTCGGCATCTCCGATATATGACAGATGCGACGCCTTCGAACCGTCTCCGAAAATAGCATTCTTCATCTCCACAAAGTCGCCCACCCGGCACTCATTTCCGACCTGAGTCTTTGGTCTGAGATAGGCAAACGGGCCTACGGTAGTATCGGATCCGACCTTGCTCTCCTTGATGACAGATTTCAAGATATCAACTCTGTCCCCTATAATGCTGTCCTCAATAATAGTATCCTTGCCGATCACACATCCGCTTCCGATTACTGTCTTTCCCTTGATAACCGCACCGGACCACACCTCAGTATCATTTCTGATCACAACATCATCCTCGATATATACATCGTCTGGATTCATGACAGTAACACCGTTCATCATATGACGTTCGGCAATTCTGCGGTTCATGATTTTCTGTGCTTCGGAAAGCTGAACTCTGTTGTTTACTCCCATAATCTCACGGTTATCTTCTATGGCAAAACCACCTGCTCCAAGCTTATCTCTTACTGCCATCTCAATCAGGTCAGTAATGTAATATTCTTTCTGACTGTTGTCATTTGTAAGCTTATTCAGATATTCCTTCAAAAATTCGGCTTTATAACAATACATGCCTGAATTTATCTCACAAATTTTCTTTTCTTCATCGCATGCATCCTTTTCCTCAACAATCTTCTCGAACCTGCCATCATCATCTCTTACAATCCTTCCATATCCAAAAGGATTGTCAATATTTGCAGTGAGAACCGTCACTGCATTGTTGTTTTCGGCGTGATAATCGGCGAGAGCCGTAAGTGACTTAGCTGTAATGAGAGGAGTATCGGCACAAAGTACCAAGACATTTCCTTCATCATCAATCAGATCTGCCGCCTGCATGACAGCATGACCCGTTCCAAGCTGCTGCTCCTGGACAGCAAAAGAAACATCTTCATTTTCAAGAGCCCCTTTGACAAGCTCTGCCCCGTGGCCCACAACCACGATAATATTTTTTGCACCCGCTTTTCTCACCTGCTCTATGACGTGGTTCACCATAGATTTACCGCTCACCTCATGAAGAACCTTAGGCTTAGAAGACTTCATACGAGTTCCCGCGCCTGCAGCAAGAATAATTGCTGTATTACATTTCATATCTTTTCACCTTTCCCGCCTGTATTCGTGTCTTGCATCAAAATAATAAACATCCGTTAGCTAACATCTGTTGGCTAACATCCGTTGACAATCATCCGTTGGCTAACATCTGTTGGCTAACATCCGTTGACAAATATCTGTTGCGACACTGATTGTGTCATTTTCACACAAACCTACAGTCTTTCACACAAACCTGCGATCTTTTGTGCCAATCTTACGTTTTTTGCGCCGACCTTGCGTCTTTCGCATCAATCTTGCGTTTTTTCATGCCGACCTTGCGTCTTTTGCATCAATCTTGCGTCTTTCGCACCGACCTTATGTGCTTACACACTGACCTTGCGTCTTTTGCGCCGACCTTATGTGCTTACACACTGACCTTGCGATATTTTCATGCCGCCCTTATGAGGTTGTCATCTCTGCACCTTGTACACAGAATTCTCGTACTGCTCACGGCAGCCTTACTTTTTGACATCGGCATATTATTATAATACTTTTTGGTATCATATGTAAATATCTAATTAAAACACGGTTTGTCGGCTTTATTAACTGCCAAGACATATGTAACACTTTAAGAAATATTCTGTTGCTGCTTGATGCTTGATTTATAATTCTTAAATCCGGGTTTATCTTTGCGGCAGAACTGTAATCGTGCCGTCCCCATGACGTAACGTTTCTGTCTTGCTGTCTCAACATAAGTAATGTACAATATAAATATATCGGTTTATAAATTTATAATTAAGCTATAAAAAGCTTTATAATTTAGTTGTAAAAACCTGCCTAGGCGGCTATTTAAAGAAGGAGACGATATTATGAGATATGAAATAAAAGGCGGAGTCTTTCCTGTCGTTGTCTGCAGCCTCGAAAACGGTGAAAAGATGATTACGGAGCGTGGATCCATGGTTTGGATGACTCCGAATATGAAGATGGAGACAAATGGCGGCGGAATCGGAAAAATGTTCTCAAAGGCATTTTCAGGCGAAAGCATGTTCCAAAACATCTATACGGCGCAAGGCGCAGGTATGATCACATTCGGTTCAAGCTTTCCGGGAAAAATTATTCCGCTGGATATTCGTCCCGGACAGGATATCATCTTGCAAAAGAAAGCTTTCCTCGCATCTGAGGCAAGCGTAGAATTGTCAATCCATTTCAACAAAAAACTGGGCGCTGGCTTTTTTGGAGGCGAAGGCTTCATCATGCAGCGTCTGAGCGGCAACGGCACAGCATTTGCCGAAATTGACGGTGAACTTGTCGAATATAACCTCGGACCCGGCGAACAGCTTATCGTAGATACCGGAAATGTTGCCGGATTCAGTACCGGTGTAAAGATGGAAATTCGTCAGGTTCCCGGACTGAAAAACAAACTGCTTGGCGGTGAAGGACTGTTCAATACTCTCCTGACAGGACCGGGAAAGGTTTGGCTTCAGACCATGCCTATAAGCGGTGTTGCGGATGCAATCAAACCTTATATTCCAACAGGCAACAGCTAAAGCTGAGCATTCTGCCACAGTGCGGCACTATGCATTTTTCATTCAAAATCAAATTGGACTTTTCACTTTTTTTCTCGTGAAAATTAAGAATAATCCCTTCAGAATTTTTATGATTCTGAAGGGATTTGTATATTTCTTGTCCACTGCAATCCAAGCCATCTGCTATTTGAAGTGCTTGTTTGCGGCTTATTTTACTTTAAATATAGCATTTTGTTCCACTTTAAATGTAAGGAGGCAAATATCATATACTTTTTCAAATCATTTGCCCAACATACTGTCAAACCAACTCGTGTCTATCGATTCAGATGTGATTTCATATAAGTACCTTCCTTTATCGATACTCTTCCCATCATAGTTTACTTCAAGTTTATAGCTTTCACCATCGGCATAATTTACAGTAATTAAATATCCTACTCCTGAGGTAAGAAGTGCCCTGTACTCTTTTTTTTCAATAGAAACATTGCTTAATATATTTACAAATTTTTCTATAACAGATGCATCTGTTATTGTTGTTTCTCTGCCTGTATTTCCGGAGAAAAGCTCTATCGAAGCAACCTCTGAATTTGGCATATTCAGCTTTTCTGTTTGTCCGGAAAAAATTATCGGTTTCATGTTATATATGATCTGTGCCAATTCCTCCCTGGTAATTGTGGCTTTAGGATCAAAATTATTGTTTTCTTTCCCTTTTATACATCCCAGATTTGTCATAATATCTACATATTTTCGTGACCAATCGGAAATCTGAACGTCATCGCTGTATTGCGATTTTGAATCTGTATAATCTGCAAAATTTTTAGAGATAAGCATTCTGCCTAAAATTGTAACCATTTCTTCTCTTGAAACAAAGTCTAACGGTCTCATTTTGTTGTTATAACCATTCATTATGCCTTCTCCGACTGCATATTGCATCCCATTATAATACCATGCATCTGTTTTAACATCAGTATACTGTGACAGATCTCCCGAAATTGTACAATCAAACATTCTGCATACCACTGTAGCAGCTTCCGCGCGTGTGACATTAGACTTAGGCTCAAAACCTGTATCTCTGCCAATCATTATAGTATCTGAAACATAGCTGATAGCTTCTGCCGACCATGAGCTGCCTGTATTTTGTGAATTCGTATCATCAGCGGCAACAGGTACTGCAAGCGCTGCCAAAAGGAAAAATATTATCGTTACACAAGAAATTTTTCTATATATTTTCATTTTCATCCACCTTCTTTCCTAACTTCTGCCCCATATCTTGGAACCCCTGAGATACGGATTTTCACATTTGCCGGCATAACCGACAGTTGTTGCCGACATCATTAATATGAATGTCAGAATAATTGATATGATTTTTTTCATAACTACCCTCCATGGTTATAATTTCAGGTCATATATCAATTTAAAAATGTGGAATCCGAACTATACTGTGTATAGTTTATATACTAATATACTCATACCATACCAAACAAATAATCATGTCGGTTCCACTGTTCTGAAACAGGTGGTGAACAATACATGGTAACCTCCTTGCTTAAAAATATTTAATTTGCTGAAAGAAGTGAAAGAATCAAAAATTGAGAAACTAAAATTTTAATATATCATAAAGAGTGTCTATACTGATTATGCATAATCTTTTCTTTTATTTGCAACTTATCTATTCCCATTATATTGGTATTTTAATATTCTGTCAACATACAAGGAATGGCATATCCGCCTAATTTCCAAATCCTACAGGGTTTTCAATTGTTGTCACACGGGATTAAAAATTGTTATATTACACCTATGAAAAGCGTGGAGAATTTTTTAAAAAAAGGGGTTGACTTTTTGCAATTCAAGTTTTAAGATTGTAAACAAATAAAGAACAAATAAAGTGAAATCCGCTAAATAGAAAGTAGTAGCTTAAGAAAATGGTGCCAAGCGAGTCGACAGGTGGTGCGAGGTCGATGCATGCATTCTTTTGTGAATGGATTCTATCAGGAGCAAGGGGAAAAGACGTATTCTTCCTGTGATCGCTTGACGATCTCATATATGTCTGAGTATCTGATGCCGTTTCTCTCACGTTACAGAGAGGTGATATCGTCTCATTTGAGACCGTATCTGCAGAGATGAAGGATTACGATATCACAGTTGTATTTTGCGATATGTCCGTTGTGCATTTTGCTTTGCACAGGACGTGCATATGCTCTGTGGTTTTTATTTTCCTTTAAATTAGGGTGGCACCGCGAATTTATCGTCCCTTTTGACGATAAATTCGCTTTTTTGTTTGCATGACTTTTTCGCAACTGCCTAATCGTTTCGCAACCGCTTGACCGTTTCGCAACTGCTTGACTGTTTCGCAACCGCTTGACCGTTTCGCAACTGCTTGACCGTTTCGCAACTGCTTGACTGCTTATGCAGGCTTAAGCGATTTATTTCGCATCGCCACGCTAATATAAATCTATATTTTACATTTTTTACACTTTTAAATTGATGCGCAGGAGGCACAAAATGAAATTGAGAAAATTATTATCGGCAAGTATGGCAACTGTTATGTTATTTGGAGCATGTATAGGATTCAGCGGCTGCGGCAGCACGTCGACGACAGAAAGCTCTGACTCAGAAAAAGATACCACCGAATATACAATCGGTATTTCACAATTTGCGGAGCATTCATCTCTTGACAACTGCCGTGAGGGATTCCTCGCAGGGCTCGCCGAAGAAGGTATCGTAGAAGGCGAAAATCTCAAGGTTCTTTACGACAATGCTCAGTCAGACACTTCAATCACATCATCTATCGCAAGCAGCTATATCTCGCAGAATGTTGATATGATAGCAGCTATCGCAACTCCAAGTGCCGCTGCAGCATTCAATGAAGCTAAAGACACTGATATTCCTGTAATTTACACTGCTATTTCCGACCCTGTATCTGCAGGTCTCGCTGATGAATCCGGAAAGAGCACAGGAAATATCACCGGCTCTTCAGACAAGCTCCCTGTAAAGGAACAGCTCCAGATGATCAGAAATATTCTGCCTGATGCAAAGACTATCGGTATCATATATACGACAAGTGAAGCAAACTCAGTAAGCACTATCGAAACATATAAAGAACTCGCCGGAGATTACGGATTCACAATAGTCGAATCAGGAATCAATACAATCGCTGACGTAGATCTTGCAGCTTCTGACATCGCAAGCAAGGTTGACTGCATTTGCAATCTTACTGACAATACTGTTGTCCAGGCACTTCAGACTGTACTTGACAAGGCTTCCGCAGCAGGCATCCCAGTATTCGGAAGTGAAATCGAACAGGTAAAAAGCGGCTGTATCGCTTCAATGGGAATAGATTATTATGAGCTCGGAAAAGAAACCGGCGTAATGGCAGCTTCTATACTCCGCGGCGAGACAACTGCAGCTGACACACCTTACATCGAAGCAAGCAAGGCAAGCCTTTATGTAAATAAAGCTGTAGCTGACAATCTTGGAATTACACTCGACGAAGATTATATAAACGATGCTGCTGAAGTATTCGATGAAATAACAGCTGAGTAACTCGAACATTTCGGATGACTCGGATATTTCAGGCAAATCGAGCAATCTGAGTAATTCAGGCAAAACCGGCATCCCGGGTAATTCAGGCAAAACTGGACTGCCCGGGTAATTCAGGCAAAACCGGCATCCCGGGTAACTCTGGCAAAACTGAATTCCCCGGCTAATTCAGACAAAACCGATTAACTCGGATATTTCAGACAAACTGAAAAAGCCGAACAATTCCGACATTTTAAATAATTTTAAAGGAGATAAATGATGAGTCTTATATTAAGCGTTTTCGAGCAGGGACTTATTTATTCGATTATGGCCCTAGGTATATACATTACATATAAGATACTGGATTTTCCGGATCTTACGGTAGACGGAAGCTTTCCTCTCGGTGCTGCCCTCGGCGCAACTATTATTTCTAAGGGCGGAAATCCCCTGCTCGCTTTGATCGTTTCCTTTGCGGCAGGTGTAGTTGTCGGGATACTCACAGGGATTATTCATGTCAAGCTTAAGGTTCGCGATCTTCTCTCGGGAATCATAATGATGACTGCGCTTTACACAGTTAATCTGCGCATCGCGGGCCGCGCAAATCTTCCTATTTACGACAAGGAAACTATTTTTGACAATGATTTCGTAAATGGTATTTTTACAGGTGCGGCAGCTACTTATAAGACTCTCGTCATCGTTCTCATTATTACTGTAATAGTGAAAGCAGCTCTCGACTGGTATCTGAATACAAAATCAGGATACATGCTTCGTGCGGTCGGCGACAATGAAATTATCGTCACTTCTCAGGGAGTCGACAAGGGTATGATCAAGATAATCGGGCTCGCTATCGCAAACGCTCTCGTGACGCTTAGCGGATGTATTTTCGCTCAGCAACAGCGCTTTTTCGACGCTTCGATGGGAACAGGCACTATGGTAATAGGGCTTGCAAGCGTTATCATCGGAACAAGTTTATTTAAGAAGGCTTCTTTTATGAAGATAACCACCAGAGTTGTAATAGGCTCAATCCTTTATAAAGCATGCGTTGCGCTTGCACTGCGTCTCGGACTTCCGGCAACGGATCTGAAATTCATTACAGCTGCGCTGTTCCTAATTATCCTAGTAATCAGTATGGAAAGAAAGGCAAAGGTTAAGAAAAATGCTGGAGCTTAAGAATATTTGCAAAACATATAATCCGGGGACTGTAAACGAACAGGTTTTGTTCGACAATCTAAACCTTACGATAAATGACGGTGATTTCATCTCTGTAGTCGGCAGCAACGGTTCGGGAAAAACGTCTCTTTTAAATATGATCTGCGGTACGATAACGGCCGATTCAGGTTCGATCACAGTCAACGGGACCGACATCTCCCGGATGAAAGATTATATCCGCCACAGAAAGATAGGGCGCGTCTACCAGGACCCCGCAAAAGGTACATGCCCCAGCATGAATATCCTCGAAAATCTTTCCATTGCCGACAACAAGGGCAAAATATACGGCCTTAGCCGAGGAACAAACAAAGCACGCATAAATGATTATAAGGACATGCTCCGTGAGCTTAATCTCGGTCTTGAGGATAAATTTAACGTTCCCGTAGGTTCGCTTTCGGGCGGTCAAAGACAGGCTCTTGCTCTCTTTATGGCCGTAATGCAGCCTCTTGACTTCCTCATTCTCGACGAGCACACTGCTGCGCTCGATCCTAAGACAGCCGAAATAATCATGGAGCTTACCGATAAAATAGTACGTGAAAAAAATCTCACAACGATAATGGTCACCCATAATCTCAGATATGCCGTCAATTATGGAAATCGACTCTTGATGATGCATCAAGGGAATGTTATATTAGATAAGGGCGGAAATGAAAAAAAAGACGCCGATGTAGATGACTTGCTTTCGCTGTTCAACGAAATCAGCATCGAATGCGGCAATTGATTCACATCACTGCATCAGTGCCCGTACCTATTCATTTATGGTGGAGTGATGTCATGATTACAAAGAGGTGACTTGACTTATGCTAGATATAAAGAAATTCAAACATGTCCACTGTATCGGTATCGGAGGTATCGGACTCAGTGCTATTGCTGAAATTTTCCATTCAAGAGGATATGAAGTCTCAGGCTCTGATATGAAGCAGTCAGATATGACTGACCATCTTAAAGGAAAAGGCATTACGATATATATCGGTCACGACGAGAAAAATGTCAAAGGCGCGGATCTTGTCATATATTCTGCTGCTGTTTCTGCTGAAAATCCCGAAATCAAGGCTGCCAAAGAAGCCGGCTGTACTGTTGTTTCAAGAGCGGAAGCTCTCGGTGCTCTCATGCATGACTACTCTGTCAGCATTGCGGTTTCAGGCACTCACGGCAAGACCACTACTACTTCTATGGTTTCACTTATACTCGAGCACGCACATACAGACCCTACTATCCTTGTCGGCGGAAACCTCGCGGAATTTGACGGAAACGTAAAAGTCGGCAAAAGTGACCTCTTCGTCACAGAAGCCTGCGAATACATGGACAGTTTCTTAGAGCTTCGTCCTCGAATGGAGATTATTCTTAATATCGACTCTGATCACCTAGATTACTTTAAAGATATCGATCATATCGTCGATTCTTTTGACAGATTTGTAAGTCTTGTCCCAGAAGACGGGTATATCATCGCATATGACGCAAATCCTTTCGTAAACAAAGTCGCGAAGGATGCAAAATGCAAGGTCGTAAAATTTGGATTCAACGAACATTCAGACTACTTTGCCTCAAATATTTCATTTGATAAAAATGGCAATCCTTATTTTGATATCTGCAGCGGTACAAACAGCGGCAAAAAGATTACGTCTCTTCACCTAAGTGTTCCGGGCGAGCACAACGTTTCCAACGCTCTTGCGGCATTTGCCGCATGTGCGACACTCGGAGTTGAGCCTGACGAGATTGCAAAGACTCTAAACCTTTATACAGGCACTCAGCGCAGATTTGATATTATCGGAACTACAAAGCAGAATGTCCGCCTGATCGACGATTATGCGCATCATCCGACCGAAATCAAGGCTACGCTTGCCGCAGCAAAAAACATGGAGCACAATCGACTCTGGTGCATTTTCCAGCCACATACATATACGAGAACAAATGCTTTATTTAAGGAATTCACCGAAGCCTTCGATGATGCTGACGTCCTCATTATGGCTGAGATCTATGCAGCACGCGAAAAAAATATCCATAAAACCAGCTCAAAGGAGCTCATCACGGCAATCAAAGAAAAGCAGCCTTCACGCGAGGCATATTACTTCAGCAATTTTGATGAAATAGCTGACTTTGTACACAACAATGCCCAGCCAGGCGACATAGTCTTCACAATGGGTGCCGGCGACGTTTACAAGATAGCTGACTTACTCATGGAAAAATGATCATAAATTGTCATGACAGGTTTCACAATTATCATGACAGGTTTCACAAAGAAAAAGATAAAAAACAGAGCAGACTCATGCGAGTCTGCTCTGTTTGACTTTTATTATATATTATTTATTATTTATTATTCTATACGTTCAATATAAGCGCCAAGCCCTCTGAGCTTTTCGACAAATTGCGAATAACCTCTTTCAATATGATAAATCTCAGAAATCTCTGTCTCACCTTCTGCTGTAAGACCTGCAAGAACCATAGCAGCGCCTGCTCTGAGGTCAGTAGATATAACCTGACTTCCCGTGAGCTTCTTTCCGCCGTAAACAATGGCTTTCTTGCCTTCGAGCTTGATGTCCGCACCCATTCGTCTAAGTTCTTCAACATGCATAAATCTGTTTTCAAATACAGTCTCAACAACTTCGCTTTTTCCTTCTATTGTAGTAAGAAGTGCCATGAACGGCGACTGCATATCGGTAGGAAATCCAGGATACGGAAGTGTAGTTATAGATGTAGGAGAAAGCTTTCCTACAATATCACCTCTTACTCTTATGCCGTCAACCGTGTCTTCTACGATGAATCCACACTCTGAAAGCTTCGACATGATCGGATCAACATAATCGGAAACTATATTTTTCACTAGGACATTGCCCCTTGTGATAGCTGCAGCTATCATATACGTCCCGGCTTCTATACGGTCAGGAATAACTGTATATTCTGTGCCGTGAAGAGATTTCACACCTCTTATCGTGATGGTACTCTCACCTGCGCCCTTTACTCTTGCTCCCATCTTGTTTAATACATTTGCAAGCGCTACAATCTCAGGCTCCTTGGCAACACCGCTTATAGTCGTGGTTCCCTCGGCAAGAACTGCCGCGCACATAATATTTTCGGTTGCTCCCACACTCGGATAATCAAGATATATATGAGCACCCTTAAGCTTGTCTGCTGTGATGTCGACATATTCATCTGTAGTCACAACCTTTGCTCCAAGTGCCTCAAAGCCTTTAAGATGAAGGTCGATCGGTCTTTCCCCGATCGGGCACCCGCCCGGACGAGCTACACGGGCTCTGCCTATCTTGGCAAGCAGCGGACCAACTGTCAAAACTGATGCTCTCATCCTGTTTGCAAGCTTTGAATCAACTTCAGATCCCGAAAGGTCTGCAGGATTTACGGTAATCTTATTTTCATTAAGATCAGCTTCAACATTTGCACCGAGACTTCTCAAAATATCACACATAACGTCTACATCTCTAAGATCCGGTGCATCTAATATAATGCATTTATCATCTGACAGCAATGTAGCCGCCATGATAGGCAAAACTGCATTTTTTGATCCACTAACGGTAACTTCACCTTTCAGTGGTCCTGTATTTTTTACTAAAAACTTAGCCACTTTTATCCTCCAAAAATGCACTCACCCTCTTAAAATCACTCTTGCATTTAAATATTAAGGTGAAAACATGCATCGTATTCTTTATTGCACAGCATATCTATTTTATGCGAATATAGGTCCTGTGTCAAGTTGCACTTAAAGATTTGGACATTTTGTACCGGCATTACGACACCCAGATTATTACGACAACGGCATTCTCACGACACCGCCATCCTTGCGACACCGACATTCTTACAACACCGACATCCTTACGACACCGGCATCCTTACAGCGCCGACATTCTTACGACACCGGCATCC
>CAVCIY010000013.1:0-6659 GCA_963602445.1 Lachnospiraceae bacterium | reverse complement strand
CAACGACAATAACGGCGACAACAACGGCGACAACGGCAATAATGGCGACAATAACGGCGACAGCAACAACGACAACAATGATGACAATGACAACAACGGCAGCAGCACTTTTACAGATGTAAATGACACGGACTGGTTCAGCGGCGCTGTAAAATATGTCACTGAAAAAGGCCTTTTTAATGGTACAGGAAACGGCACTTTCTCACCGCAGGGCGGCATGAACAGGGCAATGCTCGTGACAGTACTTTGGAGGCTTGAAGGAAGTCCTGACGCAGCAGGCGGAGCAAGCTTCAACGATGTACCATCCGGCATGTGGTATACGACGGCTGTCAAGTGGGCTTCCGAAAATGGTATCGTAAACGGCGTGACAGCCGACAGCTTTGCTCCTTCGTCATATGTAACGCGCGAGCAGATAGCAGCGATGTTATATAGATACGCTCAGTATAAGGGCACAGACGTAAGCAGCACCGAAACGCTTGCAGCATACAGCGATGCAGCTGATATAAGCACTTGGGCGCAGCCTGCGGTAAAATGGGCAGTAGCGCACGGTGTGATTTCCGGAATGACAGACGGCACGATAAGACCGCAAAACACAGCTACAAGAGCCCAGGTTGCAACGATGCTGATGCGTTATGCGGGATAATATACCTTTACAGGTCGGTATATTGCTTTACAGACCTGTATAGACACTCAGACATCAGAAATACAGACGGCATGCTGAATCCTCGCGGCAAAGCGGAGAACTGCAAAAAAATCGTCCCAGTGAGATTGGCATCTGAAGCCAATCCTGCCGGGACGATTTTTATACGTTATATTTTAGTCATTTGAATGTTTTAGTCATTCGAATTATCCGAAGAACTTCCAAACGAGTTATCCGAAGAACTCTGTGAAGTGTCCCCTACCGAGCAATCTAACGAGCTTTGTGAATTATTCTCTGTCAAGTTATCCAACGAACTCTGCGAAGGATTCTCTGCTGAGTTACTCAACGAGCTTTGCAAAGGATTCTCTGCTGAGTTACTCAACGAGCTTTGCAAAGGATTCTCTGCTGAGTTACTCAACGAGCTTTGCGATGGGTTTTCTGCCGAAACGCCTTTTTGTATGTCGATGGACCTTGTGTCCAAGTTTAGCGTTACATTTATAATATTTTCATCATTGGCGGAAGCTGTCGAACGGAAGTTTCCGCTGGCACCCGAATAAAATACGGCATATGCTGTATTTTGGTAAGTGAAAATCCATATATAAAGCCCGACAGCAACTGCAAAAAGTGCAAATGAAACAATTATCAGCAATAACCTCAGAATGACTGATGTACATGCGAATGCGCAAGATATACAGATGAATAAAAGTGCCACAGGTATGAATAACAGAAGAAACCACGGTATGAAGGAGAGAGTGAGACCTACATAGTTGATCATTTTTCCTCTCATCATTGAGACGCTCAATCTTACGACATCACGAACACGCATATTCGGGTTGTCTGCGAGTATAAAATATACCATTTCATATCGCATAAGGAATATGAAAGCGGCGACAGCACACAATATAAATAATATTGTGCCCAATACAATGGCGAATGTACTTCCTGAAAGCGCTGCGATATTGAATATCAATGTTCCCGGAATGAGGAACAGCAAAGACCACAGAAATGAGAAAATATATACGAGCAGGAAAGTCAGGAATGTTTCTAATATCCTGCCGAATCCCAAAAATGCAGAAGACGCTTCTATTTTCTCATCTCTTAAAATCGCAAGCGTGATACCGCTTCTTGAAAGACATATCGCTCCGGTAAATATCAATGAAAAAAGCGACAGCAGCCTGGAAAGGTTCAAAAGAATTACGAGAGGCTTGCCGCTTAGAGCGAGCGGAGATACAGCATTGCAAATATTCGTAAGAGTGTCAGGCACATCGACAATAGCGCTGTATTGCGCAACCGTGTCGGGAAGTACAGACAGATTATAAAACGATGTAACTGCATATGGTACAATCAGCATTGCAATAATAATAAGAACAGGCAGGATATAGCTTTTCTGTTTTCCGCGCAGCTTTAATCTTGCCATGCGTTTTATCTCATGTATTGAAAAAATCGGAATCGGATTGCTGTTCTGCGTCATATCCGGATAGAAGCCGCCGTTTCCGTTATTATAATTTCCGTTGTCAAAAATGTTCATTAACTTATTTCTCCTCGTTGCGAATCAGTTATTATCCAAGTTGCGAATCGGTTATTATACGCGAACCGCAAATCCGTCATTGTTTATAAGGCACAAACCGATTTTCGCTTGCAAACCGCGGGCCGCAAACCGATTTTGGTTTGCGAACTGCGAGTAAATTTTCGATTACGGGCCGTGAGTCATTTTTTGCTTGCAAACATCGAATCAATTTTCGATTACGGGCCGTGAGTCATTTTTTGCTTGCAAACATCGACTCAATTTTTCGTTTACGGTCTGTAAGCTATTTTTATTTACATAATGTCGTCTAATTTTATATCTTCCCCCTCAATAACGGGGTCGTATCTGTCGACAAAGCCTTCGGTGTAAGGATCGATAGGCCTGCTTTTGAAATCATCCGGATCATAATTTTCCGGGTCGAAATCATCAGGAAGATCATCGGGAAGATCGTAATAGTCAGGATCATAATAATCAGAATCATATGTGTCATATGAGCTGCGATCCCGAGAATCAAAATCATCAGAAAAACCGTCGGACATATCATGATATTCTGAATCGTATGAGTCATCAAAATCAGAATCACTAAAACGATAACTATCTTCCTTAAGTTCGTCAACCAAATCTGCGATATAGTCATCAGGAGCGGGTGGCATGCCGCTTTCAAAGTCATAGTTAAAGCTTCGTCCGGTAAGCTTCTCCTCGCGATAAAGCATGAGTGCGTGACACGGACTGAGCGAAGTTATATCGCCGGTTTTCTCATCGGTACATTTTATAATATCGGGGCTCACATACCAGCTGCGAAAGCCGTAAAGTTCATCTGCCAAAAATGCGAAAGCCCTGCTGCTGCCCGGAATCATGAGATCGGTGAGTGTGTCGCGTATTGTATTTATGGAAGCATAAAGCTCTGTATTGTCGTCCGGAATCCCAAGAATCATATCTTGAAAAAAGGACTTGGAAACTTCTTTAAGGTCTCTTATGTCAATCTCTGAGATGATTTCTGAAAAAGTGTCATAATCGATTTCTTCCTCCATCTCCATAAATTCGGCAAAATGCTCGAAATATTTTAAATCTTCAGCTGATTCGACACCAAGCGAATCATATATTTCTTCTATATTCATATATCTTTTCAAAGCCTCTTTTCAAAGTAGTATGTTGTAAAATCATAACTTAAAAGCGCAATCCCAAGCGCGCGTCCAAAGCCGCATGCCGAGGACACTCAAAGCGCAATCGCAAGCGCATGACCGAAGCCTCATGCCGAGGGCAACGAAAAGCGCAGCATGGGCGTAATCAAGGCACGTCAAGGTGCGGAGCCGGTTCACACTTAGTGCGACTCTGCAAGACCCCGTAAGTGTGGGCGCTAAGACGCTAATTATATATAGAATATAATACACGCGGAGTGAAGCTTTTACAAGTCAACAGAAAGAAAATAATAATTCACCGTCCTTCCACAAATTTATCACTCAAATATGGTAAAATCGCTGTGCGCTTGTGAGGCGGATTTTGCGTCTTGCGTCCGGTTTCGAGGTGCGTCCGGTTTCCCGGGGCGGCGAGGTCAATGCTTTGCAAAAGCAACCGTTATTGGTTGTTGGTTTCAAAATTATTAAATGAGTTATGAACTAAAGACAAAGGGAGATAATAGTGGTATGATAGTAAAGTGACAAAGGGAAAAAGATGATAAAGTTAAAGTAAAAAAGCCGGCGGAGCAAGGACGGAAAGCCGGCGGAGCAAGAGCGGAAGTCGGCAGTGTAAGAACAGAAAGCTGACGAAGCAAGAGCGGAAAGCGGAAAAAGGAGAAAAAAATGAAAAAGGCAAGCAAAAAATTTTTAGCGGTTGTATTGGCATTGACGGTTGCATGCATTGCGTTTGCAGGGTGCGGAAGCGACAAGACTGCACAGTCGGGGAGTGATTCGGCTGAGGAAATCGAGATGACTGACGACGATACAGGTTATGATGTTTCAAATGAAGAACTTGTACAACTTGCAAATGAACGTGTGGAAGACCAGTACAACTTCTTATACGGCTTCCTGAACGGAGCATATTTTGATACTGAGGAAGAAGGTTCTATCGAAGGCGATGACGGTACTGTCTGGAAACCTATCTCTTCTGATGAAGTGACATCTTCTGAGGATCTCGACAAAGTATGGGAAGAAAACGGATTCAGCACATCTGTGCTCACAGAAGATCTTCTTGAGCATTATGCGATTCAGGACGGAGTTGTATACACAGACTGCGAAGGTATAGGCGATGATCTGACATTTGACGGAATTCAGATAGATTCTGTCAAGGTGCGCCAGGATGCAGACAATGCTGTTTTAACGGGAACTATTCACAGAGTAGATCCGAATGGCGAAAGTGACGCATGGGATGAAGATTTTGAATATAGCATGACAAGAGAAAACGGTGAGTGGCTCTGCACAGGCTTCTCAATGTATTTCTAGGAATCCCGGGTCTTACGGCTTTCTGAGTGCGGCGGCTGATTACTGCGAGTGACGCGGCAAGCTGAGTGATGCGGCTGTGGTGTCGAGATTGGGATGGCACGGCCGGCTGAGTGCGGCGGCTGATTGCGCCCGTTGAGGAGCCGGTGCTGCGTAATGTTTAGCGCAGGATATTTGGGTAAAAAGTCAGAAATTGGAAATCAAAAAAATATGGAACAGGAAATAAAAGAAATAAAAAAGCTCAGGCAGCGTTCTGAGATTGAAGACAAATATAAATGGAATATCGAGGCGATGTATGCGGATGACAAGCTTTGGCAGGATGATTATGACAAAGCTCTGAAGCAGGCGGATGAGTTTGAAAATTTTTCGGGGAAGCTTTCTGAGAGTGCGGATGAACTTCTTTCCGCGCTAAGGTTCAGAGACGATATGTGGATGACTGCCGAGAGGGTATATGTCTATGCACATATGAAGCTTGACGAGGACAACAGAGTCGCAAAGTATCAGGAGATGGACCAGAAAGCAAATTCCATGCTTGCTCGGGTATCTGCAAAGACGTCTTTCTTCACGCCTGAACTCATGGAAGTTTCCGACGAGACTATAGAGAGCTTCCTTGAAGAAAATGAAGAATTGCAGGTTTACGATTATATGCTGAAGGACATGATTCGCAGAAGAAAGCATGTCCTTGGCAAGAAGGAAGAGTCTTTGATGGCTCAGATGGGCGAGATTGCAGGCGCTCCAAAGAATATTTTCTCGATGATAAACAACGCGGACATAAAGTTCGGAAATATTAAGAGTGATGACGGAAGTGAAGTGGAGGTCACTCACGGAAATTATATCAATCTGATGGAATCTCCGGACAGAAATGTCAGAAAAGCAGCATATGAAAATATGTACAATGCTTATATGGCACAGAAAAACACGCTGGCAGCAACATACAATTATAATGTGAAGAAAAATTGCATTATTTCAAAGATCAGAAATTATCCGTCCGCGCTTGCGGCAGAACTTGACGGCGACAATATTCCGGAAAGCGTTTATACCGAGCTGATAAAAGCCGTAAACGAAAACCTCGACACTCTTCACAGATATGTGGGGCTGAGAAAGAAGATTCTCGGACTTGACGAGATCCGCATGTACGATATGTATGCTCCTCTCGTTGATATGCCTAAGCGTGAGGTTCCTTATGAAGAATCCTTGGAGACCGTCAGAAAGGGCGTCGCACCTTTGGGTGAAAAGTACGTCAGAGACATGAATGCCGGCATTGAGGCGGGCTGGATCGACGTATGCGAAAATGAAGGAAAGACCAGCGGGGCCTACTCGTTCGGAAGCTATGACAGCATGCCTTATGTGCTTTTAAATTACAATAATAAGTTTAAAGACGCATTTACGATTGTCCATGAGCTTGGACATTCGATGAATTCGCTTTATACAAGAGAGAAGCAGCCGTATATTTACGGGGGACATTCTATCTTCACTGCGGAAGTGGCTTCTACTGTAAATGAATGCCTGCTGATGCACAATCTGCTCGCAAATTGCACCGACAAGCAAGAAAAGCTTTATCTTTTGACTGTTTATATTGAGGAATTCCGTGCGACGGTTTTCAGACAGACTATGTTTGCGGAGTTTGAGCTTGAAGTTCACAAGGCTGTAGGTGACGGCGAGGGTATGACGGCGGAGCGTCTTTGCGAAATCTACGGAAATCTAAACAAAAAATATTTCGGCCCTGAAGTTGTCTATGATGACCTGATTGCAATGGAATGGGCGCGCATACCGCATTTTTACAATGCCTTTTATGTATACAAGTATGCTACGGGATATTCTGCAGCAGTAGCTCTCTCCGATATGATAATAAACAAGGGAGGCAAGGCTGTAGATGATTATCTGGAATTCCTCGCTGCAGGCGACAGTGATTATCCGATAAATCTTCTGAAGGCAGCCGGAGTTGACATGAGCACACCTGACGTGGTAAACAGCGCTATGAAGACTTTCAAGGGCCTTATAGACCGGCTTGAGGAGCTTATATCCTAAACGGGAAAAAGCCTTATGTTTTGAGCTTATG
>CAVCIY010000012.1:0-25777 GCA_963602445.1 Lachnospiraceae bacterium | reverse complement strand
CATTATCAACTGCGAAGCCGGGACATTATCAACTGCGAAGCGAGGACATTGCCGATTCGGATAAAATATTCCTGTCCTGTTTTCTTGTAAAATATATAAAGAAGCCAATATTCAGCACGATTCCGACTGTGGTGGATACCGGTGCCGCCAGACCGATCATAGTCAGGCTGGCATTTGGCTGTATGCTCATAAAGTAGGACATCGGAAGACGAACCAGCAGAGTCTGTACCAGACTCTGTGCCATAACCCAGACGGTTTGGTTGTTTCCGTTGAAATATCCCATCATACTGAAGAGCACCGCTGTCACAAGAGCCTCCGGAGCGAAGCCTTTAAGATATTCAAAGCCTCTCTCGATGACGGCTGCGTCTGTCGTGAAAAATCCTGCCAAGACATCACCCTTGAGAATAATTGCTATAAATACCAGAGTCCCCACGCAAAGGCCGACCCCGATTCCTGTAAACATTGATTTTCTAGCACGCTTCGGCTTGGCGGCGCCGACATTCTGCGAGACGAATGAAGCCATAGACTGCATCAGAGAGCTAGGCACCAGCATCGCAAAATTTACAATCTTGCACGCGACACCATAGCCGGAAGATGCTTCCACCCCCAGTCGGTTGATAAATGCGCATAAAGCCAGAAAAGAAATCTGTGTCAGGAACTCCTGAAGCGCCAGCGGCAGCCCGATTTTGAGAAAACGTTTGCATTGCTCATTTAACCGAAAATCCTTCTTTGCAATGGTGAAAGGAAGCTTCTTTTTGACAAGAAATATTATCGCAAAAATAACACTTAACGCCTGCGAGAAAACAGTAGCAATAGCCGCGCCTGCCGCATCCATGTGGAAGACCGCCACCAGCAGCAGGTCACCGAATATATTTACGATGCATGCGACGAGCACAAAGAGAAGCGGAGAACGGCTGTCCCCGAGTCCCCGAAATATCGCAGACAACAGGTTGTACGCGACGATAAAGAAAATTCCCCCTCCGCAAATCCGCACATATGCGGTAGTTTGCTCGAGAGCCTCAGGCGGAGCCTGCATAATCACGGAGATTGGATGCGCAAGAGTTACCATAATGACAAATAACACAGCGGAGAACATAGTAAATACAACAGCAGCTCCTCCGATAACAGCTCCAATCTTCTCCGTTTTCTTTTCACCGAGATATCTTGCTATCAAAACAGTTATTCCCATGGCAAACTGGCTTACTACGAATGTCGCGAGATTTAAAATCTGACTTCCTGTAGATACGGCAGAAAGACCGGATGTAGACCCGAATCTTCCAACCACAAGCAGATCAACGGCACCATAGGCGGCTTGAAGAATCAGCGCCCCGAGAACCGGCATCATAAAGGCAACTAATTTTTTTAAAATACTTCCTTGGGTAAAATCAGTCTTTTCATCTATCATAATATTTCCTCCTCATTCACATGAATATCATCATTTTTCTCACCTGAGCCCCATCATACTTTTGCCCGCGAGCCCCATCATACTTTTACTCATGCGAGCCTCATCATTCTTTTTCCTCGCGCGGGCACCGTCATTCTTTTCCTCACACGAACACCATTGCTTTTTTTATCACGCGAGCACCGTCATTCTTTTCCTCACACGAACACCATCGCTTTTTATCACGCGAGCACCGTCATTCTTTTCCTCACACGAACACCATTGCTTTTTTTTATCACGCGGGTACCGTCATTCTTTTTGCTTACAAGTACACCCGTAAATACCATCAATTTTTTTATTCTCACGAGTTTCGTTTCTCTCTCATGATGCGATAGAATTTCTCAATAGTTTGAATCATGCAATCCGCCTCATTTTCGGAAATTTCAGAAAGATCAGCGGCAAGTTCGCTGAAATAATCTTGGTCGTATTCTTTCGAGAGCTTTTTTCCTTCTTCTGTGATCGTAATGTAGACAACGCGCCCGTCGTCGGGTGCTGCGACCTTTTGAAGATAGCCCTTCGCTTCCATTTCTTTTACTGTCCTGGTGACGCCGGGGCGCGGAAGGTGCATGGCATCGCTGATATCGGAGATTCGCACATCTTCCTTCTCTTTCCGCAAAACCTGAATAGTGTCCAGATATTGAATATAGGAAGGCATAACGCCCTTCGGCAGCGGCGGAAGCATTTCACGCACGCGCTTTGCCAGATAACACGCATCAAACATTTGCTTGATTTTTTCATTAGTCATAAAAGCACCTCTTATAATTACCACAGATAATTAACAATGGTAATTATATATAGAACAGTCGATTTTGTCAAGCCTGTTTTTCTGTGAAATTAATTATTTTGAGATAATGGAAATACTGCCGGCTGCGATCTACTGAAAAGGTAGCAGCCTGCGATTGACCGGAAGGGCTGCCGGCTCTGCATGCTATGATCGGTAGGAAAGGTCGCCGGCTATGCACGCTATGCTCGACCAAAAAGGTCGCCGGCTATGCAGATTGAAGGCTCAGCATGCTATGCTCGATCGAAACAGCTGCAGGTATATCGCTGTCGAGCTGAATAACGGTGCTGCACTTATCGTTATTGTGGTTTATGCGCAAAGTCGCGACAGAGTAAGGAAATAATGTATAGGATTTCCGGGAAGCGGAGTGAAAAAATGTGGCGATGACAGAGAATACGACAGGAATTGTGAAACGCAAGATGCGGCGATAATATGAAATGCAAAGTATAAAATGCGGCGATGATATGAAATGCAAAGTACAAAATGCAGCGATGATATGAAATGCAAAGTACAAAATGCGGCGATGATGGCGAGTGTTATATATAAAATACGGCTATACCACTAAAAATATAGAATAAATGCGGAACAATTCGACATATGCCGAAGAAAAGTCAAAATACTGTATACATTTGTAATGACAGACAATTATCATTGAAAAATATTATTGTTACAGATATAATAATCATAGAAACTGATCTGCTCGCAGGTATTGCTGAAAATGTGAGTGACCGAGTCGGCGGAGGCGGTAAAATGCCGGACTGCGGAGACTCCAAAATGTCGGACTGCGGAGACTGCAAAATGCCAAGCTGAGGTGGCAGCGGAACGGCGGAGCGGTGCGGTTTTGCAAGCGTGGTTTTGCGTGTTGCCGAGGCGCATTGCGAGCACAGTTTTGCGTGTTGCCGAGGCAGCAAAGCCGACAAAATGTCATGCAGCAGTGGCAGCGAAGCCGACAAAATGCCGGGCGGTCATGGCGGCTCAAGCCGACGGGGTTTTGTATATCTGAGACTGCCGCAAATATGCAGAGTTAATGGTTTTGTACGAAAGAGAAAGGAATGGTAGTGTCATGTCGTATGTGTTAATCGAAAAAAAAGAAAATGTGAGCATTTTGAAGATTAATCGTCCGGATGCTCTGAATGCGCTGAATTTAGAAGTGCTTTCGGAGCTTGATGCAGCAGTTGATACTGTGTTTGCGGATGATGAGACGCGAGTTGTCATTATCACCGGTGAGGGACGCGCATTTGTTGCGGGTGCGGACATCGGAGAGATGGCAGGCATGGATATGGTGCAGGGCAGAGCTTTTGGAAATGTCGGTCAGGACATTTTCAGAAAAATCGAGAAGTCTGAAAAGCCGACTATTGCGGCAGTAAACGGATTTGCTCTTGGCGGCGGATGTGAGCTTGCTATGGCATGTGATATCAGAATTGCGGCTGACAGTGCGATTTTTGGTCAGCCGGAGGTAGGGCTTGGCATTACTCCCGGATTTTCTGGAACTCAGAGAATGGCAGCGCTCGTAGGAAAATCAAAGGCGATCGAGCTTATTCTCACAGCGGAAAATATAAATGCCGCTGAGGCTGAACGCATAGGTCTTGTGAGCAAAGTAGTATCTGCGGACAAGCTTATGGAGACTGCCGAGGAGATGGCGCAGAAGATCGCATCGAGGGCACCGCTTGCAGTTATGTGGGCAAATTCAGCTGTCAAGAGAGGCCTTGAGACAGACATTGACTCAGGAATCGCGATTGAAGCTGACTTATTTGGTATGTGCTTTGCGACTGAAGACCAGAAGGAAGGCATGAACGCCTTTTTGGAAAGAAGAAAAGCAGAATTTAAGGGAAGATAATGAAAGCCGGCTTAAATTAAGTGAAAAAAGTTAAAGTCAATAATTAAAGGCATTAAATAAAGTTAACGGTTAAAGACAGACGGCTAAAGTTGGCAATTAAAGCTTGACGGTTAAAGACAGACGGCTAAAGTTGGCAATTAAAGTTTGACGGTTAAAGTTAAAGTTTTAGGTTGGGCGAACCGAAAGGGCGGCCTGCCGCAGAGCTTTCGAAAGAGTTTTTGAAAGAGTTTTCGAAGTAGGAGGTTTTTTAATGAAGATTGGTATTATCGGTGCATCGACAATGGGTTCGGCTCTCGTACAGATCTGCGCACAGCACGGTTTTGATGTTGTCTACCGCGCAAGAAGACAGGAATCTGTTACAAAGGCTTATGACAATGTAAGCTCAAATTATGAATTTATGATCAAAAACGGCTGGCTTACTCCGGAAGTAAGGGACGCAAGCCTAGCAAGAATCACAGGCTCTACAGATATAGAAATTATGTCGGACGTTGACTTTGTTATCGAGGCAGCATCTGAGAGTATGGCCACAAAGAAAGAGATATTCAGACAGCTTGACGAAATCTGCAGACCTGAGGTCATTCTTGCCACAAATACATCATCGCTTTCAATTACCGAAATCGCAGCGTCCACCAAGAGAGACGACAAGGTTATAGGTATGCATTTCTTCAATCCGGCTACGGTTATGAAGCTTGTGGAAATGATTCCGGGATACAATACTTCCCAGGAAACTATTGATTTTGCAATGGATATGGCAAAGCAGCTCGAAAAGACTCCTATCCTCGTAAAGGAAGCTCCGGGCTTTGTTGTAAACAGAATGCTCATCCCTATGATAAATGAATGTGTCGCAGTATTTGCGGAAGGTCTTGCAACGGCAGAGGATATCGACGCGGCTATGAAGCTTGGCGCAAATCACCCTATGGGTCCTCTGGCGCTCGCTGACCTGGTAGGCCTCGATATCTGCCTGTCAATCATGGATGTTCTCTATGAAGAGTTTAGAGATCCAAAGTACAGAGCTCAGCCTCTTCTCAGAAAGATGGTAAGAGCAGGAAAGCTCGGCCGCAAGACAGGAGAGGGATTCTTTAAGTATTGATCGAAATGCCGGGAGACGGTGCGAGAATGTCAGGCGAAAATACTGACGAGACTGCTGTGTGAAGTCGACGACGAAAATGTCAGACGAAAATACACTTTTGAATTGATGTCAAGTAAAACTTCCGCAAAAAGTTGACAACGTTAACGGCAGAGAAAAAAATAGGAAATATGAAACAGCGCTTGGGAGCAAGACTCTTGAGCGTTGTTTTTTTGCAGAGGATTATATGTTCTGTTTTACTATTGAAGATTTTTGCAGTTTACCGCAGAAATCTTCAATAGGAGGTGCTATAGATGAAAATAAAAAAGATCGCTACCTGAATACACTCATCAGTAAGGAGAATAACGGTCTTATTAAGGTCATAACCGGCATGCGCAGGTGCTTCAGGTTCGCAGCTGAAATTCCAGGATTACCTTGTCATACTTATATGTGTTTGGTGACATGCTGGAGATAATAATGGTGGTCTCGCCCTCGGCGGTCAGCTTTGGCGGGAAAATGGTCATCGGGTCGGAGTGAACCTCCCGCGGTTCTTGCAGGCAGAGGTAGTTTCCGCCATCGATTCGCCGCACTATGGGCAGTTTGTCCGGCATGACTTCTAAAAACATAACGGAGTTGACATATCTGCCGTCCTGATAGCCGGCGATAATGCCGTGGGGGAAAGAGGCTTGCAGATGGGCTTCCCGGGCGGCGTTGAACAGCAGGCTCAGGTTCTTCTCATAGGTTTTTGCGTCCATGCGCATCTCACAGGGAGTTGTGATTACATTGCGTTCAAAAATGTTGCGGGTGTAGTATCCTTCCCGCCCCAGAAAGTCCTTCTGCGCATTGATGTGCCGGAGCGTGCGGTTGATTGACTGAATGTTTGACTTAATTTTGCGTATTTTTTCGTTCGCAAGCCGCTTCCCGTCCTTCAGCAGGCGCTCAAACTCTAGTTGCCCTTCTGCATCCACGTACTTTTTCAAATCCTTTAAGGGAATGCCCAGGTCAATGCAGAGGATGATTGTGTCGAGGATCATCAGCTGCTCCGGGGAGTAGTAGCGATAGCCGCTGCTTGGGTTGATATAGGCGGGAATTAAAATCCCTATTTTTTCATAGTAGCGCAGGGATTGCACATTGATGCTGCGAATTTTTGCCACCTCGCCAATAGACAGAAAATTTTTCATAGCACACCTCCGAACTATATGACTTTCATAGAATTTATTGGTTATATTATAAATTATTTTGTATTGAAAAATCAATTTATTTTTATTTGTGTAGTTTTATTGACTCTATGATAATCATATAGTTTATAATCGAAACACAGGACGATTCGTCCCGTCTACAATAGGAGGTTATAAACATGATAAAAAATAAACCGGAACAAAATCCGCTTGCTACGGCGCCGCTTGGCAAGCTTATGCTGAAATACGCCGTTCCGAGCGTGGTAGCATTGGTGGTCAATGCGCTATACAATATTGTTGATCAGATTTTTATCGGCTGGGGCGTCGGAACGCTGGGCAACAGCGCAACAAACGTGATCTTTCCGCTGAATATGGTGGTTATGGCGCTGGCACTGCTGCTGGGTGATGGCGGCGCAGCATATCTCAGCCTTGAGTTGGGCAGGGGGAACCGGGAAAAAGCGGAAAAAGCGGCGAACAACACGTTCACCTGGCTTATTGCGGTGGGCATTGTGTTCTCCTTGATTTGCATTGCATTTTTTGAACCGCTTACAACGTTTTTTGGTGCCACGCCGGACAACCTGCCCTATGTTTTTGCCTATGGCCGAATTATCATTTTGGGCTTTCCCTTTGTCATTGTGGGCAGCGGCATGTGTTCTCTGATCCGCGCGGACGGCACGCCGCAGCTAACCATGATTGCAATGATCGTCGGCTGCATCGCAAATGTAATCTTGGATGCGATGTTTGTGCTGGGATTTGGCTGGGGTATGGAGGGCGCCGCAATCGCAACGGTGATCGGTCAGGTTTTGAACCTTGCCTTCAGCATGTGGTATGTGCCCCGTTTTAAGAACGTGAAAATTTCCTTGCAGGCAATGAAACCCAGCTTGCGTCTCTTAAAGAAAATTGCCGAGTATGGTGTGTCCAGCTTTGTTTCTCAGATTGCTGTCGCAATTATCATGACGGTGATCAACTATTATCTGGTGCATTGCGGCATGAACTCGGAATACGGCGCGGATATTCCGCTAGCGGCGTTTGGAATTGTGATGAAGTTCAACACTATTCTGATCTCGATTGTCACCGGCATCGGTACGGGTGCGCAGCCGATTGTAGGTTATAACTATGGCCGCACAGACTATGCCCGGGTAAGAAAAACCTTTCTGCTGGCAGTGAAGGTTTCAACCGCATTTGCAATCCTGTTTTTCCTTGTGTTCCAGCTGTTTCCGCGGCAGCTTACGGCGTTGTTTGGCGAGCAGGGCGAGCTTTATACTGCCTTTTCAGTCAATTCCTTCCGAATCTTCACATTGTTCTGCTTTGTGAACGGCTTTCAAACAGTTGCCGCAATCTTCTTCCAGTCAATCGGAAAGCCGGTTATTTCCGGTCTGCTTTCCCTCAGCCGTCAAATTATCTTTCTGATTCCGGCCGTGATAATTTTGTGCAGCATGATTGGCGTGAACGGCGTACTGTGGGCAGGTCCGGTTGCCGACGGCCTGGCGTTTATTCTGGCGCTTGGAATGACCATTCGTGAAATGAAGCTGCTCCGGCAGAAACCCTAATGAGAGCAAACAGCACGCGATTTGCAATCAACTGTTAACCCCCGGCGCTGCATCGCAGAAAAACCTGCGAGTGCAGCTGCCGGGGGTTAAATATTTGCGCCTTAAATGACTCGCCTCTTGAGCGATTCACTTCCTGCGTGATTCACTTCTTAAGAGAGTTGCCCCTTGCGTGATTCACTTCTTAAGTTATTTACTTCCTAAGAGAGTTGCCCCTTGCGCGAATTTCCTCTTGAGAGGTTTGCACCTTGAGGACGAATTACTTATTTTTAATCTGCGGCTTTGAATCCTTATTTTTAACCGCCGAAGATACGACCATTCCGGTAAGAGTGAAGAGTGCTATGACGTTTGGAATGACCATGAGCTGGTTGAACATATCGGAAAGCTCCCATACAAGGTCGTTTGATGCGAGCGTTCCGAGGAATACGAAAATCAGCGCAATTACGGCATAGACCTTGACTGCCTTGTCTCCGAAGAGGTAAATGACATTTATCTTACCGAACATGTTCCAGCTCAGTATCGTTGAGAAGGCGAAGAAGAAAAGGCAGATTGCGACAAATGCGCTTCCGAGCGAGCTTCCGAATACCGAGCCGAACGCATTCTGCGCAAGATTTGATTTGGATATCGTATCAGGGATTTCGCCTGAAGAAAGTATGCCGTCTCCTGCGTACATTGTATTGATGATAACAAGCGCATTGAGCGTAAGCACGATGAATGTATCGATAAATACACCTATCATGGCAACAGTTCCCTGCTCATGCGGAGTTTTTACATTTGCCTGAGCGTGTGCGTGCGGCGTAGAACCCATACCGGCTTCGTTTGAGAAAAGACCGCGCTTTGCGCCCTGAGATATTGCAGTCTTGAGTGCGATGCCGAAGCCGCCGCCGATGATTGCCTGTGGCTTAAATGCATATTTGAAGATAAGACCGAATGTAGCAGGAACATATCTCCATCTGATTATAAGAAGAATGAGTCCGCCGGCGATGAAAAGAGCAGCCATGATCGGAACGATTTTTTCGGTAACAGATGCGAGACGCTTTGTACCGCCAAGGAAAATGACCGCGCAGATTATCACGAGCGCGATACCGACGATCCAGGAAGGAATTCCGAAAGCTGTGTTAAATGTCGAGCCAATCGAATTAGACTGAACCATTGTTCCGAAGAAACCAAGGGCAAGAGTGATTGCTACCGCAAAGAAGCCTGCAAGGAATTTGCCGAATTTGCCTTTAAATGCCGTTGTTATGTAATAAACAGGGCCGCCGAGAACTTCTCCGTTTTTTCCTGTTTTTCTTGTCTTCTGCGCAAGAATAGCTTCCGCATATATCGTGGCCATTCCAAAGAAAGCAATTATCCACATCCAAAAGATCGCACCGGGACCGCCTGTCAGAATCGCACCGGACGCACCGATGATGTTTCCGGTTCCGACCTGAGCCGCAATAGCAGTTGCGAGAGCCTGAAATGAGCTCATTCCGGTGTCGTGTTTTTTGCCGTTCAAAGATAAGTTGCCAAAAGTACGCTTCATTCCCTCACCAAAGCAGCGGACCTGCACGAATCGGGTTCTAATGGTAAACCAGAGTCCTACTGCAACCAGAAGGAATACAAGAATGTAATCCGACAGATAAAAGTTGATAGTCTGTACAATTTTAAGCATTTTCTTTCCCTCCCGCCCGGGCCGTTCAAATCTCGGCTCAGCGCCGCTTACGCCGCCTGCGCCAAAGCTTAAGCTTTAGCTGCGCCGTCGCCTGACATGCCGAAGCCAACGCCACTGCTTGCGCCTCAGCATGTGCCGCTTACGTCACTTGCGCCAAAGCAGACATCGGTTGCCGCCTAAATTTTAATTTGACCCGAAGCCTTTTCATTATTCAGTTGATTTTTGCTATGGGGAAATCATATCCGGGAAAGACATAGTTGAAGTTAAAAAACTTCGTTGCTGTTTTCTTGAAATATCCGGTTACTTAAAATCGCTGTTTCTTTAAAACGAAAATACAGCGAAAGAACCAAAACACAACGAAAAAATCCTGCCGTTAAGCAAGAAATCAGATACCCTGTCCTTTTGCCTGAGAGATTGGCGCCCCATACGACGCGTACTTTTTGCAAATAGTTTGCGATGATTTGTGAGATTATGCGCATTTGCAGCATTGTGCGATACTTCGCGAGATTATTCGCAAGTTTGCGCGCATTTGCAAGATCGTACTTTCGTAACATTGCGCTTTCGCTACATTATACGCTTTCACGCACGTTTTCGGGATTGCACTTTCGCAAATTCTTTGCTGTTGATGGGACGTTTGCACCTTCGGCACTCCTGAGAGATTCTCCAGAGCTACTTCGCTTTCAGTCATCCTCCCTTATGATGGGGTACCTGAGAGTTTTACTCCTTCGGTGAGCCGCAACGCTGCTTTTCTGAAAGCTTCAACGTAAAAATATTAAATTTTTTACAACACGATTCCGGATACAATGCTAAATATGGTTCCGGACGCAGCCCTAAAATATACTGTATACTTGAACTGCCGTGTCACTTATAGAGGATAGCACTATAATAGCTCTTTGTCAAAGGGAAAAAACTATACAAATTCACAAAATTCGCTTTGTCAATCGCAAAAAGCGAATATTCGCTCAGAGCGAATGAATTTTTGCGAATATTCGCCTTCATCCAACATCGAAAGAACGATTTGTGCTCTGTAAGGCGCATAGGATATGCAAGGCGCACAGCCTGAACGGGATGTGCAAAGTGCAAGGCGCACAGCCTGAACGGGATGTGTACCTTGAGGGAATGTCCAAAGTGCGCAGGGCGTGTGGCATGAGGGGATGTGCAAAGTGCGCGGGGCGTGTGGTCTGAGGGGATGCACACAAAAAATAAAAATACAATAATGCATGTTGATTGTTATATGCGTAATGTGATAAAATAAACCAATACGTTCAGAATATACTGTTAAAAGATTAACGATATATTGCGCTTATCAAAAATTGGTTGGCAAATTATTGAGACTGAGAACAAACAAATCGGCAAGGCTGTGAATCAGCCGGGTGGCAGGGCTGAAAATCAATAGGAACAAAAGTTGGCAAAGCTCCAGGATAGCGTTTCTATAAGGCTGCTGACGATATAAAGACGATATAAAAGGGAGGGACAGATCATGAATAAGGCAAAAGAAGATGCTATGATAACGAGGCAGACCATTCTTGATGCAGCTTTCAAATGTTTCTTTGAGAAGGGTTTCAGGATGACTTCACTTGATATGATTGCAAAAGAAGCATCGGTGACAAGGGGAGCTGTTTATTGGCATTTTAAAGATAAAAGCGATCTGTACAGAGAAGTTGTAAAAAACACACTTTATGAAAATGATGTAGTTCAATTTGCTCATTCGCTGCCTATATCCACAAAATATGAGGACAGGCTTTTTGAAATATTTTGGTATTCTCAAAACGGAAATGACAAAATAGTATTCATCTACAAGGCATTGAACCTGGTGACTCAGATCGAGGAGTTTGCCGATCTTAAAGAGGCAATTCAGCTTGAAAAAATAAAGCTCTTTAGATATTTTACAGAAGAGACGAGGATGCATATCCAGCAGAACAAAATACAGACGGAAAGAGACGCTGAGGATTATGCGTCAGTGCTGTTCCTTTTCTTCGAGGGCTTATTTCTCATGAAAAACATTTCAGTTGGCTTGAAAAAGGATCGCAAGCATATAGAAGAATACATTAAAATCATAATAAATGATTTGATATAATAATGGCCTGAAACAGGCTGACGTAAAAAGCTTCGATATAAAATATTACCGCAAGTGCCGCCGATGTAAGGGTTCTGTTATACTGGGTCTCATATGCCCTTCGTGCAAGAGTGCTGTGCTTCTGCAGGTCGGGAAAACCTCGCCGCTTCAGGCGGCGCAGGATGCCGCTATCAACCGATTAAATTTTTAATATGAGTTTTCAATTTAACCGTAATGCCGGATTTTACCTGCGTTTAGCGACGCGGTAAGCCGGTCATTTTTATTGTTCGATTTTATCGCATGACACAAGTGTCTGATTTTGTTTTCTGATGTTATTTTTTCATATAATTTTATCAAATTGTGACAAAAAAATAACTATTAAAACCCATCTTGACAAACTTTTTCTGACGTGTTATTTTGTGAATGTAAGCAAACATACATGCATGTATGTTAATGAGCTAATGTCTTTTCGCTCGGTATTTTCATTTAATCACATTAGTATAAATCACACCGGGATCGAGAGTATAAATCACGTCAGAATCGAACTCGTTGATGTGTCGCTGTTTATTTTAGCGGGTCGTCCGAAGCCTATTATTGTAAGCCAATCGAAGCTTGTGTAGTAAGCCGATTGAAGCTTATATTACAGTTAGCAGTCGAAGCTTGTGTAGTGAGCTGATCGAAGCTTATATTACAGTTAGCAGTCGAAGCTTATTTAGCGGTCTTATAGGGCAAAATCACGCTAAAGGCACGCGGCAACAATCCGGTGCGGTGCTTGCGCATGACCGAGCCGTCCATTACAAGCATTGTTTTATAAAGGAGGATGCTCATGTTAAACTTTCAGATGTACGAAAAAGTAAAAGTAGTATTCGGAAACGGTTCTATCAATCAGCTTGGCGAACTCGCCAATTTCATAGGTGCCAAAAAAGCTCTTATCGTAGCTGATGAGGGTATGGTAGCGATCGGCACAGTAGATAAAGTAAAGCACGGTCTTGAAAACGAAAATATCCCATATGTTGTATATGACAAGGTAACTCCAAATCCGCCTTTGAAGGCTGTTGAGGAAGCATATGATATCCTTGTTAAAGAAGGCTGCGATATGGTTATCGGAGTTGGCGGCGGTTCAAACATGGACGCTGCGAAGGGTGTAAATATCTTAAGATTTAACGAAGCTCCTCTCTTGCAGTATGCTAACGGAGCTAAGCATTTTGAATGCGGCACAGGCCTTATCATGGTTCCTACTACAGCAGGTACAGGTTCGGAAATGTCTGACGGCGCAATCCTTTCTGACGAAAATCATATTAAGCAGAATTTCATCTCTGACCAGGGCGCTTTCGCTGAGTATGCTGTAGTTGACCCTGAACTCATGGCAGGTATGCCTCCAAAGCTCACAGCTTCAACGGGTATCGATGCTCTTGCTCATGCTGTTGAATCATATACAGGAAATCTTACAAATGGATTCATCCAGTTCTATTCAGAAAAGATCATGGATATGATCGCTGAATATCTCCCGAGAGCCGTTGAAAACGGTCAGGATATGGAAGCTCGTGAAAAGATGGCTGTAGCAGCTGCAGAAGCAGGATTCCTTCTTTGCTACGGACATACACATGCAGGACATTCTATCGGTCAGACTGTAGGCGGATATTTCAACATTCCGCACGGAACAGCATGTTCTTATTCACTTCCTCTCGTTCTTGAATTCAACGCACCTGCAGTACCTGAACTCACAAAGAATGTAGGCAAGGCTTTCGGTGTTGAATTTAAGGGAGATGAAACTCCTGAAGAAATCGGCAAGCTCACTAAGGATGCTATGAACGACTTCATTTACAACAAGTGTAAGATGCCTTCAATCAAGACATTTGAATATGATGAATCAAAGTTTGAAGAAATCGCTCAGGTTATCTCAGAAGAATTCTTCCAGACATTCAATCCTAGAAAGATGACTCCGGAAGATGCTCTCAAGATCCTGAAGGAAATGTACGCATAATATTTGGCAGTTGTCAGAGTTCACTCGCGCGAAATCTTATCGCGCGAGTGAGAAGCAACCCAAATGCGCATGGCGCATATATTTTTTAAGCGTTTTACATACAGACGTGCATGTATGTAAAACGCATATGAAACGTTCGCACATCGCATGTGCAGAACAATATAGACAGAATATGCATGTCACAGCGCGTGTGCGATGCGGGCGAAGCGCATATTAAGCATAGGCAAGATATATACGAAACATACATAAAAATAAAAATGTGCAATGCACGATTCATCGCACGGCACAATGCGCGGCACACGTGAAGTGCAAAATAAAACACATGCGAATCAAAGCGAGTGATGCGCGGCTTGAAGCACGTGAAAAATACATGCGCATCGCACGGCATTATTACTTAAATTACTGAAAATAAGTTACTTAAAATTAGGCTTATTTATAAAAATATTTTTTAATGACCATGGAGGTGTAAAAAATGGGCAATATTGATTTTATTAAAGAAGTTGTTGAGAGAGCGTTTGATCCGTTTTCAGAGCTCCCTGCAATTTATGCAAAGAAGGAAAAGATTGTTGACGAATATATCGAAAAATCCAGAAAGGCTCAGCAGATTGCTGCCGGCATGACTCAGGAAGAAATCGACAAGCTCGTTAAGGCTATGGCAGTAGCTATTTACGAACATGCTGAAGAGCTCGGTAAGATGGCTGTTGAAGAAACAGGTATGGGTCATCCTGAACACAAGATCATGAAGAACATCGGTAAGTCAACAGGCACATGGGCTGAACTTAAGGGTAAGCCTTCTATCGGCGTTATCAGAGAAGAACCGGAAAACGGCGTTATCGTATTAGCTAAGCCAATGGGCGTTTTAGGCTGCGTAACTCCTACTACAAATCCTACTATTACACCGCTCGTAAACGGTATGTGTGCTGTTAAGTGCGCAAACTCACTGGTTGTTTCTCCGCATCCTCGCGCAAAGAATACTACAATGCTCACTGTTAAGTATATGAACGACGCTATCGTTGCTGCAGGCGGCCCTGCTGATCTGGTTCAGTGCATCGATTGCCCGGACGTTGATATCTCAGGTCTCCTCATGAAGAAGGTAGACGTTATACTCGCAACAGGCGGTCCTGACATGGTTAAGGCTGCTTACTCTTCAGGCAAGCCTGCTTTCGGCGTAGGCGCAGGCAACTCACAGTCTATCCTCGACAGAGCTCAGGATTGGGACGAAGTAGCTGCTAAGGTAATCGACGGCAGAACATTTGACCTTGGCGTTATCTGCGCAGGAAACCAGTGCATCCACGTTCATGAAGACGATTATGAAGCTGTTAAGGCTGCATTTGTTAAGGCAGGTGCTTACTGGGCTGATGATGCTGAAGAAGTTACTAAGCTCAGAGACACTCTCTTCATCAACGGCGCTCTCAACAAGGCTGTTATCGGTCAGTTCCCTAATGTTATCGGCGAGATGGCAGGCGTTGATATCGCTGATGACAAGACAGCTCTTCTCGTTAAGGCTGACGGAACTGCAGACGTACTCTGCAAGGAAAAGCTCACTACTGCAATTGCAATCGTTACTTATAAGGAATTTGACGAAGCTGTTGAAAATGCATGCACAAACCTTTACAGAGAAGGCGCAGGCCACTCAGCTGTTATTTACTCTAATGATGACGAAAAGATCATGGCAGCTGCAAAGAAGCTTCCTGTAGGACGTATTCTCGTTAACCAGCCGGGTCATGCTGCAGGCGGCGACGCTCACTGCAACGGTCTCGAAGGTACTGTATCTCTTGGCTGCGGTTCATGGGGCGGAAATTCTATTTCAGAAAACCTCACATATCATCACCTTATGAACGTTTCAAGAATTGCTTACGAACATCCGATGCCTGGTTGTGACATGACTCCGGAAGAAATTTTTGCTGACTAATTCGGTTGATTCGAAGCAAGCTCGAAGTGAATCCGGAGCCGATCCGGTGAGCTCGAAGTGAATCCGGAGCCGATCCGGGGTGAATTCCAAACGAGCTCGGAGCGAACTCGTTTGCCGGCTGCGCTTTTCCGCATAGCTTTTATGCGTGGAGCGCTGAAAGGAAGCATGCCGCTTGAAAAAGAAAAATAGGCGGTGCGAATCTGTAATTGCAAGAGGCGCCGTGCATAAGTGTATGGCGCCTTCTTGGGTAATTTCTTTATGGATATGATTTCACGGATGCAAAGCTTTGGATTAAGGGAAATTTGCAAGTGAGCGTTTCGTGAAAAATTTTCGGAGGTTAAAAAGTGGTACTAAAGGATTTTGCGCATTTAATCGAAAATGTGAAAGCATCAGGCATTACAAAGAAGATTGTAGTAGTTGCCGCTGATGACGCACATACTCTTGAAGCTGTTATGACAGCGCAAAAGGATGGAATCGTCAGTCCTGTATTTATCGGGGATGCTGCTGCTATAAAGTCTACTCTTGATGGTCTTGGCGTAAGTCAGGATGTGTATGAAGTATATGATGAAAGTGATTTCGACAAGGCAGCTGAGCTCGGCGTAAAGCTGATCGGAGAAGGCAAGGGCGATTTCCTTATGAAGGGTAAGCTCGAGACATCTCAGATCCTGAGAGCTGTGCTGAAGCCTGAAGCAAATCTCAGCCGTCCAAACGGTGCTATGTCACATGTTGCGGTAAACTGGATTCCGTCATATCATAAGTTCCTGCTCACTACCGACGGCGGTATGAATGTCGCACCAAACTTCGACATGAAGCTCGCTGAGCTGGTAAATGCCGTAAATACACTGAGAGCTCTCGGTTATGATGAGCCTAAGGTAGCTGTTTTGGCAAATGCTGAGAAGGTAGATCCAAAAATCAAGGAATCTGTCGAAGCAGGTCAGCTTAAGGAAATGTATGTGAACGGCGAAATAAAGAACTGCATCGTTGAGGGCCCTGTGGCACTTGATATCGCAGTAGTCAAGGAAAGAGCCGAAGTGAAGCATTTCGAAAGCCCTGTGGCAGGTGACGCAGACATAATTCTGTCACCAAATATTTTCACATCAAATACTCTTGGCAAATCACTTGTTGAGCTTGCCGGAGGCAAGATGGCAGGCCTTATCGTAGGTGCTAAGGTTCCTATTATCCTTACTTCAAGAGGTTCTTCGTCAGAAGAAAAGTACAATTCGATAGTTCTTGCCGCTGCAGTTGCTGCGGGAAGCGAGAATATCACAAACGAACAGGTTGCCGATCTTGCGGGACGCAAGTTCTGGTAGGAGGGTTTAGCTATGGAAAAAATATTAGTAATTAATCCCGGCTCGACTTCCACAAAGATCGCTGTCTATGAGGACCTGGAACAGAAGTTTGTCACAAGCATCGAACATTCGGCAGAAGAAATCGAAAAATATGATGCGATTTTCGACCAGTATGAATTCAGAAAAGATCTCATATTGGGTGAGATTAAAAATCACGGAGTTGAGCCTTCAGAACTCACTTGCGTAGTTGCAAGGGGCGGTCTTCTTCCTCCTGTACCGGCAGGCGCATTTCGTGTAAATCAGGACATGGTAGATCAGCTGAAGTATCATCCTGTAAATGAACATGCCTCAAACCTGGGCGCTCCTATCGCACTTGCAATAGCAGACGCAAACGGTATTCCGGCATACATATACGACCCTGTAACTGTTGACGAGCTTGAGCCTATCGCCAGATTCACAGGCGTTCCGGAAATGCAGAGAAAGGGTATCGGCCACAATCTGAACATGCGCGCTATGGCGATAAAATATGCGGCTGATCAAGGCAAGGCATATTCTGATATTACAGCTATAGTTGTTCATATGGGCGGCGGCATAACGGTTTCCATCCACAAGAACGGACGTATCGTTGATACCGTCAATGACGAAGAGGGTCCATTCTCACCTGAAAGAGCAGGAGGTCTGCCAACTCCTCAGGTAATAGATATGGCTTTCTCCGGCGAATATGACAAGAAGGCTATGAAGAAGAAGTTTAAGAACAGCTCCGGTCTTCAGGCATATCTCGGAACTAAGGATGCGCGTGAAGTTGAAAAGCTGATCGAGAGCGGCGATGAAAATGCAAAGCTTGTATATCAGGCCATGGCATACCAGATTTCAAAGGAAATCGGCGCACTTTCAACAGTTGTAGGCGGAAAGGTTGATGCGATCATCCTGACTGGCGGTATAGCTTATTCGAAGATGTTTACAGACTGGATCGCGGAAAGAACAGGCTTTATAGCTCCTGTGGCAGTCCTTGCCGGCGAAAATGAAATGGACGCACTCGCAGGCGGAGCATACAGAGTGCAGACAGGGCAGGAAGAGGCCATGTCATTTAAAAAGAATTTCTAATAATAGGAGATTTACTATGGAAAATAACAAAGCAAAAGGACCGTCATTCAGGTGGCTGATGCTGGTCATGGGTACTCTTATCCTGCTGGTACTCGGTTCCCTTTATGCATGGTCCACATACAGAACTACATTGTGTGAAGAATTTGACTGGACGGTTTCATCGGCTCAGATGACATTCTCCATATCTATGATGACATTTTGTCTGGGTGGTCTCATCTCAGGTATTGTCACAAAAAAGATAGGCACAAAGATCCCAGCTATTTTCAGTGCGGTGCTTATGGCAGCAGGTCTTATTATGTCGTCATATATAAACTCACTTGCAGGACTTTATATCGCTTACGGCGTGCTCTACGGTGTAGGCGTGGGTATAGGATATAACGTAGTAATGGGAACGATAGTGAAATGGTTCCCTGACAAGACAGGCTTATGCTCCGGTATCCTTCTTTTCGGATTCGGAATATCATCACTTCTTGTCGGAAGAATAGGTGCCGTGCTTATTAATTCTATAGGCTGGAGATCGATGTTCCTTTACTTCGGCATCATATTCGGTATTATCGTTCTTATTCTTGGTTTGCTCATAAAGCAGCCGAGTGCAGAGGATACGGCAGGTCTTGTGACTTCTGCTAAGGCAAAGTCAGCACCATATGCGGAACTTAATGCCGGCGGAATGATTAAGACAAAGAACTTCTGGCTTTTCTTCATCTGGGTAACGGCGCTGTCTGCTGCGGGACTCGTTATCGTAGGAAATTCCACACCGTTTGCGGATACTATCACAGGCGACCTCGCAACAGCTGCTACTATAGCCGGAATCATTTCTGTATGTAATGGCTTTGGAAGAATAATCTTTGGAACTCTCTTTGATGCTAAGGGCTTCAAATTTGAGATGACAAGTGTAATTATTTTATTTGTAATAGCTACTGCGGTTCTTCTGGCAGCAACTGCTACAGGCAGTGTTGCCGTTCTGGTCATAGCATATGTGTTGGCAGGATTTGCTTACGGCGGAGTTACTCCGGCAAATTCCGCATTTACTGCTAAATTTTTCGGAAATACAAATTATGCTTTGAATCTGTCTATAGTAAATCTTAATTTGCTTGTGGCATCATACCTGCCGCAGGTGGCATCTAAGATTATTGATTCTACAGGAAGCTACAATGGCGCTTTCTATTATGTTATAGTTCTGGCCGTTGTCGCATTGGCAGCGCTTATATTCATAAAGCCTCCGAAGGACGCAAAATAAGCGGTGTGCTGCGAAAGAGCAAGCTGTGAGGCAAGCGGTGTGCTGCGAAAGAGCAAGCTGTGAGGCAAGCGGTGTGCTGCGAAAGTGCAAAGTGCGAAACGGCGTTAAGCATCGATAATTTTAAGGAGAGAACAAATGCAAAACACTTCAAAAATAAAGATTGGAATATACGGTATAGGAATACTGATGATGGGAGTAATCGGCATTTCGGGAGCACTTCCTGCAATAGGAGCTCATTTCCCGGAAGCATCACAGACCATGATTCAGAATTTGATTTCGATTCCTTGTCTTGTTGTAATCCCAGTTACACTCATAGTAGGCAAGCTTATGGACTCGGTATCGAAAAAGCTTCTTTCGATAGTAGGTATATTATGCTTCCTCATAGGAGGATTTTGTCCGGCGCTTACATCTTCGCTTACGGTTATCCTTGTTTTGAGAGGAATACTCGGAGTAGGCATAGGCGTTGTTCAGTGCGTATCATCGGCACTTGTTGCTGAAAATTTTGAAGGTCCGGAACGCGATAAGGTTCAGGGCAATCTCACATCCGCTCAGATGCTCGGCATTTGCGTAATGGTATTTGCCGGCGGCTGGCTTGCTGACATTTCATGGAATTATACATTCTACGTACATCTGGTAGCAATTATCTCACTTATACTTTGTATAACCTGCATACCAAATGTAAAGCCGAATCAGAAGGAAGCAGACAAGAAGTCGGAAAATTCCGGATCAAAGCAGAAGGTTAAGCTGACTGCAGGCTCATGGATATGGGCACTTACTATGTTCGTTCTGTTCATAGGCGGTCAGATTTACTCGATAGCTCTCTCATATATAGTAGAAGAAAAGGCACTCGGCACATCGGCTCAATCAGGAAATGCCATGGCATTCTTCGCGATAGGCGGATTCCTGTTAGGACTTGTATTCGGTAAGCTTTCAGGCAAGGCAAAGAACTTTACGCTGTTTATCGGTCTTATAGGAATAATAATATCTTATCTCGTAATCGCGTTTGCCGCAGGTATGCCTATGATTTATCTCGGAGCATTTATTTTCGGTGTTTCGCTGTCAATATGCATGCCGTGTGTAATCGTCGGAACAGCCGGTGCTGTAGATGTCAATTCTTCAGCTATGGCTATATCCATAACGATGTGTGCTCAGAATTTCGCACAGTTCCTCTGTCCGTATATCGTAAATCCGATATCCGCAGCACTCAGCGACGGAACAAACGCAAATCAGATGTCATTTTTCCTTGGCGCAGCTATCACGGCTGTAATGGCAGTAGTTGCATTAATCTGGGGTGTAAAGCAAAATAAGTCGGCTGCCGAAAAGTAAGCTTTAGTAAACTTTCAGCAAACTTTTGAAAAAAGACGGCAGTCTGCAATATGTGATACCGCCTTTGCAAAGCGCCTCCTGCAGGAAAAAACCATACCCCCTGCAGGAGGCCGGCACAGAGGTTAGACAATAAATAATGAAATATTGCATTGCGCAGCGCCAGCCACGCTGCGCAGGCATGGTACAGCGCCAGCCACGCTGTACAAAAAATAAGATGCGGCGCCAGCCACGCTGCAAAACCAATAAGTAGTCTCCTTAGCCATACTACTTATTACATTAATATTTGTGCTATTAATGCTTTAAAATTAATTGATGCTTAAAAATTAGTTTTCAGAAAAAATATAAATGTAACACTATAAAATTTCGAGGCTTGCGGCGGGTGCAGAAAGTGTCGTGACTCGCGGCAGCACAGGTTATGACTCGCGGCAGCACAGAAGATGCTGCGACTTGCGGCAGCCTCAGAAGAATGTTTTTACGGAGCAGTTCCGAGCTTGTCGGGGCTGCTTTGTTTTTGCGGCAAGGATTCGGATGAAATTTGCGATTCTATGAAAAAGGACAGACAGCAAGCAGAAGTGTATAGGTCTGCCTCCTGAGAAAAGATGCTTGAAAAAGAACGAAAAATGACGCATGGATAAGGTTTTCACATTTACGGAAGAATTGAAAAATGGTATAATTTAAGTTGTATGTCGTGCCGTTTGACAGGAGCGACGGAAAAATGGGACTATGAGATTGCGTGGAGGCTCTCTGAGGAAAAGTACTGAGAAAATTGTTAAATCGTTTGGAAAAGTTTGAAAAAAATAAATTGGATCATGGAGATAAGCATGGCTAAGAAACCAATAAAAGAAACAATCAATGCCAAAGGCTTTAAAATTGGTATTTATACGAGTGATTTTGAAATGAGTTCATTTCACTGACGGATATTGCACGATATAAAAGTGATGATCCCAATGCCACTATATGTAATTGGATGAGAAATCGAGAAACGCTAGAATTCTTGGGATTGTGGGAGAGCCTGCATAATCCGGATTTTAAACCCCTCGAATTCGAGGGGTTTAGAAAAAAGGCAGGATTGAATGCTTTTACAATGTCACCCACAAAATGGGTTAACGGGGTGAGCGCAATAGGTATTGTTTCAAAGGCCGGCCGCTATGGAGGCACTTATGCTCATTCTGACATTGCATTTGAATTTGCATCATGGATTTCTGCAGAGTTCAAGCTTTATATCATAAAAGACTACAAGCGTCTCAAATACGATGAAAATAGCCGATTGTCCCTTGGATGGAATCTTAACAGAGAAATTGCAAAGCTTAATTACCGCATCCACACTGATGCTATCAGGGATAATTTGATACCGCCGGAGCTTACGCCGGAGCAGATTAGCTTTAAATATGCCGGCGAAGCTGATCTTTTAAATGTTGCCATATTTGGCATGACAGCAAAACAATGGCGCGATGCCAATCCGAACAAGAAAGGTAATATGCGCGATTATGCAACACTAAATCAGCTGCTGATTCTTGCTAATATGGAAAGCTACAATGCGATACTTATAGAACAAGGAAAACCACAGTCGGATCGTCTGGTTTTTCTTAGAAAACAGGCGGTACGTCAGATGAAGACTTTAGCAACAATGAATGCGGAAAATTTATTAAATTTATCCGATGGGTCCGACAACAATGAATGAAATGATATGCCTAACCTAAAATGTGATGAAAATGTGATGAAAAAGGAAATGTTGTAAGTTTATGGTTGCATGATTCAGAAAATAAGTATATGATTAATTGTTAGAGTTTGAGTTGGAAATTTGGAAGAATTTTCAAATTCTTGCTAAAATAATTAACGTAGGAAAATTTGTACGGAAAAAACTCATGCCGGACGGATGCGAGGCGCATGATTCTCAGAGATCGCACTTGGATATTTGGGGTAAAGAGTCGAAAGTATAAAAGTGAGATTAAATTTGAGATAAGAGTTGAGATTGTAAAATTTGAGATGTTAGGATATTATAAGAAATTAGGATTGGGAATTTGAGAGATAAGGGCATTTTGAAAATTTGCATGGAAGGGAAATAGGAAAAGGTAATGGCAAAGACTTTTTTTAAGATATTTTTTATTTTTCTTGTCGTATTCACGCTGGTTTTGATACCTGTTATGAAGATTGTGTCGCAGGTTCAGATCTTTCAGTCGGAGGACGGTGTTGAAGGAAGTATAGAAGAAGAGATGAGTGTGCTTGTTGATCCGGAAAGTGAGTTTTTCCAGGCTTTCAAGAACGCAAACAGGGTAAATATGCTTGTTGTCGGCATAAATGACAATCTAAGTGATACCATTATGCTCGTAAGCTGGGATATGGACAAGGATAAGGTTGACATTATTTCGGTGCCGAGAGATACATATTATGAGCGTGAGGGTCATACGGGCCTCGGAGAAAAGAAGATAAATGCCGCTTATGTTTCCGGCGGTATTGTTGAAACAGCAAATGCGGTTAGTGACGTATTGATGGGAATTCCAATCAACTATTATGCTGTTGTGGATTATGATTCGGTAAAGAATATTGTAGACGGTGTCGGTGGTGTTCCTATTGACGTTCAGCAGAACATGAAGTATGACGACCCTTCTGACGATCCGCCGCTTCATATAGATATCAAGAAGGGTGAGCAGACTCTCGACGGCGAAAAGGCTGTCCAATATCTCAGATATCGTAAGGGATACAAGAATGGAGATATCGGCAGAGTTTCGGCTCAGCAGGAGTTTATGAAAGCGTTGTTTAAGCAGTGCCTCAGAAATGGCATTCTTGATTCCGCGAAGCTCATTACAAAGAATGTAAAGTCTGATATTACTATAGGTGCGATTTCGAAGTATGCTCTTAAGGCAACGGGCTTGAATGCAGATTCTATCGAGACATATACGATGCCGGGCGAAGGAAAATATATAGACGAGCTGTCATACTATGTTCAGGACGTGGATGCTACGAAGGAGATGCTGACTGAGATTTACGATATGACTGCAAGCAGCGATGATTCTGTGGAAAGCACAGAGGACAGTGAGGTCGTTGAGTAGATGATCAATATATCAGAGTATATCATCAAAGATAATTAATATAGCAAAGAATGAAGTGTATAGCAAAGAATGAAGTGTATTAGGAGCAAAAAATGAGTACATCAGAAAAGACAAATATAATTGACAGAGCAATCGGTCTCGACCTTGCAAGGGTTACCGAGACTGCGGCGATTGCTTCTGCAAAGTGGATAGGTCTCGGTGAAAAAAATTCCGCCGATCAGGCAGCTGTGACGGGTATGAGAAATATGTTTGACACTGTCGATATAGACGGAACTGTTGTCATCGGTGAGGGCGAAAAAGACGAAGCTCCTATGCTTTATGTCGGTGAAAAGATCGGCAAACAAAATGCGGATTCAGTAAAGGTAGATATCGCAGTTGACCCGCTTGACGGAACTACCTCTACCGCAAAGGGTCGCGCAAATGCTATTTCGGTAATAGCTGTCGCTCCTGCAGGAAAGCTTTACAATTCGAAGAATTTTTATATGGAAAAACTGGCAGTAGGCCCTAAGGCGAAGGGTTCTATTGATATTACAAAGACTCTTGAAGACAACCTCAAGAGTGTTGCGGCTGCACTCGGCAAGGAGATGGGTGAGCTTACGGTTACGGTTCTTGAGCGTGACAGACATGATGCGGTAATCGCCGTATGCAGAAAGCTCGGATGCAGAGTTAAACTTTTCCCTGACGGCGATGTAGGCGCAGCTATCGCTACATGCTTTGAAGACAGCGGAGTTGATATTCTTTGCGGTATCGGCGGAGCGCCTGAAGGTGTTCTTGCAGCTGCTGCACTCAAGTGCCTGGGTGGTGAGATTCAGGCAAGACTTTATGCTCACACAGAATCGGAAAAGCAGCAGGCTAAAAACGATCCTGATTATGGCAAGGTTCTCACCACAGATGACCTCGCTTCAGGAGATGATGTACTATTTATCGCAACAGGCGTGACTGACGGCGACATGGTTAACGGCGTAAAATTCCTGCCAAACAGCAAGGTGAAGACGCATACTGTCGTAATGAGAAGCAAGACAGGAACTATCAGATATATTGAAGCAATCCATGACATGGATCACAAGCCTGATTATGCGAAATAGTCGAAATAGTGTCGAAATAGTAATGATATAACCGCAAAATAATTGCAAGATAATTGTAAAATGATGGGTTATAAATAACTGTCCGGCGACCGGAGACGGTCGAACGAACGATTGAGCGATCGAACGAAGAAGTCGGGCAAAAGGTCGGCAAGCCGACAATGGAAATTTTACAGGAGCATTTTCACAAGGATAGTTTTACATCAGAGTTTTAAATGCAAATCGGGGAATTTTTTCGAAAATTCCCCGGGATGCAGGTTCGTATCGATTTTTTGCAATATCTCGATTTTGATTTGAAGGGATAAGGGTATATGCGTGTTTGCATTTTCCGCAGCATCGCAATTTGACAGAGCAGGTTTGTTTTTTTCAGCATTTCGCTGAAGATATCAATGGTAGAAATCAGAAACAAAAAATTGAATATAAAAATATCGGCATTATGTGACGCCGCAAGTTTTTATGAGTGTGGCTGAGAGCTTTATTACCGGTGACCGGGCGTGATTTTTGCGTGAATGACGGCATTTGCTGCCTCGTGTGAATTGTTTTACGGCATGAGATTTTCGGGCAGCACCGATGGAACGTGTGTCACGTAATCAGATTATGTGTCGTGCAAATCATTGCGAAAGCATGTTATATATTACGTAAGCAATGCTTTAATATTCTTATAATGATTATTATGATTATTACTGAAAATTTTTTATAGTGATTATTACTGAAAAAAATTCTAAATTACTTAAAAGAAATTCTAAATTGTTGAAAGGAAATTTTAAAATATGAAAAATGTCGCTATAGACAAAATTATGTCTATGAAGGTAGATGAGCTGCGAAATATTGCAAGTGATTTCGGGATAGAAAATGCTGCCGGAATAAGAAAAGTCGAATTGAGAAATATGATTTTGGCGGCTATTGAAAAAAACAGCAGCGGAGACGATTCGGCAGCAGATAAAAAAGATGAAAATCGTGCCGAAGGGGAAAATACCGAGGGCGGACATGCTGAAGGCGAGAAAGCTGAGGAAGAACATGCCGAAGGCAAGAAAGCTGAGGGAGAACATGCCGAAGGTGAGAATGCCGGTGACGGACACGATGCCGGTAAACGTGCCGGTGCGAGGCGTGCTGCCGAGAAGAAATCGGAAAGTGGACGAGGCAGTTTGAGACGGGGCAGAGTAGGCCGTGCGGAGGACGAAAAAGCAGAAAGCGGAAGTGCCGAGGGCGTGCTTGCTGAAGGCGAGAGAATCGAGG
>CAVCIY010000011.1:0-2737 GCA_963602445.1 Lachnospiraceae bacterium | reverse complement strand
GGATATGACAACCGCGGCGGATTATCATATCCGCCGCGGTTGTCATATCCGTTTCCTCGCCCCGCATATCCGCCGCGGTTGTTATATCCGCCGCGGTCGCTGTAGCTTTTTTCGCCTCCTGCGTAAACGCGGCTGTTGTATCTGTCATAGTCATCATAACCACGGTCATCAGATCTGCTTCCGACACTGTGACGGTCATGGGAATTTTTGCCGTTAAAAAGCTCACCATTTCTGAACTTTCTGATCAGCATATCTTCACGTGACTCGCCGACAGGCACACCTTTAGAGTCTACACCGCCATAAAATTCTTCACGCTGATCCCCAAATACATAAGAACCGTTGTCCGTATATTCCGCATCCTGTTCTTTGTCAAAAGGCTTAAATATGTTTAATTTTTTTATGTGCAGATCATCCATGATGTTTCTGACCATCATGTTTCCAAAGTAAATCACAGGCACTACGAGTGCCAAAATGAGCAACCATTGAAATATAATCATTTTTGCCTCCCTAAATAACGTCATGTACCCGATCAGCCCGAAAAAAATCAGATTTTTCGATTTTTACGCAAAAAAGGGCGCACTTCGTCTATGAGTTTTGCATATTATTATATCACAAATAACGTTACATATCTATCAGCTTATTCATCTATTCACAATTTTTCAGACTCTTTTCAAACTCTTCTTTTCAAATGACATTCACAACATGCCGGCTTCTCGCAGCACTCTCGCCGGACTCCGCTTTTTGAATTGCACTCACGTCTTGTCATGCTGCGCTTTTCGCATTGCACTCACCGCTTGCCGTGCTGCTCTTTTCACTTTTCCTTCACCTCTCGCCGGACTCTTGCCGGACTCTTCTATTTAATATAAAAAATCACACCTCTTGCCTGATTCCCGGCAAAAGGTGTGATTTCGCATTTAGCCTGTCCGACTCGTGTTAGTCTCTGCTTACTGATTTGCCTTACGCGGCTTGCCTGTTCTCATTACTTGTACGGATCAAATACTTCCTCTGAGAAGAGTCTGCTATCCATAAGCTTTGGTCCAACTTCAGGAATAATCAGGTCAAGCTCGCACTGATCGACAATCTGTGTCTGTATGTCGATTCCCGGAGCAACTTCCTCAAGAACCATGCCGTCCTTGGTACGCCTGATCACGCAGCGTTCTGTGATAAATAAGAAGCTGTCGTGAGTTTTCAGATATTCATCAGCCACAAATGCAATTTCTTCGCATTTCTTTATAAACTTCTTGTATTTACCTTCTTTTACAATCTTTATTGTGCCATCGGAGATTTCTGTTTCGATTCCGACAGCCGTAAATGTTCCCATAAAAATTACTTTCTTTGAGGTCATCGATATATCTGTAAATCCGCCTACCCCCGAAACCTTTCCGTTGAGGTGGCTTACGTTGATATTTCCGTACATGTCTGACTCGCTGAGTCCGAAAATGCCGACATCCAGATTTCCGCCGTCAAAGAATGAGAAATGAGCCGCATGATCTGTAAATGCTTCAGGATTCCAATGACATCCGAAGTCTCTTCCTGCTCCCGGCATTCCGCCTATTACGCCCGTCTCTGAAATCATCGCAATATCGTCCCCGTATCCTGCTTCGGCAAGTATGGACGGAACAAATGTAGGCATGCCTATTCCGAAATTTGCCTTGTCGCCTTTCTTAAGTTCCATAGCCGCGCGTCGCGCAATGACTTTTTTGTGGTCGAGAGGAATGGAAATATTGTCTGATTCCAGATGCGCAAGAGTCTCGCCTGTGAAAGCAGGATTATAATTCTTGTCTCTTCTCCTGTCAAAATTTTGCGGTGTTGACTCGGGATGCTCTGCCTCCACGATATAATCGATATAAATTCCGGGAACCTTTATCATCCTCGGGTGCGTCGCGTGGAGCTTTGTGCGCTCGTCTACCTGGCATATTACAATTCCGCCGCTTGCCTTGACAGCCTGCGCTACGGCAAGCATTTCGGCATCTATTGCCTCACGTTCGCAGCTGATATTTCCGTGTTCATCTGCGGAAGTTCCGCGAAGAAGTGCGACATTCATGCCCGGAGATTTGTAATAAAGATATTCCTCGCCGTCAAAATCCGGAATATATTCCACGAGGTCCTCACCTTCACGCTTCGTCAGCTCGTTCAGCTTTCCGCCGTCGAATCTGGCATCCATAAATGTACCCAGTCCGATTTTCGTCATAACACCTTTCATTCCTCTTCCGACTTCCTGAAAGAGCTGCATTATCGGCCCGAGCGGGAACATATAACCTTGCACCTTTTCGTCAGCAACCAGCTTTGCGAGCTTCGGACATACGCTCAAATATGAAGAAATCGTACGCACCAGCAAGCCCTCGTGGCACCAGTGATGCTCTGCAGTATCAACAAAATTCCCCACACCTGCGGCTCTCATGCTTGTGATTCCTGCGGGATGACCTTCCTTCAGGAATCTTTTTTCGACGGCGTCAATTATTTCGGTCGGGCATGACACCAGGCCGTCCGCCGCAAATACAACAACATCGTTATCTTTTATAAGTTCCGCCGCCTGTGCGGCTGTAATAGTCTTTACCATTCCGTCTTCACTCCGTTCTTCTCTGTCTTTGCCATCTGCCTGCACTGCGATCAGCTCGTGCTATGCGCCGCCTTGCGCCCGGCATGCACTTCGCCGGTCTGCACCTGTCCTGCGCTGTCACCGCCTTGAGATTGTCCCGCACCGGCAGTATCCTATCTGCCATGGCATTATCTAAAT
>CAVCIY010000010.1:0-9628 GCA_963602445.1 Lachnospiraceae bacterium | reverse complement strand
CAGCAGTTGTGTTTGCGAGCCTGAAGCCGGAATTGTAGGCGAGCCGTAAAAAAGGCAGCAGTTGTGTTTGCGAGCCTGAAGCCGGAATTGTAGGCGAGCCGTAAAAAAGGAGAACAGGCGTGTTTGCGAGCCTGAAGCCGGAACTGTAGGCGAGCCGTCATAATCGCGGTAGGTTTTGAGGGGTAAGATTATAAAGGATTAAAATTATGGATAAAGGTTGTATTACAGAAAAAAATGAGGCTGTGGCAAACGAGGGTGCTGCAAACGAGAGTGCTGCAAACGAGGGTGCTGCAAACGAGTGTGCTATAAATGAGGGTGCCGCAAACAAGGGTGATGAAAACAAGGGTACTGTAAACAAGGGTGCTGAAAATGATGTTATTGCAAAGGAAATTTCGCTGAAGTTTGATTGGCATACACATACGGTATACTCTCACGGAAAAGGAACGATAGAAGAAAATGTGATCGAGGCACGCCGTAAGGGTCTAAGTTCGATAGCGATCACTGACCACGGGCCGGGTCATTTCGGATATGGATTTCGGAGAAGAGATATTCCGAAGATGCGTGCCGAGATTGATGAGCTGAACAAGAAGTATGATGACATAGAAATCTATATGTCTGTTGAGGCAAATATTATAAATCCTTCGGGTGAGCTTGATGTGAAGCCGGAGGAATTTGAACTTTATGATTTTGTGATTGCAGGATATCATTTCGGGACTCTGGGGAAAAATCCGTTTGCGTCGCTTCTTCTTCATGCAAGAAATCTTATTTCGGCTAAGAGAAAGAAGTATTCGGATTCGCTGAAGAGAAAAAATACAGATATGGTTGTGAACTCCGTAAGGAATAATAACCTGCGCACGCTCACTCATCCGGGAGATAAGGGGGCTGTGTATATGGAAGAGGTTATTGCCGCCTGTGAAGAGACGGGCACACTGATGGAGATCAGCAACAGGCACAGGCAGCTCACGACGGAAGAGATAATTTTGGCTGCGAAGTCGGATGTAAAATTTATAATAGGCAGCGATGCTCATGTGTCGGCCCGCGTGGGAACGTGCGAAAATGCGCTGAAAAGAGTGAAGGAAGCAGGTCTGCCGAGCGAAAGGATCGTCAATCTTTGAGATTCGCGCAGCTTTGCATTTTTTTAATTGGGAATGACGCATTGAGACTTGGGAGGTGCGGATAGAGAATGGAAACGTTGATTGTGACAGGTCTTTCGGGTGCGGGAAAAAGTACGGCTATAAAGCACCTTGAGGATATGGGATATTATTGCATTGACAATATGCCGCCTGCATTGCTTGAGTCATTTCTCAATCTGGAGCAGGAAAAGAAAATCAGCCTTGAAAAGGCTGCTTTTGTAATGGATATAAGGGGACGCGAATTTTTCGGTGATTTCGTTCGTGTCCTTGAGGATATACGAAATGAGGAAATGAATGTAAAGGTTCTTTTCCTTGAGGCGACAGAGGAGACTCTGGTAAGAAGATATAAAGAGACCAGGAGGGTGCATCCTCTCGCAAAGGAGGCCGGCACAAATATCGAGGCTATCCGCATGGAGCAGCGTCAGATGAGCGTTATAAGGGAAAATGCCGACTTCCTGGTGAATACTACGGGAATGAAATCAGCGGTTTTTCAGGATTTGCTTCAAAAGCTTCTTTCTGAAAATGATGATGACGATGTATTTTCGATTGTGGTTCAATCATTCGGATATAAATACGGAATGGCTATGGATGCTGACATTGTCTTTGATGCGAGATTTATACCAAATCCATATTATGTGCAAAGTTTGCGCCCACTAACGGGAAACAACCGAAAAATCCGTGAATATGTGATGAAATATCCCGAAACTCAGGAATTTGTGAAAAAGACTTCGGATTTGATATTGGGACTGATACCTTATTATGTAAAGCAAGGCAAGAGAACGCTTGTCATCGCTTTCGGATGCACAGGAGGACAGCACAGGTCTGTGGCTATGGCAAACGAATTCTCCAAGATTCTGGCGTCAAAGGGCAGACATGTCTCGACTGTTCACAGGGATATTCGTAAGCGCAAATAAAAGGCGCGAAGGCAAAGATGTGCAGACGAGAGTGCATAAGGGCGATAAGCACGGGCGTACGAGGGCGCGGCAGCAAGGGCATGCGAGGGTACGACAGCAAAGGCACACAAGGGCGATAAGTAAAGGCGTACGAAGGCACGGCAGCAAGAGCATGCGAGGGCGCACACATAAATATAGGAGCAGGTATGGGTTATAACAGTTACAAAAGATTGAGCGTGAGGCCTCATGTGGTAGTCATAGGGGGCGGCACGGGTCTTTCAGTATTGCTTAAAGGGCTTAAGAAGAAGCCGGTTGACATTACAGCAATAGTGACTGTCGCCGATGACGGCGGCGGTTCGGGGATGCTTCGAGATGATTACGGAATTCTTCCTCCGGGTGATGTGAGAAACTGCATTCTCGCGCTTGCCGATGAGGAAACCGTGATGGAGCAGCTTCTTCAGCACAGGTTTGCCAGCGGAAGACTTGAGGGACAGAATATGGGAAATCTGTTCATCGCGGCGCTGACAGAGATATATGGTGATTTTGAAATAGCAGTAGAGAAGCTTCATGAGCTTTTGAGAATAGAAGGCAAGGTAGTTCCTGTCACATTGTCGGACATTACGCTGTGCGCGGAGCTTAAAAACGGCGAAAATGTGCGGGGAGAGTCGAGTATCCCGCAAAATGTGACGCAGCAGGCCAGCCTTATAAAAAAAGTATATCTTGATCCGCCTGATACTTATGCAAGCGACTCGGCATTGATGGCTCTGAGAAAGGCAGATATGATCGTTCTCGGGCCTGGGAGTCTGTACACAAGCATTATACCAAATCTTCTCGTCGGCGGTATCAGTTCGGAGATTGTGTCATCATCTGCCACCAAGGTCTTTATATGCAATGTCATGACACAGCCGGGAGAGACAGACGGATATACTGTTGCTGATTGCATTTCTGCCGTATCACATTATCTGGGAAATAATGTCATAGACTATGTGATCGCAAATTCGAAGCGCTGCACGGCTGAGGAGCTCGCACCTTATTTTGCTGAGGGCGGCCATCAAATGTGCCCTGACGACAACGATAAAATGATCCTGGGCGATATGAAGCTTGAGATTATATCCGGAAATTTCGTGAAAGTATGCGACGGGAAGATAAGGCACGACGAGGACCGGTTGGCAAGCACACTCGCCGAGCTTCTGGGAATTTGTCAAGAAGACGAAGAGAACATGTAGCTTTCATCGGAAGTTATAGTAAGAGCAAATCGTTTTCGCCGAAAATAAAGTAACAGAGGAGGAACATGTCATTTTCATCAGAGACTAAAAAAGAATTATCAAAACTGGAGCAGGGAAAAAAATGCTGTACTCTTGCCGAGATAGCGGGATTTGTGAGAATGAACGGTTCTATAAGGCTTAAGGGCGGCGGAAGGATAAATGTTTTCATTACTTCTGAGGATCCGTCGATCGCAAGACACTTCAAGTCGGTTATTCAGTCATATTTTGACACAACGACGAGCCTTGATGTCACCGCCGAAATGGCCTTAAGAAAGGGTAAGACGTACAGAATCACGCTTGATGAAGATATTATGGGAGAGAGAATGCTCAGGGAAATAGGGCTTCTTACCATCAAGGAAGGAAATAATGTCTTTGTCGATGGGATTCCGCAAGAAATCATAAAGAAAAAATGCTGTAAGAGAGCTTATTTGCGCGGGATTTTTATGGCGAGCGGCTCGATAAACAATCCGGAGAAGGGATATCATTTCGAAATCGTGTGTAAAGATCGATTTATCGCGGATGATGTCGTCAAGCTCTTGGGAAGTCTCAAGATTTCCGCAAAATCTATGACTCGCAGAGATCAGTTCGTCGTCTATGTCAAGGAGGGCGAATCGATAGCGGACATTCTGAGGCTCACGGGGGCACACAGCCAGCTCATGGAATTTGAGAATATAAGAGTATTGCGCGACATGAGAAATAAAGTAAACCGCATCGTGAATTGTGAGAGCGCAAATCTTGATAAATCAGTGAATGCCGCCGGAAGACATATAGAAAATATACAGACGATTGACAAATTTATCGGACTGAACAATCTGCCGGAAAAGCTGAGGGCGGCAGCAAAGGTGCGGCTTGAAAATCCGTATGCGTCCATAAAGGAGCTTGCGGAGAATATGGATCCGCCGATAAGCAAGGGCGGTATGAATCACAGACTTGAGAAGATAGATGAAATCGCAGAAAGGCTTCGTCTTGGAGAAAAATAATGGCTGAAAATATATTTTTTGTAAAAACATTTATCGCAGGAGCAGGAGCAGCAGGCCTTGCTGCTGCGATATCTGCGTCATCGGAAAAATCGGAAAAGACGGAAGCGGCGGCTGAAGCAGTCGGAAAACCGGAAAGGTCGGGTTGCGCCAGCGAGGCTGCTGAAAGTGAGACGGAAGTGCTCGTGGCTGACGGAAATGACAAAGTCGGGCGTAAGCTTGCTTCTACGGGAAACGGAAAGTGCAATTTTACAAATATATCAGCATGCGAAGATATGTATAATATGCCGGAAGACGGATTTGTGAGGTCTGCTTTTGAGAAGTGGGGTGTCAGGGAGACGCTTGATTTTTTCGGTTCGATTGGCATAATAGCAAGGACGGACGAGACAGGGCGCTGTTATCCTTATTCGGAGAGAGCGTCGTCTGTCGTAAATGCGTTATACAGAGAAGCTCTGCGCAGGGGATGTAAATTTATTTTGTCTGACAGAGTTGTCTCGATTATGAGGCGAAGCGACGGAAAATTTGAGGCTGTGCTTGAGTCGGGTACACGTGTAGTCGCAAGAAATGTAATAATCGCGTGTGGAGGAAGAGCAGCATTTAAAACCGGAAGTGCAGGCGACGGATATGGATTTGCCAAGGGATTCGGACATACGCTTTTTGCACCGAGACCGGCGCTTACTGCAGTGGAGTCAGACGACGAGTGCATGAGTGCGCTCAAGGGTGTCAGAGCAAAAGGCAAGGTCACGCTTGTTGAGTATAAGCTTAGTGGAAGCGGAGAGCTTGGCAAACGCAGAGAGGAAGAAGTTGGCGGGACCGGAGAGCCTGGAGCATCCGAGGAATGCGGCTCGCTGAGAGCGGCTTATGAAGAGTCGGGAGAGATACAGTTTACCGGAACGGGTTTGTCGGGTATATGTGTCTTTGATCTCACAAGATATATGAGCGAGGCAAGACCTGCACCGAAAAAGAAGAGCGCTGCAAATCGCGGCGAGGACACCGGGAATCGAGTAAAATATAAGATTGTATGCGATTTTGTGCCTGATATGACTGAGGATGAGCTTTATGATACGATGAGTCGTATTGAGAAAAAAACAGGCATGAAAATGAGAGAGCTTCTTGGCGGCTTTGTAAACGAAAAGCTGGCAGAGGTGATTGCCGATAAGAGCGAGGAGAGTATCCGCAAGGCGGCGAGAAATCTTAAATCGTTTGAAGTTTCGGCAAATCACACGAAAGGCTGGAATGACGCCCAGACGACGTGCGGAGGCGTGCGCCGTGAAGAGATAGAGAGTACAACTATGGAGTCGAAGCTTGAGAAAGGCTTGTATTTTTGCGGCGAAGTAATAGATGTCGACGGCAGGTGCGGAGGTTTCAATCTTCAATGGGCATGGACATCGGGAATGATTGCCGGATTAAATGCGAAAAAGCAACTGTGACGGCGCTCGGTTGATGGTCGGCAAGGATGCGGAAGAGCCGGCGGAAACGGATGACGCTGATGGTCGGCGAGGATGCGGAAAGAGCGGATGAAAGGGGAAGTAATTATGCTGAGAATGACTCAGATTAGACTGAATATGGATGAGCCAATCTCGGTTATTCCTGAAAAAATCAGAAAAAAATTGAATATGAAGAAGCTTGACATCTCGGAATGGAAGATTGTCAAGGAATCGATAGACGCAAGGAAAAAGCCGGATATTAAATTCACATATACGGTTGATTTTGCTATAAAGAATGAAGACGCTTTTCTTGAAAAAAAGAAGAATGTGAAAGGGCTCGGCCTTTCGAAGGCACCGGATATGTCCTATGAGATACCGATGACGGCTGAGCTGAGAGAAAAGCTAAGAGATAGCGAGTTAAGCGGCGGCGAGATTAAAAGACCTGTTGTGGTCGGATTTGGGCCTTGCGGAATGTTTGCCGGGCTTATACTTGCGGAGGCAGGGCTGAAGCCGGTAATCGTCGAACGCGGCAGAGATGTAAGACGGAGAACAGAGGATGTAGAGAAATTTTGGTCAGAGGGAAAGCTCGACCCTGTCTCAAATGTGCAATTTGGAGAGGGCGGAGCAGGGACCTTTTCTGACGGAAAACTCACCACGGGCATAAAGGACCGCCGCATGGTGAAGGTGCGCGAGGAATTTATAGAAGCAGGCGCAGACCCCGACATCGCATACAGACACATGCCCCATATAGGGACAGATGTACTCAGAAATGTAGTTGAGAAAATAAGAAAAAAAATAATATCTCTCGGCGGAGATGTGATGTTTGAGACAAAGCTTACAGGACTTAGAATAAAAGAAAACGCCGCCGCCCCGAGACTCGCCGGAATCACACTGGCGCGCACTTGCCGGGACCGAAGCACAGAAGAAGCCGAAGAGACAGAAGAAAAAATCGACTGTGATTATCTTGTACTCGGCCCCGGCAACAGCGCGCGCGACACCTTCAGAATGCTCCATGACGCAGGCATCAAAATGGAAGCAAAGCCTTTTTCAGTCGGCGTTCGGATAGAACATCCACAGTCACTGATAGACCTGTCCCAATACGGATTCGAGCATTCTGAAGAGGAAGGCCGCCTGGGGGCGGCCGCATACAAGCTGTCTTATCATACTGAGTCGGGACGCGGTGTATATACATTTTGCATGTGTCCCGGAGGCGTTGTTGTGGGCGCCGCGTCGGAAGAAAATACAGTCGTCACAAACGGCATGAGCTACAGAGCAAGAGACGGGAAAAACGCAAACAGCGCGCTTCTTGTGGATGTGAATCCCGAGGATCTTCCGGGCTGCGGAAGCGATGTGCTTGCCGGGATAAGATTTCAGGAGGAAATCGAGAGAAGGGCATTTGCGGAAGGCGGAGGCGATTATTTTGCGCCGGTCGAGACTGTAGGTGAGTTTATGCGTGAGGCTGAATCGGAAGCGGCAAGCAAGCGCGGGGAATCGGTAAGAGAGAGCGGCACAAAAGCAGGTGAAACGGCAGTTAGTGTTAACAAACAGGAAACGGCGGCGGAAGCATCGGGATACAGAGTAGAGCCGACGTACAAGCCGGGTGTGAGAGCGGGAAAACTCGGCTCATGTCTCCCGGCATTTGTCACAGATGCGCTGAGGGAGGCGATTCCGGATATGGCGAGGAGGCTGAAGGGCTTCGATATGACTGATGCCGTAATGACATGTGCCGAGACGAGAAGCTCGTGTCCGGTGAGGATTGTCAGGGACGGTGAAAGCTTGGAGAGTGTTTCGGTGAGCGGACTTTATCCGGGCGGCGAAGGGGCCGGGTACGCCGGCGGGATAATGTCCGCGGGGGTTGACGGTATAAGGATTGCAGAAAAGATAATTGAAAAAATTGTAAGAGACTGAAGCGTCGCAAGTCGCAAAAGTCAAAGCACCGCAAGCTGCAAAGGTCAAAGTGCAACAAGGATCGTATCGACGCAAAGACAGTAGAGGCGGTGGTTAAAGCAGCAAAAAGACGGCAGCGCCGCAAGCTGAAGCAGGAAGAATCGACTTTTGCGGTTCGGAGCAGTTTACAGAAGTTTGCACTTATGTGATTCAATAAAAAAAGATGCAATAAAAAGGGTGAGTTTTTATGAAGTGGACCAATGAACAGAATGATGCGATAAAGGCGAGAGGCACTGATATACTTGTCTCCGCGGCTGCCGGATCGGGAAAGACGGCGGTACTCACTGAGAGAATAAAGCAAATGATTCTCAATGACGGAATATCAGTTGAGAATATGTTGATAGTAACATTTACAAATGCCGCGGCATCGGAGATGAGAGAAAAAATACTCAAGGCTATATCTTCTGCCATAAACGAATTGTCGGAAATGCTCAGAATGCCAAGCCTCGAGGGCAGTACGACGGAACTTGCGACCGGTGCGCCGACCGCAAGTACACCGACCGCAAGTTCACAGGCCGCAAGTTCGTCGACTGTGAGCCCGCCGACCGCAAACGCATCAGGAGTCGACGCAGCCATGTCGACTACACCTGCCGCAAACTCGTCGACTGCAAGCCCGCCTGCCGCAAAAGCGACAGACGTAAGTACGTCGGCTGCACTGGAGGCAACGGCCGCAAGCTCGGCTGAAAGACCGACATATCTCGATTCAAAGGAAGAAATACGCAGAAAGCTGGCATATCTCAGAACCCAATATAGGAAAGCTCATCAGGCAAATATCTCGACATTTCACAGCTTCTCGATGAGCGTTATAAGAAAATATTTTTATCTCACAGATGTGGAAGCTGATTTTACAATATGTGATGAAGCGCGCGGCGAAATTCTGAAAGGCGAAGCGTTAGACGAGTTATTTGAAAGCCGCTTTAAAAATGACAATGAAGCATTTACCGGCTTTTTAAGGCAATATGCAAGTTTGCGCAATGAAGACCGTGTTAAAAGCTTGATCATGAATGTGTATACATTTGTGATGAGCATGCCGAATCCTTTTGAATGGCTTGACGATGCGTGCAAATCTCTCGAAACCGACAAGGAAAAATTTTCGGAAAGCAAAATATGCAAAACAGTGATTGATTTCGTCCTTAAAAATGCCGAAAAAGCCGTAATCCTGGCGCGGCAGGTTTGTGAACTGACGTCACATGTTCCTTCAATAAATGAAAAGGCTAAGGGCGACTTAGAGGTGATTAGCGGATGCGTTCAAGAAATAAAATCGTTTGCTCAGAAAACCATTATCGCAGCTGAAGGCACCGACGCAAGCGAGACTGTTGCAGCAGGTGAAGACGCCGACGCCTCAAGTGCGGAAGAACTGTGGGATATGTTTTCTAATCTCGGCAGCATTAAGCTTTCGACATTCAGAGCGGCGAAGGTCGATAAAGAATATTATGATGAAATAAAAGACACAGTAAGCGACATAAGGAAAAACATAAAGGAAATTTTAAAGAATATTCTGACAAATGTCGCACCTGTTCCGTACGCTGAGATGATAAGAAGGATGTCGGCCACCGCAAAACCGGCAGAATATCTGGCAGGGCTTGTAAAAGAATTTCATAAGAGGTTCAGGGAGAAAAAGCTTGAAAAGTCGATGCTTGAATTTAATGATATAGAGCACGAAGCACTCGGAATTCTGAGACAAGAGGAACCGGCTGCGGAGTACAGAAAAAAGTTTGAGACAATCTTTGTCGATGAATATCAGGACAGCAGTATCTTGCAAGAAACCCTTATACAGCAGATAAGCAGAGGCAACAACGTATATATGGTCGGAGATGTCAAGCAGAGCATCTATAAATTCCGTCTTGCGGAGCCGGAAATATTCATAGACAAATACAATTCGTTTGATTCGTATAAAATTGTGCCGTTCAGACAACCATCAGCCAGCGCCGCGGCTTTCGGAACAGCCGAAAACACCGCAGAGCCGCAAGCTGCTGAAAGTACCGC
>CAVCIY010000009.1:0-4560 GCA_963602445.1 Lachnospiraceae bacterium | reverse complement strand
TGCGATGCGAAGCAGGCAATGGTGTGAACAACACGAATAGCGTGAAGTGGCTTGCGATGCGAAGCAGGCAATGGTGTGAACAACACGAATAGCGTGAAGTGGCTTGCAATGCTAAGCAGACAATGGTGTGAACAGCATGAATAACGTGAGGCGGCGCACAATACGAAACAGGCAATGGTGTGAATTGCGTGAATAATGTAAAGAAAATGTAAAAAAAATTCACCGAAATGTCACATTCACAATTGATTAGAAGTGAGTGATATTATATAATATTCGAGGATGGAGACAAAAAGACAGCGTCTCCAAAGATATTATTTTTAATTTTCTTGACAAAAGAAGGAGAATGAAATGAAAAAATTTTTAGCTGTATTACTCTCAGTAGTAATGATCTTTGCACTTTGTGCATGCGGCGGTTCTGACTCAGGTTCCGGTTCTGCTGAAAAAGAAGCTACTTCAAGTGTAAAGGCAGGCTTTATCTGTCTTCACGATGAAAATTCCACTTATGACCTCAACTTCATCAATGCTGCTAAGGAAGCTTGTGAGGAAATGGGTGTTGAAGCAATCTTCAAGACAAATATTCCTGAAGGTCAGGAATGTTACGACGCAGCTTGCGAGCTCGCTGACGAAGGCTGCAACTTCATATTCGCAGACAGCTTCGGTCACGAGGATTATATGATTCAGGCTGCAAAGGAATATCCTGACATCCAGTTCAGCCACGCTACAGGCACAAAGGCTCATACAGAAAAGCTTGACAACTTCCACAATGCATTTGCCGCTATCTACGAAGGTCGTTATATGGCAGGTATCGCAGCAGGTATGAAGCTGAACGAAATGATCGATTCAGGCGAAATTACTGCTGACAAGGCAAAGATCGGTTATGTAGGTGCTTATACATATGCAGAAGTTATCTCAGGTTATACTTCATTCTTCCTCGGCGCTCGTTCGGTATGTCCGTCAGCTACTATGGAAGTTACATTCACAGGTTCATGGTATGACGAAACTGCTGAAAAGGAAGGCGCAAACAAGCTTATCGAAAACGGCTGCGTACTCATTTCTCAGCATGCCGATTCTATGGGCGCTCCTACAGCTTGCGAGACAGCAGGTGTTCCAAATGTTTCTTACAACGGCAGCACAAATGAATCTTGTCCTGAAACATTCCTCGTTTCTTCAAGAATCGACTGGGCTCCTTACTTCAAATATTGCATCGAATGCATCGAAGACGGCGAAGCTATCGCTACTGACTGGGTCGGCGACATCTCTACAGGCTCTGTAAAGCTCACAGAACTGGGCAAGAATGTTGCTGAAGGTACTCAGGAAGCTATCGACAAGGCTTCTGAGGAATTTGAAGCAGGCACACTTCACGCATTTGACACTTCTACATTCACAGTTGATGGAAAGACTCTTGACAGCTACGAGGCAGATGTTGATACAGATGCAAATTATGAAAAGGATACAGAAGTTATTCACGATGGTTACTTCGACGAATCAGCTGTAGAATTCCGTTCTGCTCCATACTTCGATATCAGAATCGACGGAATCACTCTTCTCGACGAAAAGATGTAATATCTGCGAGCAAGATTGTAAGATGATTTTTAGAAAATAATGCGATTTTGACAGACGAATGACTTTGGAAGCTGATTGATTTTAAAAGTCGGTTGATTTCATGAACTGGACGACTTGAGAATCGCTAAAGATTTTTTGAAAATTCATCCCAAACAGAATATAAAATTTAGCATGGGGCGGAAGCATTATATATAGTGTTCGTCTGCCCCGTGCTTCTTTTGTTTTAAAGCGGGCAAGTTCTCTGAAAAAAAACGGCGCCGGAAATTACGGAAATTAGGCAAAAGTGACGGGCGACCGGCGCTTAGTCACATCGGCAGTCAGTTACACCGGCGTTTTATCATGATTAGTTATTTCGAAAGGAGGCTGAAGTTGGAGCAGAAGATTCCTGCAGTGGCCATGAAGGGTGTCACGAAAAGATTTGGCTCTACTGTGGCAAACGAAGACGTAAACCTCGAAATCTACAGAGGAGAGATTCTTGCGCTTCTCGGAGAAAACGGAAGTGGCAAGACCACACTTATGAACATGCTGTCGGGTATTTATTTCCCTGACGAGGGTTCTATTTTCATTGACGGAAAAGAAGCAATAATCTCATCACCTAAGGATGCGTTTGACCTTGGTATCGGCATGGTTCATCAGCACTTCAAGCTTGTGGATGTGCTGACTGTTACCGAAAATATTATTCTCGGTATGGAAGGCAAGCTGAACATCAAGGAGGCATCAGCACGTATCAGAGAAATCTGCGACAAATACGGCTTTGAGGTAGATCCCGACCAGAAGATTTACAACATGTCGGTTCCTCAAAAGCAGACTGTTGAAATATTAAAAGTTATATACAGGGGCGCAAACATCCTGATTCTCGATGAGCCTACGGCAGTGCTTACTCCGCAGGAAACCGAGAAGCTGTTCAATGTTGTACGCAACATGAAGGCTGACGGCAAGGCTATCATAATCATCACCCACAAGATGAACGAGGTTGAGGAGCTTTCTGACCGCGTGGCTGTTCTTCGCAAGGGCAAATATATAGGTCAGATGATGACTAAGGATACGAACGCAGCTGAGATGACAAATATGATGGTCGGACATGCGGTAACTCTAAATATCGAAAGACCTGAGCCTGTGGATCCTAAACCAAGAATAGAAATCAAGAATCTCACAGTGCGTGACATCGAGGGCGTGGTTAAATTAAATGATGTTTCCTTTACCGCAAATAGCGGCGAAATCCTTGGAATAGCGGGTATTTCGGGCTCCGGCCAAAAAGAACTTCTCGAAGCGATTGCAGGTCTGCAGCGCGCGGAAACCGGAAGCATTGTATACATAAATGATGACGGCACGAGCGAGGAAATCCTCGGCGCAGATCCTCTCAAGATAGCCGAGATGGGTGTAAGTTTGTCATTTGTACCTGAGGACAGAATCGGAATGGGCCTGGTAGGAAACATGGATCTGACTGAAAATATGATGCTGCGTTCCTTCAGAAAGGGCAAATCGATCTTCACAGACCGAAAGGAGCCTAGGAAGCTCGCTGAGACAGTTGTCGAAGATCTTGAAGTAGTTACGCCGGGTCTGGAAACTCCGGTAAGACGTCTTTCAGGCGGAAATGTCCAAAAGATTCTTGTGGGACGCGAAATCTCGACTACTCCGACGGTTCTCCTTACGGCATATGCAGTGAGAGGCCTTGATATAAATTCGTCTTATACTATCTATGATCTTATAAACAGACAGAAAAAACAGGGAGTTGCGGTTATATTTGTGGGTGAAGACCTTGATGTACTCTTGCAGCTTTCAGACCGCATTCTTGTATTGTGTGACGGCTGCGTCAGCGCGGTTATAGACGGCAGGACTGCCGATAAGGCTGAGGTCGGACTTATGATGACACATGTAGGAGGTAAAGCAGATGGAAAATAAAAAACGTGAGCCTCTTATTCATATTACAAAAAGAAGCAGTGTCTCGTGGGGAAAAGCATGGCTTGTCAGAATTGCGTCTATTGTTGCGGCTGTGATAGTATGCGCTGTCATCACGACGCTGTTTACGGGAGACGATCCTATAAGGGTATTTATGTCTATTATCGATGGTGCATTCGGCTCCGAAAGAAAGACATGGATTACATTGCAAAATCTGTCGATTCTCCTTATCATATCCTTGGCTTTGACACCGGCATTTAAGATGCGATTCTGGAATATCGGCGGCGAAGGACAGATTCTCATGGGCGGTCTTGCTGCTGCCGCATGTATGATCTGCCTCGGAGACAAAATCTCAAACACAGTTCTGATCATCCTGATGGTCATAGCAAGTCTTGCCGCAGGAGCAATCTGGGGCGCGATTCCGGCCATATTCAAGGCAAAATGGGGAACAAATGAAACTCTCGCCACGCTGATGATGAACTATATCGCAATCCAGCTCGTGGCATATTATACGGTAGTTTGGGAAGTTCCTAAGGGTTCGGGAAAGATCGGCATCATAAATCAAGATTCAGCTGCCGGATGGCTCCCCGAAATTGCGGGAAACAAATATATCCTCACCATTTCAATTGCCGTGATTCTTACAGCTGCGATGTATATCTATTTCCGCTTCAGCAAGCAGGGATATGAAATCTCAGTTGTCGGTGAAAGTGAAAGAACCGCAAGATATGTAGGAATCAAGGTAGAAAGAGTTATCGTGCGCACGATGATTATCTCAGGGGCAATTTGCGGCCTTGCGGGACTGCTTCTCGTAGCCGGCATAAATCACACGATCACCACCACCATCACAGACAGCCAGGGATTTACGGCCGTAATGACTTCATGGATGGCACAATTCAATCCTATCGCGATGATATTCTCGTGTTTCCTTATCATCTTCATGAACAGAGGCGCAGGTCAGATTTCAACGACTTTCGGCCTGAATCATTCATTCTCCGATATCCTTACAGGTATCATATTATTCTTTATTATCGGAAGCGAATTTTTCATAAATTATAAGATAAACTTCCGCCACAAGCAGGTAGAGTCTGCGAAATCAGG
>CAVCIY010000008.1:0-31348 GCA_963602445.1 Lachnospiraceae bacterium | reverse complement strand
CATTTGATATTATTCTTCATCTGTAACCGCATAATACGTTCCGGTCGCTTCATCATAATAAATATCACCGATCTTTGACATATTTTCCTGTGTCAATGTCTGGTCATCTGTTTCGGTCATGTCATCTTGTCCGAGCTGAGTCTTTTCAGATTCTTCTGTCTGGTCAGAGCTGTCTGTAGGCGTGATGTCAACATTCCAGTTTATGATGAGGGCAAGCATGATACCTACAGCAAGGACGAGCATCGCGTCGGCAAGATTGCTGACGCTGTCCATAGGATTTACATCCTGAGCGGCATCTGAATTTCTTCTTCCGCCTCTTGAGCGCAGTCTATTCATACGTATATCCCTCCTTTTCATCGAATCCGTAAGGCTCCGTTCTCATAGAGTACGTCATTTCCATAGAATCATCACTCTCATAGACTCTGTCATTAGCGTAAAAGCCACCATCTTCATAGGATTTGTCATTTGTGCGGGAGTTTCTGCTGTCGTATGATTGGTTTGATTTATCAACTCCGCGGCAGCCTGCGTCTTTGGATGTATTATTTTTTTCTTTGTCAAGAATACATTGTGAAAGTACCTCGAGAGTCGACATATATTCTCCGTACCATGCTTTTCTGTATGCCGAAACGACAGTTGCCGCCGCGGCTGCGAGAAGTCCGACTACAGTCGTGTCGAAGGCGGTAAGAAGTGAGGACGAAAGAGTAAATGTGTCACCCTGTCCGAGTGCTATGATTCCCGGGCCGAGAGGAATCAGCGTACCGAGAAGACCAAACATAGGAGCAAGCTTTGCAAGCAGATCGGAAAATCTTGTGATGCGGTCATATCTTTCTTGCTCCGCATCAAGAAGTCTGATTGCGAGTGCTTCTCTAAGCTCCGTCGTAAATTGCGGATGAGAGGCAAGCTCTACGAGTGCTGCCTTTTGACGTTCTAAAAGTCCGCTCGATACGATGCATGATTCGATATCGTCAGCATTCTGCAATTCATCAAGAAGCTTAGGAAGGCTTATCTTCATATGCCTTCTCTCGGAAAAATACTCGGTGATTATCCAGCCGATAAGTACGAGCGCCGCCAACACAAAAAGTATAAGAGCAACGACAACCGGGTATTTCATGGCGCTCGAAATCGCTCTTAAAATATCGGTTATGTTGAAAGTGTCTGATGTAGTAGTAGTCATTTTTTCTTTGTCCTTCCTCTGAGTCTCCTAAATCTAAAAATTTCCAAAATCGCGCCCGAGCCGACCGCACCTGCGCATACGCCGCCGACCGCAGGTGCGTAATTTATCTCCTCAGGCTCCTTTATCTTTAGCTGCTCGCTGTCGTCATCCATCTTTCCGCCGTAAGCCTCGTCCTCATAATCGGAGCCTGCGGCTGCACTGCCGAAAACTTCAGGATTTATCGCAAAGACCTTTCCGCTTCTGACAGTCTGCGTCTTGCCTGAAGAAGCACCGGAGACATCTATATTCATCCCTGATTTACTCTGCGAGCTCGAGCTGCTCGTACCGTTTCCGGTCTTCTTTCCTTTTCCGTTTCCCGAACCATTTCCTGTCCCGTCACCGTTTCCGGCGCCGTTGCCGTTTCCGTATCCCTGCTCTATTTCTTCTTTAGGTTCATCATCCTTTGTCTCGTCATCGTCAGGTTCATCACCCTCACCTTCATTTCCGTCTAAAACGAAAGTGATCTCGGATTCCCCGAATTTCGCTCTTATAGTTGTTTCGCCTTCGCCTACTCTTTTGACATACCCGTTTTGATCGACGGTAGCCACAGACGTGTCGTCGCTTGACCATGTGATATTTTCTTTTACGTACTCATCGAGCGTACTTTCTTCACCCTCGACGGTCAAATCTATCTTGTGGCCGCTTCCCACCTTAAGATCGATATTTGTCTCTTCCGACGTGAGAAGAGGCTTTCCTCTGTAAAGAACTAGAATGGTATTGCAGTACTTGGTGAGGGAATTTGTTCTTGATTCATAAGGAGTTGCCTGACCATATAGGAGATGAAATCTTGACTGCGTTCCCATGCTCTCGGTATGCTCTTCAAGATATTCCTCAAAGTCATAACCGCTGACATCAGGATCTTCAATAGTTTCCGAATAATCCTCAAGCGCAAGCATAGGTTCTACAGGTGTGGCTCCTGCCCAGATATCTCCGCCGTCTGCGGCATGAGGTCCGAGCTCTTCATTTGAGGCAAGATTCGGAAAATAATATCTCTTTTGACTTCCGAAGATCTCATCGTAGTTGAAGCTCGCCTTAAATCCGTCAGTACCCGTAAAATTGACGGATGCGATACTGTTGAAATCCATATTTGCATATTCAAACAGATCTCTTACAAGAAATCCTCTCCCCTGGCTGAGATAAAGATTTCCGTAATTGTCACCCTGTCCTTTTATCCTGCTGTATGTCTGAGTAAATGTATCTAAAGCTCCGCCCATCTGATCGTCAAGCTCTGTCCAGTGATATGTGGCTTTTGTGATATATTGATCCTCTGTCCATCCAAGATAACCGATCTTTAACGTAATGGTATCTGTCGCAGTTCCTGTTTTGCCGGCCTGTACATCCTTAGCAGGAAATACAAAGGTGCAGCAGATCAGGAGTATGCATATCGTGAGTACAGATGCTGATTTTCTCATAAAATAATACTTTCTTTTTTTTCTGTCTCTGCTTCTTTGCCTGTCATTATATTTTTTTCTTTGTCTGTGATCATTCGACTTTATATAAAAAATCATATGATGACTTTTCCTTTCTGTAACCCTTCCGCTTCTGATCACTTTTTTTCTTTCTGTAACCCTTCCGCTTCCGATCACTTTTTGTATGTGGACTTAGAGAGCATATCCGTAATCTCCTCGTCACTGAGATCATAATTCCACATAAGCTTGTAATATCTCTTTGCCTCAGCAGCCATGTCAAGCTGATATAAATCAGGATAAAGCAGATTTCCGAGCCATCTTATGCCAAGAAGCATATTAAGAGACGGAGGACTTCCCATCCAGTTGTAAGGAGATGACGGAATCTCATAATAATCATCATTTTTCACTGCCCTAAGCTGGTTCCAGGCTTTGTCGTCCGCGCATTTGTCATACATGCTTCCTTTAGAAAATATAATGACGTCCGGATCAAATATATAAAGCTGCTCCATATTTATGTTGTTGCCGCCGCCTTTGTTGCTTACGTCATCAACAACGACTGCATTTTTTGCTCCGATAAAGTCTATTACCTGAGCCTGCGTAGACTCAGCGGCATTCATAGCGAGACCCGATGTCCCCGTGCCGTAAGCCACACTTATCATGTCATCCTCTGAAATCTTTTCGCGATTTTGCTCGGCAAGTGAGACTGTCTCTTCCACATATTGTGCAAGCTCTTCGCATTTTTCTTCCTTGCCGCTCAGAAGCTTTCCGAGCATTCTGAACGCATTTGCCATATGAGGAAGATCAGATTCGATATAAACGGTCGCTATGCCGGATTGGTTTTGGAGTGAGGTCATATCGTGATTTATGCCTTCCTTCCTGTCACCTAAGTCGATGATGACCTGTGGCTCGGCGGCCATAAGTGTTTCCAGGTTGATCGTGCTCTTGCTTCCGTAAAGCTGTCCGGTTGTGGGCAGTTTTATGATGGAGCTGTCCAGAAACTTATATTGGCTTGACGAAGGTGTGCTGCTGATACAAACCATATACTCCGGGCAAACTACCGCAAGAAACATGGTGGCAAGAGCGCCGGACGGAGCGACTCTGGTCACTTCCTTCGGCACTTCAACTTCTCTGTTGCATGAATCGACAAATGTCACAGTCTCGACATCTTTGTCATACTTCACTTTCTTTGCGCCGCATCCGCAAAGTCCGCACATAAATGCACTCAAGACAAGTATCGCCGTAAGTACGACGGAAATTGCTCTCGCAAATATATTTTTTAATGGCTTTTTTAGCGGCTTCTTTGATGGTTCCTCTGACGGTTCCTTTACGACCTTGCCCCGGATATTATGCCGGATATTATGTCGGTTTTCTTCCATATAGGACTACTCCTTTTCACATTATATTCAAAATGTAATTACAATATTCAAAATGTAATTGCACATTGTGTTCTTGGTGCCGCCTACTATGCTCAGTACACTTCATACTTTAGAACACTTCATTCTTTGCGCCTTCGGCTGTGTCGCCAATTACATATCAAATTTATATATCAAATTATTGTCCGATCATTTAAGCTTTGTATCCTCTACAGGAATAGAGATATTGTATTTCCTGTCGCCTACATCCACACTTCTGACTGAGACACTTATATCGTAAAGCTTTGCGAGTATCTCTTCTGTCAGCTTTTCTTCAGGACTGCCCTCAGTCATGACTATGCCGTCCTTAAGAGCAAGTACGCGATTTGCATATCTGAAAGCCTGATTTGGCTCGTGAGTCGAGAATATCACCGTATATCCCTGCTCACCGAGCTTTTGGATGCGCTCCATAACTCTGAAGCTGTTTCCGTAGTCGAGATTTGCCGTCGGCTCGTCCATTATGAGAATCTTTGCATTTTGGACAAGAGATCTCGCAAGGAGCATGAGCTGTCTCTCGCCTCCGCTTATGCGGTTGCATCCGCTTTCCGCAAGATGAGCTATCCCCAGGCTTTCGAGCGCCTCCAGGGCTTTTTCCTTATGCTTTCGTCCCGGCATCTCGAGAAGTCCCAGTTGATTTGTCATGCCCATCATAACAGTGTCAAGAACTGTATAATTGAACGCCGGTGAGACTGATTGCGGGATATATGCGATTTCCTTTGCGATATCCGCATGCGTGAGTGAATTTATCGGCTTTCCGTTTAGACTGATGTCGCCGCTTTGCGGTTTTAGAAATCCGAGCATGCATTTGAAAAGCGTACTTTTCCCAACCCCGTTTGGGCCGAGAACCGCCACGAGGTCGCCGTCGGCAGCCGAAAAAGAGATTCCCTTGAGGACATCCTTTTGGCTGTACGAAAATGAGACGTTTTTTATATCAATGCTCACTGTCTGCACCTCCCTGGATAATCAGATAGATAAATACCGGTGCGCCCACAAACGAAGTGAGAACGCCGAGAGGAAGTTCTCCTGTCGTGATGACACGTGCGATATCATCCACCAGCATCAAGAAAGATGCTCCCATCAAAATGGCGGAAGGAATTATCCTTCTGTAGTCATATCCGAAAATCATACGGCAAAAGTGAGGAATGACGAGACCTACCCAGCCGATCATGCCGCTTACGGCCACGCTTGCAGACGTGATAAGCGTCGCAGCGATGATAATGATGAAGCGGAGTCTTGTGGTATTCAGTCCAAGGCTCTTTGCCTCCGCCTCACTTACCGTGAGGAGATTTATCCTCCATCTCAGAAGTATGATAGGCACAAGTCCTGCAGTAATCGGCAAGAGTACAAATTTTGCATCCACTTCTTTGATTGAGGAAAGAGAACCCATCAGCCAATATGTAATTGCAGGAAGCTGCTCGTCAGTGTCGGCAACCAATTTTACAAATGATGTACATGCCGAAAAAAGCGAGCTTATCATAACTCCGGCAAGTACAAGCGAAAGCGTTTGATTTATCCTAGAAAACTTGCTGACAGCATATGCAAGCACAACTGCCGCAAGGCCGAAAGCAAATGCTGTAAGAGTAATGCCAAAATAATTAAATGAAAGAAGTATGGCAAGTGCCGCACCAAATCCCGCACCGGTCGACGCACCCATCAGATCCGGTGAAACCATGGGATTTCTAAACATTCCCTGATATGACGCACCTGCGACGGAAAGAGCCGCCCCTATAAGACAAGCACATATGATACGAGGAAGTCTTATATTGAGTACCACAGATGCCTGAGCGTCGTCCCATGTCTTTATAAGTGATAAATGCCCAAAGGACGCATATCTCAAGATCCAGTCCCATAAGATCTTTATGAGAGTCGGAAATGAGACACCATATCTTCCTACCATGAAAGAAGCAAGAAATATCACCAAAAAAATAGCGGACAGTATTACAAATTTTAATCTGTATTTACTGCCCTGCAAACTATCTATATTACTCATATAAAAACTCCCCAAAATCACAATTATTTTATATATATTTGATTCTGTATCACTATACTTTTTATATATGATTCTGTATCATAAATTATGTATCGGAATAATCTTCTTAATTTATCTGTTTCAGTATTGCAAAATCTTTTAAATATTAATATATAATCCATATAAACCTGTGCTGCAAAAATATTATATATTTGATTCTATATCTCTAATTAAATTCTATATCTCTAAACCTTAATTGATTTTGTATCTCAAAATCTTTTGAATATTTAGTCTTTCGCCGCAAACCCTGTCGTAAGATCTTTTATATATCAATATGTGTTATTTAATTATGTTTTTTCAACAAAATTATAACATCATAATTATTGTGAGTCAATCTTATAAAGACTTTCGTTTAAATTTTATTTGTGCAACAATTAAGGCTTTTTTCATTGTAAAATCAAAGCTTTGGCATCATTTATCCGAATTGTTTTATACAATGTTCAAAGCATGCAAAAAAATGCATAAAATATAATACACACAACAGATACCAATCAACCTTTGCGCAAAGTAAAAAAACAGAGGGTTATCACTAACCTCTCTGTTTTGAAAATACTTGATTCTGCTTGTTTTGAAAACGTCTTATTCTGTCAATTTTCGAAATATTTAATTCTGTCCTTTTTCGACAGCAAACTTAAGCCCGTCTTCACCGGCATCGACATGGATGATATCGCCATCGACGCATTCACCCTTGATGATAAGCTCGGCAAGTGCTGTCTCAACATATTTTTGGAGATATCTCTTGACAGGTCTTGCGCCGTAATGAGGATCGTAAGCTTCCGAAGCTATGAATTTCTTTGCTCTGTCTGTCATTTCGAGAGACATCCTGCGATCCTGCAAAAGCTTCTGAAGTGAGACGAGTGACAGGTCGATAATCTTTGAGATCTGCTCTTCTGTAAGCGGTGAGAAGACTACGATGTCGTCGATCCTGTTTATAAATTCAGGTCTGAAATGATGCTTGAGTTCTTCTTGTACCTTTTCTCTTACTTCGTCAGAAATCGTACCGTCCTGATTTATATTTTCGGTAAGATATGCGCTTCCGAGATTTGAAGTCATTATGATAATGGTATTTTTGAAGTCTACAGTTCTGCCCTGATTATCCGTAAGTCTTCCGTCATCGAGAAGCTGCAGCAAAATATTAAATACATCAGGATGAGCTTTTTCGATTTCATCAAACAGAATTACGCTGTACGGATGACGTCTGACCGCTTCGGTAAGCTGGCCGCCCTCATCGTAACCGACATATCCCGGAGGTGCACCGATAAGTCTTGAAACTGAATATTTTTCCATATATTCTGACATATCGATACGGATCATATTCTTTTCGCTGTCAAATAATGCTTCCGAGAGTGATTTCGCAAGCTCGGTCTTGCCCACACCCGTAGGGCCCATGAAAATAAACGATCCGATAGGTCTTGATAGATCCTTCAGGCCGGCACGTGCTCTTATGACTGATTCGACAACTGCCTCGACAGCTTCGTCCTGGCCGATTACTCTGTTGTGGAGTACATCTCCGAGTCTTAGCAGCTTTTCTCTTTCTGCTTCCACAAGCTTAGAAACAGGAATACCTGTCCACTTTGAAACAACCTCGGCGATTTCAGGCTCGTCAACTTCTTCTTTGATAAGTCTTTCTTCGGAGCCTGATTTATTTTCGAGATTCTCCTTGGCGTCCTTAAGCTTTTGCTCAAGAGCAGGAAGCTCGCCGTACTTGAGCTTTGCGAGAAGATCGAGGTCGTATGCTCTTTCTGCCTCTTCCATACGATGCTTAAGCTCTTCGATCTGCTGTTTGATCTCCTTGGTGGCACCTATGTCCTTCTTTTCCTTCTCCCACTGAGCCCTCATGATATCATTCTTTTCCTTGAGTTCGGAAAGCTCCTGCTCGATATTTTCGAGTCTCGCCTTTGAGGCGGCATCCTCTTCTTTTCCGAGAGCTTGCTTTTCGATCTCAAGCTGCATGATCTTTCTTGAAATTTCGTCAAGCTCTGCCGGCATCGAGTCGATCTCCATACGAATAAGAGAAGCGGCTTCGTCCATCAGGTCAATAGCCTTATCAGGAAGGAATCTGTCACTTATATATCTGTCAGAAAGAACTGCGCAGGCTATAAGAGCATTGTCTGTGATTCTTACGCCGTGGTGGATCTCAAACTTTTGCTTAAGGCCTCTGAGTATGGAAATGGTATCTTCCACAGTCGGCTGGTCGATGAGGACCTTCTGGAAACGTCTTTCGAGAGCCTTGTCCTTTTCGATATTTTGTCTGTACTCGTCAAGAGTCGTCGCACCTATGCAGTGCAGCTCGCCTCTGGCAAGCTTAGGCTTGAGAAGATTTCCGGCATCCATAGAGCCTTCAGTCTTTCCGGCGCCTACGATAGTATGAATTTCATCGATAAAGAGAATAATCTTTCCTTCTGACTTTTCTATTTCATTTAATACTGCCTTCAGTCTTTCCTCAAACTCGCCTCTGAACTTTGCACCTGCTATAAGAGCGCCCATATCAAGAGCAAATATAGTCTTGTCCTTAAGGCCCTCAGGAACATCGCCGTTCAAGATCCTCTGGGCGAGCCCTTCCACAACTGCTGTCTTGCCTACGCCCGGCTCGCCGATAAGAACAGGATTGTTCTTTGTCCTTCTTGAAAGAATCTGAATAGTATGACGAATCTCAGCATCTCGCCCGATGACAGGATCAAGCTTGCCCTTTCTGGCATCCTCAACCAGGTCACGTCCGTACTTTTCAAGTGCTTCATACGAATCCTCCGGATTTGAACCGGTAACTCTTTGATTTCCTCTCACCTTAGACAACTCCTTAAGAAAACTGTCCTTTGTAATGCCGAACTTCTTGAAAATAGCGGCACTCGGTGTCCCCTTCTCGTCAAGAAGCGCAAGATAAAGGTGTTCTACACTTACAAATTCATCTTTAAATTCCGCAGCTTTCTTTTCTGCCGAATCGAGCAGCTGCGTAAAACGTGTCGAAGCATAGAGCTGACCGCCCGAAACCTTCGGCAGCTTTGCGAGAGCTTGCTCAAGCTCGGCGATAATGGCATTTTTCGGAACCTCCATATAATCGAGGAGCTTTCCTATAAGGCCTCCGTCCTGCTTCACAAGAGCAAGATGAAGATGCTCGCCGTCAAGCATCTGATGACCTTCCGAAATTGCCAGGCTTTGGCTGTCTGCCACAGCCGACTGTGCCTTCTGTGTATATTTCTCAAAATTCATGTCTTCCCCTCTTTTCTTCTGTTTTGCCTTAGCTTTTTTATTCGCAGGCTTTTTAGCCGTTTTGCCTTAGCCTTTATTTGCCGGCTTTTATCGCGTCCGGCCTTCGTTCGTAATTTGCCGGCTTTGCAGCCGTTTTGCCTTAGCTTTTTCGAGTTTTGCGGCTATTTGGTCTCAGCCTTTCTTTCAAGCTAAACAGCTGTAGTCAAAAACAGATTATATCTAGAAAAAGATTCCAACAATGAGAGAATATAAGGAACTGACCACAGGCGTCAGAATCTTGTCCGTAATGTTCAGCACTATCAGCAGCATAAGAACAGCCGGCCCGAATCTGTAAAATTTGTCATACCATGACTTCGTCTCAAGGTTGAAAATCTGTGTGATCACTCCAAATCCGTCAAGCGGCGGAAGCGGAATGAGATTAAATACCATAAGCACAAGATTTATAGAAATGAAGCCTGCAAGTATGTTATTTACTATATACGCACCTGTGGTACCGCCAATCAAAAAATCCGGCGCGGCCAGATAGATGACTCTCCACAGCGCACATCCCGCAAATGCGAGCAGCAAGTTTATAACCACACCCGCAATCGAGACGAGAAATGCGTCAAGCCTGCGATGCTTGTAATATCTCGGATCGATCTGCACCGGCTTGCCCCAGCCAAAGCCGATGACAAGCAGCAGAATAAATCCTATCGGATCTATGTGCGCAGCAGGATTCAGCGATACTCTGCCCTGATATCTCGGAGTCGGGTCCCCAAGCATCGACGACACCTTGGCATGGCCGTACTCGTGAAATGAAAGCCCCACTATAATGCCCGGCAATATAAGCAGGCGCTGCACAATATAATCTGTAATTGAACTCATCAGTCTATTAATCCCCCTATATTTTTGATTTTAAACACTAAAATAAAAATTTTATCGATATTTACGGCAAATTTGCGGCATTTAATTTTGCAGCTGTTTTACAGCAAGCTCGCAGCAACTTCGCAGCATTTAATTTCGCACTCATTATACTATATATGCAAAGCCGCCGCGGGTCAACAGGACCCGCAGCGGTTTTGTGTCTTAATTTCATATGCAACATTCGTTATATTGTCATTATATTGTCATTATTTTATTTTGTTATCTCAATTAAACCTGTGAAGCATCGCAGCTATCTCGGCGCGCGTAGCATATCCCGCAGGATTAAGCATAGAGTCTGAGCCCTTGATCACACCTGACCCTACAGCCCAGCGCATCGCTTTATCCGCATAGCTTGAAACGGCATTTGCGTCGCTGTAGCTCTCAAGGCTTGTGCTTTCATAAGGGTATACATTATAATTCTTCATATTTGCATAACGCCAAAGGATAGCGACGAGCTGTTCGCGCGTAACAGAGTCTGTCGGGCCGAATCTGCCGTCTCCATAGCCGTTTACAATGCCATTTTCGGTTGCCCACGCAACAGCCTCGGAATACCACTCGCCCGCGGCCACATCCTCAAAAATTGTGTTGCCGGATGCGGCAGGACTCTTTTCCATGCGCCAAAGGACGGTTACCACCATAGCGCGGTTCGTAGTCAGATAAGGGCTGAATGTATCAGAGCTCGTACCTGTCATAAGATTTCTTATATATACATAAGATACATCACTATAGAACCAATCGCTGTCGGATACATCCTTAAACGGGAAGCTAAGCTCCACTGTTGCTCTGTATGACTTGATATAGTCTTTGTCGGTAGTTATGCTGACACCGTCTCCGTTATCGCCGCCCGTCACAACACACCATACTTTATATGTTCCTGTCTTTTCAAGATCGAAATTAAGTATATTTGTGCCAATTTCACCGTCTATAACGGCAGACTTAGACTCGCCGCTCAGTGTCACATACCAAGTATAGACCGGATCTGTTATGTTTGTGTCGACTGTATATGTGATCGATGTTCCTACAGTACGATCGTCCTTAGGTGTGCGTGAAATATTTGCATATGCCTTCGTGACGTTGAGTACAGCGGCATCAGAATAAGCTTCTTTCACGTCGGAGGTGCCGTCTGAACCTATATCATTTGAGACGATACAGCGGTATTTCCAACCGTCTGCCTCGGCATCCGAAGCAACGTCGCTGTAACTTTGCGATGTCGCGCCTTCTATGTTTGTATAACCGGCTTCGTCATTTTTATCTACCTGCCACTGATATGTAAAATTCGCCGGACGTCCCGCAGCGTCAGCCGTAAATGTAAATCGGTCACCCTGTATGACAGATACATCCTGAGGATTTTGCGTTATCTCCGCACCGTAGTATACCGTCAGTGCGGCGGCGCTTGATATCGCTGTTCTTACGTCACTTCCGCTGCCCGTTCCGCTTCCTGCATCATTTGTAACTATGCAGCGATATTTCCGGTCGTTCATGTCTCTTGTGACATTTGATGCTTCATATGTCGCTGAACAAGCGCCGTCTATATTTACAAAACCGTTTCCGTCATTTTTGTCAACCTGCCATTGATATGTGAAGGCTGCCGGTCTGCCCTCCGCTTCGACTGTAAATGTCGCTTTTTCGCCTTCCTTGACGATAGTGTCTGAAGGCTCTGTTTTAATGCGTACCGGGAAGTTGACCGTAAGAGTCGCAGCTTGCGATGTAACTGTCTTTGTATCGCTTCCGAGATTTGTCCCGGTTCCTATATCATTTGAGACGATGCAGCGATATTGATAAGCATTCATATTCTCACTTAAAGTATCTGTGGTATATGTGCTGCCTGTCGCGCCGGAAATATCATCCCAGCTTCCGCCGTTATTTGTGCTTCTCTGCCACTGATACGAAGCGTCTGGTCTGCCCTCCGCAGTCACTGAAAACGAAGCCTTGTCGCCGACTTTCTTGGTGACGCTTTGAGGATTGGCAGTAATTCTTGCTGCGAAATTTACCTGAAGAGTAACGGGATTTGAATATGTTGTGCCGCCTGCGTTTGAAGCAACGCAGCGATATTTATATCCGTTCATGGCTTCAGCCGCGTTCGTCACAGTATACGCACTGTTGTCGGCAAATACGAAGATATCTGTCCATGTGCTGCCGTCTGTGCTCTGCTGCCACTTGTAATTTATCTTGGAGATACCTGTCGCAGTCGCCGAAAGTGTGACAGAACCGCCAGGAGACTTTACATATGCCTTGGCATTTTCTGCCGGCGCCGTAAATGCAGGAACTGTGGCTGTCCTTAGCATTCCGCTGTCACCGTCGCGATAATAAATCTTTTCTCCGATTTTTACCGAATACACCTCTGTGTCACTCGGAAGCCAGATGTAGAGCTTTCCGTTTGAGTCGGTATAAAGCGACGTGCTGTTATATGCATAAGTGCTCGGATCAAAAACTATTGCGTCTATCTTGGCAATCTCTTTTATGCCGTCTACCGTATAAGTTTTCAGCTTGATAGATTTTTCGTCTGAGCCCTCTGCTGAATCTGAGGAACTTCCCTGTACGCTGCCTCCGGTGATATTAAGCTTTCCGTCGAGGTAATTTTTTTCATCTGTGACACCGATGATGTTGAGCGTGCCGTCAGTCATGTTAATGGTGTCTGCCTTGATGCCGTATTCCTTGGAATTTATGTATATGCGGCCGTTGTTAACAGTGACATTTGCGTTGTTTGCGGCGCCCGTTGCTTTCATAATCCCGCTGCCGTTTGCGCAATTGAGATTTAGGATGCCTCCGCCTGAGATGACAAGATTAGCATCTGTATCCTTGTCGCTGTCACTTGTGCTGCCAAGCTCTATAACGGCGCCCGTACCCGAATATGTCAGTGTGTTGCTTGAATCCGCGTCGGTACTGAGTGAGAGATTCAGCGTGCCCTTTTTGACACGGATAGGCGGCATTTCGGAATTTGAGACGTTGAAGCTGCATAACTCGACATCGTGCGTGCCGCTTAGAACGAGAATACCCATATTTTCCTGAGTGTCACCGTTTTCGCTTTTCAGGGCAAATGACGTGATGCTGTCTTTGTCGTCATTTTTGATATCATAGGTGATCCATGCCTGATCATCTGCGGATTTTTCATTATAATCCGTGCAGTACTGCTTTACTGTGCTGCCGTTTTTTGTGACTTCCCTGAAAGCGAGAGTGCCGCTGCAGGTGTCATATACGTTATATTGGCGATACATAGTACCTGTAGTATTGCCATCCTTTGTTGTCTTTATGTCGCTTCCAAGGTCAGGAGTAAATCTGGAAAGATCAGCCCCTTCTTTTATGCCGTCAACCTTCGCACTGTTTGAATAAGCCTCTTCCGGCAGGTAAACATATAAAGTGTCACCGTACAGATCCGTGAGTCCGTATTCATCTGTGCCGCTGGCGTAATATGTCACATATTTTTCTGTGTCGCTGTCGTAAACCGTCACATTAAAATCAGTCACCTTGATGTCCGATTTTGCGGATTTTTTCCCTACATAGGCATATGACTTATAATTTTCGAGATATGTATAAACATATGTAAACTTTTTCCAATAATACTTTGATGCATCATCAGTGCCTACAAGATTGATAGTTGTCAGATAGACTTCTTTTCCGCTGCTGTTTTTTATAACTGCCCAATCTGAGCCGTCCTTGCTCGGTCCGATTGTGGTATTTTTGTCTTTTCCTTCTGTCTTCAGGCTGCCGCCGTTTATTACAATCTTATTGTCAGCGCAGGTACCGTAAGAACTTGATATGCTTATGATGGAAGACATACCGTAACTGCCGCCGATGGCATATTTGCTGTTTGTGCTCTTCGCTGTCATTGTGCCGCCGTTCATCGTAAATTTTCCGGTGAAATTGTGTGCGAGTGAAGATGTTGCAGGACCGACAGCAGGAGAATTTTCACTTGTCGCTTCTATTACGCCGCCGTTTATCGTAAGGCTCTTCAGTGCTTTCCAATTTGAATCGCTTAAGCTTCCCGGCTTTGCTCCGCCAAACGCAGCGCCGTTTTTCGCCATGGCACAGACATATCCGCTGTTTATAACGACGTCCAGATCATTTCCATGAACAGCTGCGGCATTGCTGCTTAGAGCGTCTATAGTGAGCGAGCCTATTGGATCATCACTGCTTGTTCCGTCTCCGCCGCCGTTTACTATCGTAAGTCTGCGAGTATGGCTGTCTGATGCGTCATTTGCCATTATGACACCACGATCGTCATTTGAGCACACATAACTGCATCCCTTTAGCTTCAGCGTCACGCTGACATCGGAATTGTCATTATTATTTCCCAGTGTGAGAAACGGTTCTTGAGATGCCTTGGTTGGCGCAATATTGCAATTATTCAAAGTAATGGTATGTGTGCCGTTTACAACGGTATATGCAGCCGGAAAATAGTCTTGCGTAAGCGTCGGACTGTCCCCGATCACAAATTCTCCGGTATATTCATTCCACGGACCTTCTGAGGAATATCCCCAATATTTCCCGCCTCCGTCCTCGATCAGATATATCGGAGTAACCTCAAGGCCGGAGATAATTGCAATAGGCGCAGTTGTGCCGTCTGAACCGCAAATCTGGTAGTTTGTGCTGTTCCATGTGCCGCCTGCGGGAGTTGATATGACTGCAGTTGTTTTTCCGTCGGAATCTGTCGTCACAATTTTATTTTCTGCATAGATTCCGCCATAGGTTTCATTTGTCGTGATGCCCGTAACCTTACTGCTTTCGTCAACCGTCAGAATACCGGTGGAATCTTTTTCACTTGCTGAAACCGACCTCGTGACTCTAATCCCATACATGCCTATTTTTTCCTCGTCTTTACCTTTGGTGTCATTATAGGCATATACAGATGCGCCGTTTTTTGCTTCCAGATTTTCGACATTTATGGCATATCCGGCGAGATTTGAGGTATTTTTGTTGTATCCCTGATGGTTGACCTTTATGCTTCCGCCGTCTGCGACCAGATTCCCCAATACATATATACCGCAGCCTTTGCTGTATCCGCTGTCAATCTCGGTAGCGTTGGATTCTACATTTAGCTTACCCTTTACTTTGATCTCGTAGTCAGCTCTCAGTCCTCTGTATGCGCTCTCCGAACCGTTTTGATTGATATTCAGCGTTGCACCTTTATAAATCGACAGATATGAGACGTGCGGCCCGTCCATATGGCTGTTGCATGTTACTCTGCCGGATCCCGAAAAAATGACGGTTGATCCGTAAAACGGCTGCTGGTAGCTGTTTATCGTCAAATCTCCGGAGCCGGTAACTTCCACATTTGAATCGTATGCATAAATCCCTAAACGTCTGTTTCTATCAGTACCTTTGTAATCTCCTGTAGTGCTTCCCAGTGTGTTTTCGCCTATCAGTTCAATCTTGAGCAAGATGCTTTCCGGCACATAAAGATGAGCCGTGAAAATCAAAGGTCGATACTTTTCGTCCTTCCCTTTGGTTTTTTCGATTTGACTTTTGTCCTGGACAAACTTGCCACATACGGCTTTGTCATCGCACGTGTAGTTGTTTAGCGTAAGCTTGTATACAGGCCTTGTCTTACCGCTGCCTTCCATATTCTCGGTTCCCACGTAGCTGACAGACCATGTACCGTCATCATCTTTTTGAGATGTTCCTTCGCCTTTGAGTTCGATCTTTTCCCCGCCAAGAATTATATTGTTTCCAAGCTCATCATCCTGAACCACACCGTCGTAGCTGAGTGCTGAAGCGGACATCTTCGGCGACAATGGTAAAAAGACAGCCGCAAGCAATAAAATCGCAAATATCAGAAAAAATCTTTTTTTCATAACGTCATTCCCCCTTTTAAAATTTAAAAAATGTGCTGCATCGCCGTTTCGTAAAAACAGCGCATATCACGACTTAGTAAGGCCCTTTATGTGAGTGATAAACTGTTTTGCCAAGCGGCCGGAACGCCCCGTGTGGCGCATATCCCACTTGCTTGCCTCAGCAAGGAGAAGTTCGTCGCTGATATCTATGCCTTCCTTTTTGGCAAGCATCCTGACCATATCGATATAAAGCTGCTTGTCAGGAGCATAAAATGTGATAGACAGTCCGAATCTGTCCGCAAGCGACTGCCTTTCCTGTATGCCGTCCTGCTCAAATATCTCGCCGCTTTGTTTATTTCTGTCAGACCACGTTTCTTTCACGAGATTTCTTCTGTTTGATGTCACATATACAACGACATTTGCAGGCTGCACCTCAACTCCGCCTTCAAGAACAGATTTAAAATGCTTATATTCGATTTCGGTATTTTCAAATGAAAGGTCATCGATAAATATGATCACATGGCATCCTCTGTTTGCTACCTTATCCATTACCTTCGTAATAGACAATATCTCGGACTTAGGGATGCTTATCATCCGCAGATTCCTGCCTTCAAAGTAATTCAGGAGAGCTTTGACGCTGGACGACTTGCCTGTTCCCTTGTCGCCGTAAAGCAGTACATTGTTTGCACCGTATCCGTCTACAAACATTTCTGTATTTCTTATGAGCTGCTGCTGCTGGATGTCATAACCTATGAGATCGTCAAATGTAATCTTGTCATGCTCGCGAACACCTGTAAGGCCATTTTGGGAATCCCAGACAAAAGCCTTGTACTTTCCGAGAATTCCGCAAAGATGTCTGCTGTAATAATTCCTAAGCTTTAAGACCGCCTCGGCATCCGAAACACGTGAAGCTTCTGAGACGCCCGGCGTACCGTCAGAAGCGGCATCTAAAGCCGGCGAAGCGAATGATGCAAGCGCCTCGCGAAGATCTTTTCCGCGCTCATTTTCGGATATACCTGCGTCAAGCATACAGACGCATGTCCTGTCCGGATCAAGCAGTTTTCTTACAAAATCCCAATCATAATCGATAAGAGCGCGAATCTCATGAATGTCACCTTCCGCAAGCGATATGATATTCTCGTTAAATTTAAATGCGGAATTATATGGGGAATTTTTTTCGTCACTTCGGCTGAATGCTTTTTCCGCACTCAAACTGAAGGCATTTTCCGATTCAGAGGTAAGCTTATAGATGTAGCTTTGCCAAAATGTCCCGCCAGCTTCGCAATCGATACATTTTTTCAAAAGCTCTCTTTGAACATGATAATAATCATTAATCATACTATCAAAGACAGACTCATCTTTCTCGTTTTCATCGTCTGCAAAATTCTTCTTCCAATCGAAAAATGATTTTGCACGATGAAAAAGTGATACCGCCGTCTTGACAATTTCGTCATTTCTTATATTATCATAAAATAATAATCTTTCAATATTCATATTTACCTTCCCGATTTATTTTTAAATTGCATCATGTATGTACTTTTTAAAATATTTGTGTGATTTTTCAAGCCATCCTTTAACACAACACTCCTTCACCCACATCGAAAATTTATATATAAATTATAACATAACGCCGAGGATTATATACTTATATCACTGTTTTTTTTAATTTGCCGCCGCACATTTTTTAAACGAACTATCGCGGATTTTTTCAATCGCGACTCCAGACATTTCCCAAGTGTGTCATCGCAGATTTTTCAACCGCATCATCGCGGATTTTTCCGATCGTACCATTGCGGATTTCCCAAGTGCGCCGCATCTTTATAAAATTCAAACTTTAAAGCGTCTTATTGTCAGAAGCACGGAATTGTAATATAATTAAGGTTTGTAAAACAGATTTTAAATTAACTTTGGGAGGATGCTTTATGCATGATAAATCATCAATTATCACAAATGAAAATATGAAAAATACGGACTCTGATATGAGATCAAAATCAAACCTGCCTGTTTTGATAATAGTCATGATGACCTCATTTCTCACAACATTCAGCGGAAGCGCGCTGAATCTTTCAATTACAGATATCAGCACTGACTTTAATGTCGGCGCTGTAAGCGTGGGCTGGATCATGACGGGGTATATCCTCTCGACAGCGGTATTTGCGGTTCCTTTCGGGAGGTTTGCCGACCTTTACAGCAAACGCAACGTGCTGCATACCGGTCAGGTTATTTTTACCGCAACACTCTTTCTTTGTACATTTTCATGGAATATCGGATCTCTGATTCTGTTCAGAGTTGTAATGGGCATCGGCGCCGCAATGATTTTCTCGACAAATCTCGCCATTCTCGTGTCGGTATACCCGCCTATGAAGCGCGGTCAGGTGCTCGGTATTTCCGTATCATCCACATATTTCGGACTGTCACTCGGTCCGGTTCTCGGCGGAATACTAAACTACAATGTCGGCTGGCGCTCGATCTTTGCCGTAACTGCGATACTCGCGACGCTCACACTTATACTTTCGCTGATATATCTAAAGGACGTAGAAAAGCGTGCCGAGATAATCCTCGAGAAGTTCGGAGATAAAAAGCCGCAGACAAATCTCACTTCTGACGACACCGCTCATTCAGGCAAGGAGATATTTCTTGGCAGCATGGACATTCCGGGATGCATCATCTATGTTGTTATGCTTGCTCTCATAATGTACGGGCTCACCTCGCTCATGTCAAATATCATATCAAAGATATTCCTCCCGATAGGAATAATTCTTTTGATCATATTTGTAAAATATGAAAATAGTATCGAAAATCCGGTTCTCAAGATATCGCTTTTTAGCAAAAATGTCACATTTGCATTTTCAAATATCGCGGCGCTTCTCAACTATGGTGCTTCATATGCGGTCAGCTACCTTCTTTCGATATATCTTCAGACGGTTGTCGGCCTAAATTCACAGATCGCAGGCATTATACTGATTACAAGTCCGGTATTTCAAACGATACTCTCGCCTTTTGCGGGCAAGCTTTCGGACAGGGTTTCACCGTATATCTTGGCATCCTGCGGCATGGCGCTGTCGACAGCAGGCATTATTTCATTTATTTTCCTCAAGGAAGATACAGCGCTCGCTGTGATAATAGCTGCTCTTGTTGTAATAGGAATAGGCTTCGCACTATTTTCATCGCCGAACACAAATTCGATAATGTCATCAGTCGGACCTGAAGACCTTTCTATCGCAACATCCGTGAATTCCACGAGCAGAACTATCGGGCAGACTCTCGGAATGGCTGTGGTATCAATAGTCACGGCAGTAACAGTTGGAAATATCACACTCACATCTGCCCCAACACAAGCGATTCTTGAGGCAATAACGACTTCATTTATTGTATTTACAATCCTCGGTTTAGCAGCGGTTTACTTCTCGGCCAAGCGCAAATAACGAAGACGCATATGCAAGATGAGATGAAGGCGCATTACATAATGTAAAACGAAAACGCAAAACATAAGATGAAATGAAGACACATGCGCAGGGTAAAATTATGAATACAGCAGATAATAACAGCAATAACAGCAATAACAGCAATAACAGCACTAACAACATTAACAGCACCAACAGCATTAACAGCATTAACACACGTAAAGCCGGTAATGACAGCAATGCCGGCAATAACAATAATAACGGAATATATACAAATGAAATTATATTTTCACAATTCGGAAATGAAAATTCATCTCGCGGGGGAAATGTATTCAGAGCTTTAGAAATTACTGCGGGCAACCATGTCTCTTCGCTCGGATACGGAAGAGACACACTTATGAAGTATAATATTGCATGGATACTTGCAAGTCAAAGGATTCATTATTACAGAATGCCAAATTACGGCGAAGCTGTGCGCGTCAGCACGTGGCCGGGCAAGAAGCGCCTTGCTGTCTACCCTCGTTTCTATAAAATAGAAGATTTGTCGGGCAATATTCTGGTGGAATCATCATCCAGATGGACTCTCATGAATCTCGATACGCGCGCAATTGAGATGAAACCCAAGCTTGATATCAGCTTCGATGAAGTTGTTGCGGGAAAAGAGCTTGAACAGGTAAAGAATGTTCGAATCCCAAAGACTGATACTGAAAATCCACTCAGTTTTGATTTTACTGTATGCGAGCATCACATCGATATGAACGGACATATGAATAATGCCGAATATGTCGATCTTGTCTTGCTTGCCGCAAAAAAAGCTCAGGAGGAAAAGCGTTTTCAAGAAGAAATGCGACTTCAGGAGGAAAAGCGACTTCAGACAGCGGGCGATTCTTTCAGTCTTCAGATCCAATTTAAAAACGAGCTTAAACTTGGCGAAAAATCGGAGATCAGGACTTTTCTCTCATCGGACGGTTCAATTTATGTAACCGGAGTATGCCGGGAAAAAGATTCTTTTTATGCTTTGATTGAGAATATTTCGCGCTGAGTAAGATTTTAACGGGGCAAAGCGTACAAATGGTAATTTGTACGCTTTGTCCCGTTTTAAATACTTTTTATGAAAGATTATAATCCTTAAGCAGGTTCTTTTTCTTTCCTGCTCTGATTTTTCTGATTGCTTTGGCTTCGATCTGTCTGATTCGTTCTCTCGTGACACCGAACATCTGACCCAATTCCTCAAGCGTACGTGTCCGTCCGTCGACAAGGCCGTAACGAAGTCTCAAAACCTCCGCTTCTCTTGTGGAAAGCGTCTCGAGAACCTGTTCTATCGACTTTCTCAGCATCTCTTTAGAAGCCGCCTCAAAAGGACTTATCGCGTTGTTGTCTTCGATAAAGTCGCCGATTGAAGAGTCGTCCTCCTCACCTACAGGTGTTTCCAATGAAATGGTATTTTGCGTGAGATTCAGAATCTCGATGACCTTTTCAGGAGGCATTCCTATGACTTCGGCTATTTCGAACTCGGTAGGATTTCTGTTTAGATCCAGAATAAGTTCTCGCTGAATACGTTTTATCCTATTTACAGTCTCAACCATATGCACCGGAAGTCTGATCGTGCGCCCCTGGTCCGCAAGAGCTCTCGTGACTGCCTGCGTAATCCACCATGTGGCATATGTCGAAAATCTAAAGCCTTTCGTATAATCATACTTTTCCACAGCCTTTAAAAGACCCATATTTCCTTCTTGGATAAGATCAAGAAATGAAAGTCCTCTGTTTACAAATTTTCTCGCAATGCTGACAACGAGCCTTAGATTTGAGTTTGCGAGCTTTTCTCTCGCGGCCTTGGCATTTTCTCCGCCTGCTTCGATTTCCTTTGCGAGTTCTATCTCTTCTTCTGCTGTCAAAAGAGGATGCTTGCCTATATCTGTAAGATATGTCTTTACGCTGTCTGATATATCGCCGGCAAGTACGTCTTTGGAATCGTCATCTGATTTTGATGAGTATGATTTTTTTTCGTGAGTATCAACGATACTTTCATCATGCTTTTCCCCGCTGCCCGCAAGTTCATCGCTGCCCGCAAGTTCATCGTGATTCTCGATTTCATTCTTTTCAAAATCTTCTCTTTCTTCATCAATCATAATCTATCTGTTCCTCCTGATTACTGTCACCTTTCAGGATAATACACGACAAAAATGACCTATCATCGAAAACAAGATCGGTCATTATTTCTTTCATCTTAGGATGTATTTCCTCAATTCTAATTTTTGCTTTTGCCAATTTAAATTTAACTCAATTTTCTTTTATTTTTTAAATACACATAATCCCGCAAATCGCTTGATCCCTGATCCGGATATATATGTAAAATCCATGCAGGCCTTAAGCCGCAAAATCAGATCATGAAGTCTCTTAAAAGCTCTTCTCAGATCTAAAAAACAGAAAATAAAAGCAAGAGCAGCCGTATGCAGCCGTTCTTTGCTTCAAATTCAGTGTTTAACCTTATAAATTTTACTCTATTTAATCTGCTCTAGTCAACTGTAAAATGCTAAAATCATTCAAAAATTAATAATTTTTTTCAAACTATATGCAAAGGTCGATATCGTCTGAAATAATATCGATGCAGACGGCACAAAATTATTCCATTATAATAATCTGTCTGATATACTGTGATTATGGGAAAAAGGGTTTTTAAGGGAGGATTGTAATGTTTGGATTTTTTAGGAATTTTGCCGGCGGCGATTCGCGAAGATCAGAAAAAAATTGCGGCGGCAGTTTGCCGGGTTGCGGCGGCAGTTTGCCGGGTTGCAGCGACAGTTTGCCAAAATCAAAAAAAGGCTGCGGCAGCTGTTCGCGAAATATGAGACATTTGAAGGCGGGTGCTGTATTTTTTATTCTTATACTCTTGACAATATGCATGATGATTTCAATGACCGGATGCACCGGAAGTTCGGCAGATCAAAATGTAAAAGGCGCTTCGCAAAAGGCGGCATCGACAAACTCTGCCAAAACCGCAGAAGACGGTAAGGCTGCCGCAAATGCTTCCGGAAAAGCAAATGATTCTTCCGAAAAAGGAGATTCCGAAAGCAACTCATCCGGCAAGAACAGTTCCGATGATTCCGATATATTCGGCGGAGAAAATTACGAAAAGCAAAACGAGACATACGAAGCGCGTTTTGACAAAGATGCATATAATAAATTCGATAAAGACAATGCCGCAGAATATAACGAAGCTGTCAATTATGCCGAATCTTATTCCGCACTTATGCCTATGTCACGGCAAGAGCTTTACGACAGACTCACAACAGACAAAAATTCTGAATTTTCAGACGATGCGGCCGGATATGCCGTAAATCATATAAATGTTGACTGGAAAAAAAATGCTCTGGAAGCTGCCGAAAAATATAATCGCACGCTGCAGCTTTCAAAGCTCTGTCTTTACGATCAGCTTGTGTCAGAATCAGGCGATTGCTTCTCCCCTAAGGAAGCCAAGTATGCCGTTGACAACATAGATGCCGATTGGAACGAAAATGCACTTGAAGCCGCCAGAAATTATAAAGAGCTTCTTGGCATGTCTGACGACGAGATATATGACCGTCTTATCGCAGACGACGGGGACCGCTTCACAGCCAAGGAAGCTCAGTATGCAATAGATCACCTGTGATATATTGCATACTGAGTATATTGCATGCTCGGTATATTGCATTCACTTACGGATTGCAGCTTTTGCATGCGTGATATCCTGCATCGACTGCGTCATCGCGGCTGTCAAATGATATTTTGTTTTTTTCGCTCATTTTTTTGACAGATGAGCATTCAGACAAGTGAAATACTTTAGAATTTTTATTTCCGATATATATTTCTTCATGTGATTCTTCTGCAGCAGCTGCGGCAGAAGAATCATTTTTTTTACTTTCGTCCGCGGCAGACGAATCACTTTTTTCACTGTCACCTGTGGCATAATTTATCGTTATACCGGGCTGGACATTGTAGCAATATACGCAAAATTCTATTCCATCTCCGTCATCTTCGACTGATTTTGCTTCCATCAAAACGCCGCTTGCGACGAGATTGTTTCCGTCAAAAATAGGATTTACTCTGTAGAGAACATGATTTCCCGTCTCATGTACGTAGTCGGCTACCATATTTTCAAAAGGAAGCATCCCATCTACATTCATATATCTTGTGCCTGTGATGAGATTTTTTTCATTCGCATTTTCTCCGGAAAGCTGATATCCGATCAGGTGACATCTGTTATAAAGATATTTTCCGTCAACCATTCCGTCATATCTGACAGTATGCCAGCCTGAAGGCTTGACAGAACCGATTGAGCCTCTTTCCTCAGACGGCATAAGCTCAAGACATATATTTGCATATGCAGTGCCGCATCTTCCAAGGCTGTCAAGCGGACTGTAATTTTCAAAAGCCTCCGTCGTATAATCACTCTTTTCAAAAAACGGAATGTTGTTGTTTATCGCTGCATATGCGTCGCCGCTGTACTCAGGAATGTCCGACAATGTAAATGATGACAGCAGCTCAGCTTGAGAAGAGTCTTCATTTTGGGCTTCCTCAATATCCTCAGCAGCCGGACTTGTATCTTTTTCCGAGGCAGCACTTGCATATTCTTCTGAGACAACACTCGAGTATTCTTCTTTAGTAAAATCATCCGATTGACCCGTACATCCGGAAAATCCAAATGTACATATGACAACCAAAACGGCGGCAGCTATCGCTGCCGCTGATTTTTTAAATTTATTTCTGATTACCGACGTCTTGGTCATTGAAAAATCAGTCTTAAAATCGTTATGAAGCTTCATCTTATTCATATCCGTCATACCTGTTATTTTAGCAAAAACTGTCAGACACATACCGGAATCATCCGGCATACGCCAAAACTGTCAGATACATAACCAACTTAATTATTTTCCACAAGCTCAAATCTGTATCCCATGCTCCTTGCATAATCAATAAAATCACCCAGTATGGCGGTATTTGTCGACGATACCGCATGAAGAAGATATACAGCTCCCGGATGAAGCCTTGCCTTGAGCTTACTTAGAGCTGCGGCTTTCGAAGGCTGTTTGCTTGTATCATAATCAAGATAACCAAAGCTCCAAAATACTGCCTTCATATTCATTGAAGTGAGCAGAGCAAGAGTTCTTTCGGAATAAATACCGGAAGGCGACCTAAAAAGAGTCATTTCATAATCCAGGTCATTTCTGAGAATCTCCTGCAGGGAGTTTATTTCATTGTATTCTTTTTCAAGAGTAAGCGAACAAGTTCCCGCGCTCGGATGAGAATAACTGTGATTTCCGACGATATGACCTTCCTCAATCATTCTCTTCACATAATTTTTTGACATCTTATAATAATGACCCGTAATGAAAAATACAGCATCTACATTCTTTTGCTTCAATGTATCTAAAATGGCTCCCGTATAACCGGCCTCATATCCCTCATCAAATGTGAGATAAATAACTTTTTCCGCAGTTGACGTATCTACAGCCAAGGCATTATATTTTGTGCCTTCATTACTTTGGAATCTCAATGTCTCCGCAGGTCTGTTCAGACTGTCATAATTTGCGCCCCACCAAAAGCTGCATTTTGTATTGTTCACTTGGTATAACGATTTAAAATCGACATTATCCGCATACGTTTGCATCTTTTGACCGGAGAATTTCGAAGAATATCTGTTTAGAATCGCACACGCTTCAGACCTTGTGAGCTTTCCTAAAGGAGACATATACATTTTGTCTTTTTCAAGCTTGCCTGTGATCAGGCCCTCATCATATGCCCAAGCGATATATTTCTTTGCCCAACCGGAAATGTCCGATATATCCTCAAAATTTTTTCCATCATATGAGTATACTTCGGCGCCGCTCTCCGAGACATTTTGGTCGCCTGCGCCGTCTAAGGCATCCCGATTGCCTGCGCTCTCCGAGACATCCCGGTCGCCTGCATCGACAGGGATATCTTGACCTGTCTTATACAGATAGAAATTATATATCATCTTGGCGGCCTGTTCTCTTGTAAGCTCACTGTCAGGGCAAAAATATCCGCCCGGATAACCCTGCGCGATGCCGGTTTCGTTTGCCCACAAAATCGCATTCTTATAATATGAATCATCATTTACGTCAGAAAAAATATTGTCCGCACCCGCCTGCGGGCTGCCGGCCAGGCGGTATAATACCGTCACAAACATGCCTCGCGATATGGATTTTCTCGGTGAAAATTCGTGACCCGAGGTTCCTTTGAAAATGCCATTATAATATGAATTGTATACATCATTATAATACCATGAATTCTTTGTCACATCCGTAAACGGACGACCCGACAGAGCAGCTGCCTCCACGGGCTGAAAAGCCATCGTCATGATGACAACGGCAATAAGCACCAACGAAATTTTCTTCTTCATAAAAAATCTTTTCCTCATGTACTGCGAGCATTTATAATATCATAAATATCACGACTCACTTCATCTACAACCTTAAAATCCACCATGCAGAAATGTCCGCATATTCTGTTATATATATCCTGCCGGCTCATACCGCGGAATTGAGAAATGTTACGCATGCACATCTCAAATAATCTGTCATATTTTTCCTGCTGCATTTTCGTTTTCATATCTTCTTTTCTCGCCAAGCCCCGCTCTTCTCAGAGAACACTTTATACGGGATATTCTTAAACAGAACCCGTTATACGGAATCTTCTTTACTATTTTACTAAGTTCTCTTTATAGAGACATTTGTCAAAATATTGTGTCATTCTGCGATTTCTTTTATAGCGGAAGTCAGACCTGCTATTCCCCGGAGATCAGAAGGGATAATAAGCTTCGTAGCCTGGCCGTCTGCGGCTGCTTCAAATGCTTCTATGCTCTTAAGTCTGAGAACCTTGTCGTCAGGAGCCGACTCTACGAGCATGCGGATACCGTCTGCCTTAGCCTGCTGTACGAGTCTGATAGCTTCTGCGTGACCTTCCGCTTCTCTGACTTCAGCTTCCTTTGCGGCTTCGGCTTGTAAGATCTTGGATTCCTTTTCTGCCTCAGCATTAAGGATTTTCGACTGCTTTTCACCTTCCGCAATAAGAATAGAAGATTTCTTTTCACCCTCAGCACGAAGAATCGCTTCACGTCTCTCACGCTCAGCTCTCATCTGTTTTTCCATAGCGGCCTGAATGTCTCTAGGAGGAATAATATTTTTCACTTCAACTCTGTTTATCTTTATTCCCCACGAGTCGGTTGCTTCATCGAGAACGATTCTTATTCTTGAATTTATCGTCTCGCGGCTTGTCAATGATTCGTCAAGCTCTAAGTCACCGATGATATTTCTCAGTGTGGTGGCAGACAGATTCTCTATCGCTGACATCGGATTTGACACACCATATGTATATAATTTAGGGTCTGTTATCTGATAATAGATAACAGTGTCGATGTTCATAGTAACATTGTCCTTCGTAATAACAGGCTGCGGAGGGAAATCTATTACATGCTCCTTTAAGGAAACCTTGTTTGCAACCTTATCAACAAACGGAATCTTGAAATGAAGACCTACATCCCATGTGGCAATATATGCGCCGAGCCTTTCAATCACATAAGCGTTTGCCTGCGGGACGATCCTGATATTTCTTATAACAAAAGCAATAATGATGGCTAATAATATTATTACAAATATTGTCGCTGCCATATAAAAAACTCCCTTCTACTAACCAAAATCAACAATTATGCAAAACATACTTTCTTTCTTAAAAATTTCACCTATATCTTATACGATAATATCTTAAAATTACATAAAATTATACGATAATATCATAAAAAAATCGCATCTGTCAGTCGATACCGACGATAAGCCTGACACCCTCGATTCCCTTGACAGTAACATATGTACCTGCCTTGAAAACGAAGCCGCTTTCCGGCTGTGTCACTCCCAAATCACCATCCGTCTTTTCCGCCTTGTATGTCACGCCTGTCTTTTCCATCTCTGCCATCCAAACCTTACCGTCAACCCTAGCCTCGCCAGGAGACGCAGCTGAGATATCGCTGAGAACCAAAGCCTTTTCGCCGACCAAGGCAGAGATGTTCGTCTTGACGATTTTGTTATTTAGATGTTTGGAAACAACAGGTCTCGTAAAGATAAGCAAAATAGCAGAGACAATTATAAATATTACAAATTGGCACCAGATGCTGTCAATAAACAAACTGCATGCGGCTGCTGCTACCGCTCCGCCCGCAAACCATATGGAAGTAAGTCCGAGCGTAAATGCCTCGACAATTCCCAGAATAACAGCAAGGCCCAGCCACAAAAGCATCACAACAGTTTGCATAACCTTCACCTCCCCTCAAATTTAAAGTTATTCATTTTCCGAAACAACTTTTAATTTCCGAATATCTTTTAACTTTCGAGCTTCTTTTTAATTTCGAATCTCTTTTCACTTTCGAGTTTCTTTTAACTTACGAGCTTCTTTTTAATTTCGAATCTCTTTTCACTTTCGAGTTTCTTTTAACTTTCGAGCTTCTTTTTAATTTCGAATCTCTTTTATTTTTCGAGCCTCATTTATTTTTCAAGCTTGTTTTGTAAGTCCAAAAGCGCCTCAGCCAATGCTTCTTCAAATGTAGGATGAGGTCTCATCGTTGTCAGAAGCTGCGATGCGGTAAGACCCGCTTCTATGGCTTGTGAAAGCTGAGTTATCATATCCGTACTGTTTTCACACATGAGATGAGCGCCTATTATCTTTCCCGTATCAGCATTTGCGACAACCTTCATAAAGCTTCTCGGATTGTCCAGGATCAATGTTCTCGCATTTGCACCCATTACACACTTTCCTACCTTTACAGGAATCCCTGCTTGCTTTGCTTCAGCATCAGTCATGCCGACAGTAGCTATCTCAGGGCGCGAGTAGATGCAGCTTGGGATGATATCGAGATTTCCCAAATACCCGCTGCCATAATGAATATCCGCAAAAGCCTTTGCCTGTGCGGATGCGACATGAGCGAGCTTTACTTTTGCACTCACGTCACCGATAGCATAAATGCCGGGAACCGTGGTCTCAAATCTGTCGTCCGTCACAATAGCATTTCTCTCAATGCGCGGAACATCCTTCATGCTTTCGGCAAACAGATTGTCTATACATATTTTGCGGCCGATCGCACTGAGAACAACTTCACCCTCAGCAAAATCCTCTCCCTTCTTTGAGCTGAAATAAACTCTGAGCCCGTTGTCACACTTTTCAACCTTTTCAACTGTCGAGGCGGTGCAAACTCTCACACCTTGCTTCTTATAAACAGCATTGAGATTTTGGCCGAATTCCTTGTCCATAAGAGGAAGCAGTCTGTCAGCGCCTTCTATGATAGTGACATCACATCCGAGGTCAGCATAAAAAGTCGCAAATTCTATACCTATTACGCCGCCGCCGATTATGACGATGGACTTATATAAATGATCAGTCCCCTCAAGAAGCTCGTCAGAAGTAATCACACCTTCAAGATCAAATCCCGGGATAGGCGGTCTTGCAGGCACAGAGCCTGTCGCACAGAGAATCTTTTCGGAGGTAACCTCGCTGACATTACCCTCCGAGTCAGTAATTTCAACCTTACCCGGTGCGGTGATGACAGCCTTGCCCCTTAAAAGATCAACCTTAGCACGCTTCAGCATTCCTTCGATTCCGTCCGCAAGCGTCTTTGAGACGTGACGCTTGTGAGAAAATATTTCTTCAATATTTACAGAAAGGCTCTCGGCATGAATACCTATGGATGATGCTTCCGCAATACTTCTGTAGACATCTGATGAATGCAGAAGTGTCTTTGTCGGTATGCATCCTCTGTTTAGGCACGTACCGCCGGTTTCGCGATATTCGACAACAGCTGCTTTTATTCCGTATGACGCCGCACTGAGAGCGGCAGTATATCCACCTGGACCGGCACCTATTACCAAAAGCTCATAATCCATAATTTTACGACCTCCAACAACTTTTCTTTTTTAACCAAATCGGATCAATTCTTTTTAACAAAAAATAAATCCGTCAAATATTTTTTCGATTCATCAAATATTTTGCTCTCTGATGAGCGTGCAAATGTCTGAAACAACGGCAGACATCTTTAACTTTCTTTCCCGGTCCTCTGAAGTGCTGTCCGATTCCGATTCAGGGAAATGATTTTTAAATTCTGATGATATTGCGATAATCATCTCATTTTCGGAAAATTTACAGCCTTTAAGTGACGACTCCAAAAATGGCGCAATTTCCCACTCCATAGCGTCCGTATCGATGGAAATTTCCGTAATAATCGCATTTGAAATTCTGAGCTTTATCCCGATTTCACCCCAGTCAAATCTTTTTTCGAATGAAATATCAAATTTCATCTTTCGCCCGTAAATCCAATTTTCGTCAGCAAAATGCATGCGTAACTTTTCAAGTCTTTCGGCGTCAAAATATGAATCTGTAAGGTAAATCAACGGAATCAGCGAATTTTTCACATTTTCGTTTTCAATGTTTTCACTTGAGATGCTGCCCGAATGTGCTTTTTCAGTTAAAAAACAGTCCGAATATACCTTTTGGAATGCGCTTTGCAAAGCCTTTTTTAGATTTTCTACAGTTATTTCGCTATTTAGTTCGGAGAGGTTTACTACGCGCGATTTTACCGAAGCGACACCCTTTGACTCGAGCTTTGCGCGCGATGGTCTGAGAAAGCGAGACATTTCGTTTGAGTTTGTGCGCACAAGCAGCGTCCCGTGATGATATGCGCGCTGCTTGTGCTTGTAAAAGGCGTTGCCGGAAAACTTCCGACCGTCTGCGAGAATGTCATTTCGGCCGGAGCGTTTTGCCGGCACGCCGAGCATGCCGGCGGCAGCTTCGATGACTCGAAGCTGCCGGTCTACCGAATAATCGGCCTCATGCGCCAAAAATGTGAAATTCAGGTTGCCGATGTCGTGGTAGACCGCGCCGCCTCCGGAAAGTCTGCGGGCGAGGCGGCCGCCGGCGCGTGCCAGCTCCGTCGTTCTGCACTCGCGCCATGCATTTTGGTTGCGCCCTATCACTACAGTCTTTTCGTTTTGCCAAAGATAAAGCGTGATCACTCCGGGCTCGGCATCCTCCGTCAGATAAAGCTCCCGCGCGAGATTTTCGTAAGGATCGAAACTGCCGCTTATATAAACTTGAAGTCTTATATCTTTGCAAGCTTCGTCGAATTCGGATTTTTTTCCGACATCGTGATTCTCGTCGACACTATAATCTTCTTCGTACTTGCGGTTTTTAGCGGCCTCGCAAGCTTCGCCGGCAAATTTTTTTTCTTCTTTTTTTTCGTAAGACATAATATTTCACAAAAAAGACATACTGATTTTGGCAAAAATCATGCCTGATAACGCACTACCGGTTTTCTTGATGCTTTTACTTCGTCAGGTCTGCCGATCTGCGCCATGTGAGGGGCATTGTGCATATATTCCGGATCTGAGAATCCAAGCTCGTAAAGCTTTCTGAAAATCTCTGCCGCAGCATCCAGTGTCTCTTTGCTTTCTGTCTCTGTAGGCTCGAGCATAAGAGCTTCGTGTACTATAAGCGGGAAGTACATTGTAGGCGGATGCATACCGTAATCGATGAGCGACTTAGCCACATCAAGAGCTGATACGCCTGTCTCCTTCTCATATTTGTGAAGATCGAGAACAAATTCGTGCATGCAGATTCTGTCAAATGCCGGTTCAAATGTTCCCTTGATCTTTTCCATCAGATAATTTGCGTTTAAAACTGCATTCTTTGCTGCTTCTGGAATGCCTTCCCTACCGAGCGTAATCATATACGAAAGTGCTTTTACTACTACAAGGAAGTTCCCTGCGAAGCTTCTTACCTGGAGCTTGTATCCGTCATTTATATCAGGATTTGGGCTTATCGCTCCGTCCATCAAAGCAGATGCCGGCATAAATTCGCTGAGAAAACTCTTGCATCCTACTGCGCCTGCACCCGGACCGCCGCCGCCGTGAGGTGTCGAGAATGTCTTATGCAGATTCATATGAACACAGTCAAATCCCATAT
>CAVCIY010000007.1:0-7722 GCA_963602445.1 Lachnospiraceae bacterium | reverse complement strand
ACCGCCATCAGCATCACCATCCGCAGGCACCGTCAGCACCGCCATCAGCATCACCATCACCGCAGGCACCAAATACCGGCTCCGATCGCGCTATCCTCGCAGGCATCGCCGCCAACCGTCAATTATGCAGCACCTTATGCCTCAATTGACGCAAGATATTTCTTCGCACTCTCAAGCATTCTGTCCACACTCTCAAATGAAGTCGAACCCTCCGACTTCTTGGCCTTTACACATGCTCTGAGATCAATCTTTTCATAAATATCCGGTCCGAAATCCGGTGAGAAGTCCTGCAGCTGCTCGAGAGACAGCTCCTCTATAGCCTTTCCGTGAGAAATGCAATAAAGAACAATTTCACCGATAATCGCATGACATTCCCTGAAAGGCACACCCTTAGAAACGAGATAATCGGCCGCATCCGTGGCATTCATATATCCGTACTTCGCAGCCTTTTGCATAGTTTCGCTGTTCACAGTCAAAGTGTCCAGCATGTCGGCAAAAATATTTATACACGCACTGAGCTGTTCAACCGCGTCAAACACAGGCGGCTTGTCCTCCTGCATATCCTTGTTGTAGGCAAGCGGCAGACCCTTCATAAGAGTAAAGAGCGTGATCATATCGCCGTATACCCGACCTGTCTTACCCCTTATAAGCTCCGCCATATCAGGATTCTTCTTCTGAGGCATAATACTCGAGCCGGTACTGTATGCGTCATCTATTTCCACAAACCCAAATTCCGTAGAACTCCAAAGAATAAGCTCCTCGCAAAATCTGCTGAGATGCATCATGCATATGGACGCATCGCTCAGAAACTCAAGTGCGAAATCCCTGTCACTCACACCGTCCATCCCATTTTCACAGATTTCAGAAAATCCCAAAAGTTCAGCCACATATCTTCTGTCAGTCTCGTAAGTTGTTCCTGCGAGAGCACCCGAACCGAGCGGCATCACATCCATCCTCTCGAGGCAGTCCTCCATGCGGGAATAATCTCTCTTAAACATCTGAAAATATGCCATGAAATGATACGCAGGCGTGACCGGCTGCGCTCTTTGAAGGTGAGTATACCCCGGCATAATATAATTCTTATTTTTTTCGGCGATCTCATAAACAGAACGCAGCAATCTTCTCATATCATCGAGCAATGAAATGATAGCTTCTTTGGTCCAAAGCCTAAAGTCAACAGCGACCTGATCGTTTCTGCTGCGCGCCGTGTGCAGTCTCTTTCCTGGCTCGCCGATACGTTCCGTCAAAATGCTTTCTATATTCATGTGAATATCTTCATTCTCGATGGTAAATTCAATCTTTCCTGCCTCTATATCCGCCAAAATGCCTGCAAGCCCTTCATCTATAGCCTTCACATCCTCAGCCGAAATAATGCCCTGCTTTCCGAGCATAGCCGCATGCGCCCTGCTCCCCGCAATATCCTGCCTGTACATCTTTTTATCAAAATCAATAGATGCGTTAAACTCAGTTGCCGACTTGCTTTCAGCCTTCGTAAAACGTCCGCCCCACAGTTTTTTTGCCATTTTCACGTTCTCCTTTATATATTTTCCTTCATTAAAAAAATTCATTAAAAACTTGCATCAAAAGCCGACACCCGACATCTGCGCCGGCCTTCGCCACCTGACACCCGACATCTGCGTCAGCCATCGTCACCTTATATCCGCGCCAGCCGCCTGACGTTCAACATCTGCGTCAGCCGTCTTTTTAAATATCCGCTTTTGTAAAATTTGCCCTCGGCAAACTATCATTACCCCCTTTGTCTCACAAAAAGGGTATCATTTATATTATACTTCTTATTTGTTTCATTTTCAATACATCTGATTTATGCCGCGAGCGCCAAAAAGCCCACCGTTCTTGCAATCACAGGAGTCGGCGGGCTTTCTTTGTCAAGCTTTCTTTGTTAAGCTTTCTTTATCAGATTTCTTTATTAGACTTTTATTATGATGAGCAAATATGTCTCGATGAACGAATATATCTATCAAAATTATTCGTACTTGTTTGGAATATTTCCTTCCTTGCAATTAATAGCTCTTATCTTCATAGGGAGTGAGAAGAGATTGATGAAACCTTCAGCGTCACTCTGATTGTATACATCATCTTCGCCAAATGTAGCAAAGCTTTCGTTGAAGAGAGAATACTTAGACTTAGAAGCTACAGGAATGGCATTTCCCTTGTACAGCTTCATCTTTACTACGCCTGTAACGATTTCCTGCGTAGAATCAACAAATGCATCGAGAGCATCGTGAAGCGGAGTAAACCACTGGCCGTCATATACGAGCTGCGCATACTTAAGAGCAACCTGGTTCTTGAAGCTCATAGTCTCTCTGTCAAGAACAAGCTTTTCGAGATCCTGATGTGCCTTGAAAAGAATAGTTCCGCCCGGAGTTTCATATACGCCTCTTGACTTCATACCTACAAGACGGTTTTCAATAATATCGATAGTGCCTACGCCATTTTCGCCGCCTACCTTATTCAGAGTCTCGATGATTTCCACAGGACCCATCTCCTTGCCGTCAAGTGCCACAGGGCAGCCCTTTTCAAAAGTGATTTCGACAAATGTAGGCTTGTCCGGAGCCTTTTCTACAGGTACGCTCATCACATGGATGTCATCAAGATGTTCATTCCACGGGTCTTCGAGATTGCCGCCCTCATGACTGATGTGCCAGATATTTTGGTCACGGCTGTAAATCTTCTTCAAAGTCTGAGAAATAGGAATATTGTGTTCCTTCGCATATGCTATGCAATCCTCACGAGACTTGAGATCCCACTCTCTCCAAGGTGCTATGATCTTCAGTGAAGGATCGATAGCATGAATGCTTGACTCGAAACGAACCTGGTCATTTCCCTTGCCTGTGCATCCGTGAGCGATAGCCACAGCGCCTTCCTGCTTAGCGATACGAACGAGCTCTCTTGCGATGAGCGGACGCGCAAATGAAGTGCCCAGCAAATAGTCATTTTCATAAACTGCACCTGCCTTGAGAGTCGGCCAGATATAATCAGTTACGAGCTCTTCTGTAACATCAACGATATATGCCTTTACGGCACCTGTGGCATAAGCCTTCTTCTCGATAGCGTCAAAATCATCATCCTGACCTACATTTACGCATACCGCGATAACGTCATAATCATAGTTTTCCTTTAAATAAGTAAGAATTACAGATGTGTCAAGTCCTCCGGAATAAGCGAGAACTGCCTTTTCCTTTGCCATTTTAAATCTCCTTTCCGTCTAATCCGAATCAAAATAATAAGCATGCCAAATCCGAATCAAAATAATAAATCCTTCTAATCCAAGTTTAAATAATAAATCCGAACTTTCTCGATTTGGCAAAAGGCCGCAAGAATCATTTCTCTTGACAATTATTTTAATTGTCAATTACTCTGATCAACAATCGCTGCTATTGACAATTGCCACGATTAATACCCACCGCGATCGACAGCTTCCCCGGATGATAACTGCCGCGATTGACAGCTTCCTCGGATGATAATTGACGCGATTGATAATTGCTCTGACCCTTTGATAAATATGTAAACATCGACCATGCAAAAAACTCTGTGCATGGTCTTTGCGATTTGACTAGTCAAGTATAACATAGCAACATTCAAAGTTCAAGCGAATTTTCTTATATTTATGCAACGATATTTATATTTATGCAATTTATGTAAAACTTTTTCCCAACTGCTTCTCGGCTTCTTCCCAACCGTTTCTCAGCTTTTTCCGGACGCTTCTCAATTTTTTCCCAACCGTTTCTTAGCCTCTTCCCAACCAATTCTCAACTTCTTCCCGATTTCTTCCCAAACTGAATCTGCGCCACTTACGCTCAATGCTATGGATCGATTTCAGCCAAGGTTAAGCAAGGAAATTCAAATACAGTTAACAGTTTCCATCATAGACGCAGATAACAATAAATCAATCTCACCATAATCATTCGATTCTAAAAAATATGCGAACAGTTCAAAAAAGTGTGCAAATAGTATACAAAACGATAAAATTTTGTTTTTTTAAAAGTACACAACAGAATTTTTTCGGTTTTTCCAATTTGTGCCATTTGATTGCAAAATGACCGTTTTGCCTGTCCATTTTACAATCTTTTCCTCTTAGCCCCTATATTGACAGTTAACCCATTTTTATTTTACACTTTGTATATATTTCCGGAAAAATAAATCACAACTTTTCGCTTTTTTGATCACTGTGTCCATCATCCCCATAACTGTGGGATTTATTGTACATACAAATTTAGAAAAAATTTTTAATTTTTTTTAAAAATCTATTGCAATTTTCTTAATAAAAGATTATATTTATCTTGAACTTATTATTCGTTTCAACTTATTTCAGGTTTCAACTTAAAAGGACAGCTTATGCCGAAAGCTGTCCTTTTACATTTTTTGTTAACGAAAATTTCCTATTTTACGTCTTTATTTTGGCTTTTTGCCTTAGAAATTTCGGTTTTACATCATTCTTTCAAATTTTCAAACATCTACATTAAAAAATTTAGATGATTTTTTAGTCTAATTTTTTTATATTTATATAACAGTTTGTTTTCATACTTAACAAATTCAAACTAAACTGTACAATTTCATCTTTCGAAAAATTGTATACATTTTGCCGCCTGTATCCTATATTACGTCCTCCCGCTATATCTGAACGTACTCGCCTGCACACAAGCCAATCAATCCGTCACAGCAAACTCTAATCTCGTCACTGCCAATTCTGTCCCATCACAGCCGATAACAATTCCTGCTCACATGACGCCAATCCCTACTCACACGACGCCGATCCCTACTCACACGACGCCGATCCCTGCGCACGCGACGCTGAACCTTACGCACGCGACACCAATCCTTGCGCAGCAAACTCAAATCCCGGCACTACCTTAAACTTCCATTCAAACTATATTAATATATCCATACTACTATACCCATACTGCATTAATCTTCGTCACATTAATTTATAGTGCAAAAAAACAGCGCACACAAAATGTACGCTGTTAAAAATAAATATCTTATCTTTATTTAATTGCATCTGCTCATCAAGCACATAAAGCAAAACCTTACTTTACGATTTCCTTAACCTTAATCTTAGCAGACTTACCGGTTCTCTGTCTCATGTAGTTCAGCTTAGCTCTTCTGACAGCACCGCGCTTAACAACCTCAATCTTTTCGATAGAAGGTGAGTGCATAGGGAAAGTCTTCTCAACACCAACACCTGAAGAAATCTTTCTTACAGTGAAAGTCTGACCGAGACCGCCATTCTGGATCTTAAGAACGAAACCTTCAAACATCTGAATTCTTTCTCTGTTTCCTTCTTTGATCTTGATGTAAACCTTCAATGTGTCGCCAACATTAAATTCAGGCAGATCCGTTCTTTTGTATTCCTGTTCGATAGCTTCAATAATATTCATTTTTTCCTCTTTCTTTGGATACGTTCTTGATATGAACAAAGCTTACATTTGCGACATCCTCAAGAAAAAACGATTTTCAGGCTATGTCCCGATTTTCAGGTCAATCCCGCATTTTCGGGACGAGCCCCGAATCACGAGTTAAATCCTGATTCTCGAATCAATTCCCGATTCTCGAATCAATTCCAAATCCTCGGATTAAATTTTCTTGTCTTTGTCTGCAAATAATCACACATCTGCACTTGCACTTGCATTCTCGTTTGCCTCATCAGCCGGAAAATGCCCGGTAGCTAAGCCATCGTCAATAGCAAGCAGATGCGAAGGAATCCTTGTCAAAGCTCCGTGTATACCCCATGTATAACCATATCAGCGGACCGCTCACAATACAGATAGAGTTTACCACACCGACATGAACAAATCAAGAAGAATCGGAAAATATTTTCCGGCTCCGAATTGTCTTTCACTTTGCCTTTAGTTTTACATTGTAAATTTACTTTTTCAATTCACATCGCACATTTTTTATTCTTCTGTATTACTAATCGACATATCCGTCAGAGACGCAATCCGGTCTCTCCGCCCATAAATCACTGCTGTAATCCACACTGACTTATTATCCTCGTCAATCAGATAATAGACAAGAAAATTCTTGTCTGGCATTTTGTGAATTTTTTCGTATGCCATGGTTCTTCCTCTGTAAGAGGGTAACGTAATGGCATAAATTCCAGCTTTGCCATTTCTTTTTGCAAAACATCTGCCCACTTTTGTGCCGTTTCCGGTACAAATAGCACTTTAGAAATATACTGCACAATTTCTTCAATTTGCTTGATTGCCTGTAGAGTCAGCTTAACTTCGTAGCGCATACTTAAATACCCTCATGGATTTTAGTAAAAGCTTCATCAACGGAAAGTCCCTCGCTCGTCTTTGCCTGATGATAGCCTTTTTCCATCATGGCATTAAATTGAGCGTCCGTCATACTGTCTCTTGTGGATAAACTCGGCACGACGAGAGAATACGGAACACCGCCTGTCATGATAATTTGTCTGTATAAAGTATCAATCAAAACCGAAACAGGCAATCCTAGCTTATCTAAAACAGCCTCCGCTTGTCGTTTAACTTCAGGCTGCACACGGGCCGTTACATTTGCACTTTTTGTTGCCATAATAATCACCATCCTTTCCGTTATAAATTATCCCCAACAGACCGACTATCCGCGATTGCTTTCAGTCACTTTCTGATGCTTTCTGATTACTACCGAGACATCTCAGCGATAGCTGCAACAAGATCCACGAGATGATAGCATCCCATGTTGCCACCTGAAATCTTGCCGACATCGCGCTTAGAAAAAGCCCTTATATCCTTACCGATAAACAAGTCATTGTGAAGATGCTGCAGCTCCCAACAAGGATTAAAAGGCACACGCACCGTCATTTGATCATAATCGGTGATTATACCATCCTCTTTTCCAAAGTTCATTACCACTGTCAGCTCGTGGAAGCTGTCATTATATGCTCCTGTAGCCGACATTGTTCCGTCTTCATTGTCGATAATCGTAAACTGCTTATATTTATTATAATAATCATACGTGCGATAATGGTTCGGCCCTCCCACGTAAAGCGGCCACGCATCGACAGGCGGCATTTCACCATTATAAGGGCGGCAATTTCCCTGCATCGAGTCACCCCAATGCAGCTCATAATCTACATATCCTCCGTATCCTCTGTCTTCCAGCATGTAATATTCCGCCTGCAGGACACCCCTAAGAACCTCCAAATAAAGCTCCCTGATATTCTTCCATTCAGGAGATGCTTCATCCTTTTGCAGCTTTGCCTCTTCCTCGTCAACGATTTCTTTCTCAAGAACAGACTTGTGCTCCGGAACATCACCGTCCCATCCGCCCGGCGGAAGCGTATAATCAGTGCATTTGCTGTAATCCGGAAGATATTTGATATTATTTCTGTCATTCGCATAAGCAGACTGACCGATAAGCATCGGCGCCTCCCCCTGCCCCCTCCGTTCCATATCAGGTGCACGGTGAATAGCCCACTTTGCCTCCGTAATCTTCATAGAAGCTCTCTCAAAAATAACACTTACACTTCCCTCAAAATCAGTTGACAAAAGACACGCATCTGCAATAGCATGCTTCTCGTCATAATACCTCACATTGCTCGTATAAGCACCTTGTCTCAATACCTTCATAAGAACACCTCCGTAATCTCACTCATAAATTTTAAAAAACAATCTTACACATAATTTAGAAAAATAACAATCCGCAGATAATTTGCAAACACAACAATCTGCAAATAATTTGCGAACACAACAATCTGCA
>CAVCIY010000006.1:0-10802 GCA_963602445.1 Lachnospiraceae bacterium | reverse complement strand
TAATAATAATAATATAATATTGATAATATGACAAAATAATATGGATAATATGGCAAAAATAAGAAAACATATCATCTTTACGGGTCGTGTACAAGGTGTGGGATTTCGGTATACCGCATCACGATATGCAAACATCTATCATCTTACGGGATGGGTTAAAAATGAATATGACGGCACCGTGAGTATGGAAGCACAGGGCTTGGCGGCAAATATTGATAAGCTTCTTTATGCGCTTGTCACAGACACATATATTCATATTGATAAAATCGATTCCGAAAAGATACAGCTTGCAGAAGATGAAACGGGATTTAAAATCCGAGGATATTAAAAATATCAGCAGGTATTCGCATTCGGACCCAAATGTCAATATGATGCGAGATTTCGTCGAGCTTTCAAATATTAAGGGGAAAAAGCTGAGGATGGGATATGGATAATATTAACAATTCAAATAAAAAAACAGATTTCATAAGAACTTATACCGGCAAGGATTTTTATTCTCTTGAGCCTGATATGAATTCTGTAGATATTTATGATATCGCACACGCATTATCAATGCTTTGCAGAGGAAACGGTCAGCTCAAGAACTTCTTTTCTGTGGGTCAGCATTGCGTAAATTGCTGCATTGAGGCGCAGGCGAGGGGATATTCCGATCGGCTTATACTTGCATGCCTTCTTCATGACGCAAGCGAAGCATATATGTCAGACGTTCCGAGACCTTTAAAGAACTTTATGCCGGAGTATCGCGAGGCTGAGGATAAGTTGATCGAATCAGTCTACACTAAATATCTCGGTTCTCCGCTTACAGACGAGGAAATGTCGCTTGTGAAACAAATTGACGATGACATGTTATATTTTGATCTGAAAAATCTTCTTAATTTCGATACCCCGGATGAGGAACCCGAAATGAAGACATCTTTTTCGCAGGAGACCGAACCTTTTCATGTCACTGAAAAAAAATATCTTGAGCTTTTTTTTAAATATATTGACAAATATGCCGGCATTTGAATTGTGTGCGCAAACTTAAAAGGAATTGCTGATGTTTGGCATTTGAATTGTGTACTTCAAATTAAAAAACGGATTGTCCATGTGTGACGTTTGTAATTGTGTGCGTAAATTTAAAAGGAATTGCTGATGTTTGACATTTGAATTATTTACACTAATTAAAAGGTGATGGCTTATGCTTTTGCCATTTGTAATGTACGCTTAAAAAAACAATTATTGTATCGCACAGAAAATGAAAAACTGCTATAATTAATTGATAGGCTATGACTGCAAAATCTAGGAGGAAACGATGGTTAGACGAATATTCGTTGAAAAGAAAAAGGGATTTGACGTAGAAGCACAGGGGCTTTGTGCGGATATTCGAGAAAACCTTGGGCTTATGGGACTCAAGGATGTAAGAATTATAAACAGATATGATATGGACGGCATCAGTGATGAACTTTATCATAAGGCCATTTTTGATGTCTTTGCGGAGCCCGCAATCGACACTGTAGTTGAAGAGACTATAGACTTGTCAGATGCGGCTTTTATTTTTGCATCGGAATATCTGCCGGGGCAGTATGACCAAAGAGCAGATTCCGCTGCACAGTGTATCCAGCTTATAAGCATGGAGCAAAAGCCTGAAGTTAAATTTTCGCGTATAGTGGCACTCTATGGGGAAATCTCACAAAAGGAAGCCGAAGAGGTTAAATCATATTGCATAAATCCTGTTGATTCCCAGGAAGCTTCCATGGAAAAACCGGAGACTATCGCTATAAATGCCGAGGCTCCTGAGGATGTCAAGATTATTGACGGCTTTACTCAAATGTCGGACGAAGAGATTTTCGCTTTTAGACATGATATGGGATTTGCGATGAGTGACGCAGACCTGCTTTTTGTAAGAGAGCATTATGCCAATGATCTTAAGAGAAATCCGACAGTTACGGAGCTGCGCGTAATCGATACATATTGGTCAGACCATTGCAGACATACTACATTCTCTACGAAAATTACAGACGTAAAATTTTCAGATGACAAATATTCCGCAGTCGTAAAGAAAGCTTTTGAGAGATATCTCAAAATCCGTGAGGAGGTTTACGGCGAAAGACTTCCGGAAAAGGACATTACTCTCATGGATCTCGGCGTTATAGGCACAAAGTATATCAAGAAGCTCGGACTTGCGGACGATCTTGATGAGTCTGAAGAGATAAACGCATGCAGCATAAATGTTACCGCAGATATAGACGGCAAGCCTGAAGACTGGCTTGTCATGTTCAAGAATGAGACACACAATCATCCTACGGAAATCGAGCCTTTCGGCGGCGCTGCCACTTGTCTTGGCGGTGCGATCAGAGATCCGCTTTCGGGAAGAGTTTATGTATATCAGGCTATGCGTGTTACGGGATGCGCAGACCCTCGCACCAGCATCGCCGATACTCTCGCGGGCAAACTTCCGCAAAGAAAGATTACTACGGGTGCTGCTCACGGCTACAGCTCATACGGCAACCAGATCGGTATCGCCACAGGTAAGGTAGCCGAAGTATATGATGAGGGATATGTTGCTAAGAGAATGGAAGTAGGTGCCGTAATAGGCGCCGCTCCGAAGGCAAATGTAGTAAGGGAACGCCCGACACCGGGAGATGTCATAATTCTTGTCGGCGGCAGAACAGGGCGTGACGGCTGCGGCGGGGCTACAGGTTCATCGAAGGAACATACTGAAGAATCCATCCTCACCTGCGGAGCCGAGGTACAGAAAGGAAATCCTCCTGTAGAAAGAAATCTCCAAAGATTATTCAGAAGAAATGAAGTTTCCACGCTCATCAAGCGCTGCAATGACTTTGGCGCAGGCGGTGTTTCCGTTGCGGTAGGCGAACTTGCGGACAGCCTTGATATAAATCTAGACCTCGTACCAAAGAAGTATGAAGGCCTCGACGGGACTGAGCTTGCCATTTCAGAGTCACAGGAAAGAATGGCAGTGGTTGTAAGAGCAGAAGACGAGGAAAAATTTATAGCATATTCACAGGAAGAAAACCTTGAAGCCGTTGCTATCGCAAAGGTTACAGATACAGGAAGAGTCCGCATGTATTGGAGAGGCAAGTGCATTCTTGATCTTAGAAGAGATTTTCTCGACACAAATGGTGTAAAGCAGGAAAGTACAGTCACTATAGCCGAAAATCCAAATATTTTCGCACCTGAGCCTGAGGAGAAGCCGCTTGTTGAATATCTCGGAGACCTCGAAAATGCAAGTCAAAAGGGACTTACGGAAAGGTTTGACTCGACGATAGGCGCCGGCTCTGTTCTCATGCCTCTTGGCGGAAAATATCAGCTTTCTCCTTCTGCCGGCATGGCCGCAAAGCTTCCGGTCACAAGCGGATATACAGATACAGCCACTCTTATGAGTTTCGGATTCAATCCAAAAATTTCAAAGAGAAGCCCGTTCCACGGCTCGATTCATGCTGTCGTGGAATCGGCTACAAAGATTGTTGCCATGGGCGGAGATTACAGAAAGGCAAGACTTTCATTCCAGGAATTTTTTGAAAAGCTTGGCACTGCACCGGAAAAATGGGGCAAGCCTTTCAGTGCGCTTCTCGGCGGACTTGTTGCGCAGGCAGAGCTTGGCATTCCTTCAATAGGCGGCAAGGACAGTATGTCAGGGACATTTATGGATATCAATGTTCCGCCTACGCTTATCTCATTTGCAGTAGCTCCTTCAGATGCAAGAAAGGTTGTGTCGACAGAGCTGAAGAAGACCGACAGCGTACTCGTTCATGTTTACCAAGATACAGACGAATACGGTGTGATCGATTTCGAACAATACAGACAAAATATGGCAAGAGTTATCGAGCTTTCCGATGAAGGGAAAATCTTGTCTATGAATTGTGTCGGAGCAGGCGGTATTTTCGTTACTGTTTGCGAGATGGCAGCGGGAAATATGATTGCCGTAAACATCGAAGACGCAAAGACAGATACAGATATTCACAAGGTTGAGACAGGTGCACTCATCATCGAAGTCGCATCAGACGAAGACGTTGAGAAGATGTTTGAAGGCATTTCATATGAGATTATCGGTCATACCTCAGACGGCGATTCTATTATGGTCGAATCTGCAGGTGAGTCTGTTACGCTCGAGAAAATGATCGAAGCGTGGAAGGCTCCGCTCGAATCTGTATTCCCGACAAAAGCAAAGGAAGATAAGTCTGAAATAAAGACATATTCATATACTAAGAGATCTTCGTTATCTCCTGCATTTAAGATTGCAAAGCCTAAGGTATTTATCCCGGTATTCCCGGGCACAAATTGCGAGACAGACAGCAGGCGCGCATTCGAAAAGGCAGGCGGAGATGTATCTCTTCAGATGATTACAAATATTAATCAATCCGCACTCGACGAATCCGTAAGCCAAGTAGTAAAGAAGATAAAAGAAAGCCAGATCATCATGATACCGGGCGGATTCAGCGGCGGCGACGAGCCTGACGGCTCCGCAAAATTCATCACTGCCGTATTCAGAAATCCGGAGGTTTCTGAAGCTGTAGCCGATCTTCTCGAAAACAGAGACGGACTTATGATCGGAATTTGCAACGGTTTCCAGGCTCTCATAAAGCTCGGCCTCGTGCCTTACGGAAAGATCGTACCGCCTGCCGAGGACGCACCTACGCTCACATACAACAGCATAGGCCGTCATGCTTCATGCCTCGTGCGTACAAGAATCGCATCGGTAAATTCACCTTGGCTTGCCGGCGTAAATGTAGGTGATATACACACAATTCCTATTTCTCACGGAGAAGGAAGATTTATCGCTTCGGACGAGCTTATTGCAAAACTTGCGGCAAACGGCCAGATTGCCACTCAGTATGTAGATATGGAGGGCAATCCTACATCTGACATCAGATTCAATCCAAACAACTCAAATCAGGCAATCGAAGGAATTCTTTCGCCTGACGGTAGGATTCTGGGCAAGATGGGACATTCCGAACGTATCGGTAAAAACCTTTATAAAAATGTTCCGGGTCAGTATGACCAAAAATTATTCGAATCAGGTATAAATTATTTCACAGCAAAATAAAAAGAAAAAGGGGTAAACTATTGTGAAAGTAGGTATAGTAATGGGCAGCAAATCGGACTATCCCGTAGTGGAACGTACCGAAAAAATCCTTGCTGAATTTGGGGTAGAGTATGAAACAAGAATCATGTCGGCGCACAGGACTCCCGTGGCAGCCATGGATTTTGCGAAATCTGCCGAGGAAAACGGAATTGAAGTTATTGTCGCAGCTGCCGGAAAAGCGGCTCATCTGGGAGGTGTACTCGCAGCATTTACACCGCTGCCGGTAATAGGTCTTCCTATAAAATCATCAACACTCACCGGTCTTGATTCACTCTTGTCTATAGTTCAGATGCCTAAGGGTGTTCCTGTAGCGACAGTTGCAATAGACGGCGCAGAGAACGCCGGTATTTTGGCTGTTCAGATTTTATCATTGAAATATCTGAATCTTAGAGAAAAGATGATTGCATACAAGAAGAAAATGGAAGAGGACGTTAAAAAGCTTGATGCTGAATTCAGAGCAGAATAACAAAATAAACGAAAGGAGATCATTTCAAATGGACGATAAGATGACTTACAAGGACGCCGGTGTGGATACTAAAGAAGGCGGCAGAGCTGTCGAGCTTATGAAGGATCATGTGAAAAGAACATTCAACGAAAATGTACTTACAGGTCTTGGCAGCTTTGGCAGTATGGTGAAGCTTGACCTTGACGGAATCAAAGAGCCTGTTCTTGTATCGGGCACAGACGGTGTAGGTACAAAGCTCAAGATTGCTTTTCTCACAGACAAGCATGATACAGTCGGTCAGGATTGTGTTGCTATGTGCGTAAATGATATTATTTGCCAGGGAGCTGTTCCTCTTTTCTTCCTTGACTATATTGCTACAGGCAAGGTACAGGCAGAAAAGATTGCTGATATAGTTAAGGGCATTGCTGATGGATGTGTTCTTTCCGAATGTTCTCTCGTAGGCGGTGAAACTGCCGAAATGCCTTCATTCTACAGTGACAACGAGTACGACATGGCCGGCTTTGCAGTAGGTATCGCAGACCGCTCAAAGATTATTGACGGCAGCAAGGTATCCGAAGGTGACACTCTCATAGGTATTTCATCAAGCGGCATCCACAGCAACGGATATTCTCTCGTAAGAAAGATTTTCTTCGACAAGATGAATCTTGATGTAGATGATTATATTGATGAGCTTGAAACAACATTGGGCGACGCACTCATCACACCTACAAGAATCTATGTAAAGGCATGCAAGTCACTTTTTAAGAAATTTGATATTCACGGCATCGTTCATATGACGGGCGGCGGATTCTACGAAAATATCCCTCGCATCATTCCAGACGGTCTCGGTGTAAAGATCAATGTAGGAACCTGGGATGTGCCGAAAATATTTAAATATATGAAAAAATGCGGAAATATCGAGCCTAGAGAAATGTTTTCGACATTCAACATGGGAATCGGCATGGTATTTGCCGTTGATCCTGCAGATGCTGAAAAGGTTGCCGCATCACTTGCCGATTCAGGTGAAAAGCCTTTCATAATCGGAAGTGTGATATCAGGTGAGGGCGTACATATTATACATGACGGAGTTGAGCTGTAAATTTGCCCGTTGAGCTATAAATTTACCTGATTATTCTTTAGCCGCAACAGTAAAATCAGAGAAATCTGAAAGACTAATAATATTAACAAAAACAAAATAATATAAAAACTCAAAGAATAAAAATTCATAGCGAGTTAAAAAAATAAAAAAGGTTTGACATATTATGAAAAATATATCAGTACTTGTTTCCGGTGGCGGAACAAACCTTCAGGCTGTCATAGATGCTATTGAAAGCGGATATATCAAGGACGCACGTATCGCACAAGTCATCGCAAGCAAAGAAGACGCGTATTCTCTTACGAGAGCTGCAAATCACGGCATCAAGGGAATCTACATCGGAAAGAACAATTATCCCGACATGGACGAGCGCACCGACGCGATTATAAAAGCACTTGACGAAGAGAAGACAGACCTTGTCATACTTGCCGGATATCTTAGCATTATTCAGCCTGCACTTGTAAAAAAATACAAAAACAAAATCATAAATATTCATCCTTCACTCATTCCAAAATATTGCGGAATGGGATATTACGGACATCATGTCCACGAAGCCGTTCTTGCCGGAGGGGAAACCGAATCCGGCGCTACGGTTCACTTCGTAGATGAAGGTGTTGACACGGGAAATATCATTCTCCAAAAATCAGTTCCCGTGATGCCTGATGACACAGCTGACACTCTTGCGGCACGTGTCTTGACTGTCGAGCATACTATTCTTCCTGAAGCGGTAAGAATGTTTTGCGCAGGAGAAATATAGAAAGGAGAATTAAAGTGAAAGTACTTATAGTAGGAAGCGGCGGAAGGGAGCACGCGATAGCGTGGAAGCTTGCACAAAGCAGCAAGGTTGACAAACTTTATTGTGCTCCGGGAAATGCCGGCATAGCAGCTTTGGCCGAATGTATACCGGTAAAGGCTGAAGATATCGAAGGAATCAAGAATCTTTGTATTGAAAAGAAGATTGACATGGCCGTTATCGGTCCTGAGGTTCCTCTTTCTATGGGAATTACGGATGTTTTAAACGAAGCGGGAGTCAGAGTTTTCGGACCGGACAAGAATTGTGCGCAGCTTGAAGGAAGCAAGTCTTTTACAAAGGCTTTCCTCGCGCGTCACAACATACCTACAGCAGGATACAAGGAATATACAGATAAGGAAGCACTCAAAAAGGACATAGGCATTTTCGGTTATCCGATGGTAATCAAAGCAGACGGTCTTGCAGCAGGCAAGGGCGTTGTCCTGGCGGAAGATTATGAGGCTGCCGACAAGGCTATAGAAGAAATGATGGGTGATCGTATTTTCGGAGATGCGGCAGATACGATAGTTGTCGAAGAATGTCTCACAGGTATTGAGGCATCGATGCTTTGTTTTGTTGACGGAAAAACGATTGTCCCGATGGAGTCCGCTCAGGATTACAAGAGAATATTTGACGGCGACAAGGGACCAAATACAGGAGGTATGGGATCATATTCTCCGAGTCTCATTTTTAATGACGAGCTCATGAAGGAAATAAATGACAAAATTCTGCAGCCTACACTAAACGGCTTCATTGAAGACGGTCTGGATTTTCACGGAGTTCTTTTTGTGGGACTCATGATCGGCAGCGATGGTCCTAAGGTAATAGAATTCAACAACAGATTCGGCGATCCGGAAACTCAGTCGGTTCTCATGAGACTTGAGACAGATCTCGCTGATATTTTTGACGCATGTATCGACGGCACGCTTGACAAGATAGATATCAAGTGGAGTGACAAAAGATCAGTATGCGTTGTTATCGCATCAGGCGGATATCCGGGCAGCTACGAAAAGGGTAAGATCATCAGCGGTTTGGACGATGTAGATGATGATATCGTAGTATTTCATGCCGGAACATCACTGAACGAAAACGGTGATGTCGTGACAGCAGGAGGAAGAGTTCTCGGAGTAACGGCAACAGGAGCGACAAATGACGAAGCTCGTGCCAAAGCTTTTGCAAATGTTGAAAAAATTACATTTGAGGGTTCCCAATTCAGAAGAGATATAGGAAAGATAAATCAACTTGAAAGCTAAGAAAAATTATTATGCCGAGACATTCGGAAAAAAGAATGAGCAAAAGAAAAGAGGAAAGGGCGCCTCGAAGAATGCCGAAAAAAACCACTCAAAGAACGCTGCAAATAATGTTGTAAAGGCCGCATCAAAGAGCAGTTCAAAGAGTACTGCAAAGGACGTATCAAAGGGTGTTTCAAAGAATGCGTCAAAAGATGCTGCGAAGAGCACAGCAAAAGGCTCATCAAAGAGCGTCCAAAAGAGCAATGCGAAGTGTCCCTCAAAGAATGCTTCAAAGAGGATTGCAAAACCAGTCACAAAGGGTGCATCAAAAACAGACAATCGCATGCAGCACAATTTAAAAAATGTAAGCAGCGGGAAAAGAGAATTCTGGCAGCCCGGAAATATGCTTTATCCTCTTCCGGCTGTCATGGTAAGCTGCTGCAGAAAAGGCGAAAAACCAAATATAATCACGGTTGCCTGGACAGGTACGGTATGCAGCGACCCGGCAATGGTTTTTATATCTGTCAGAAAAGAAAGATATTCTTATGACATTATAAAAGAGACGGGTGAGTTTGTCATTAATCTTACAACAGACAGGCTTGCACGTGCGACTGATCTTTGCGGCGTGAAGTCGGGAAGAGACATCGATAAGTTCAAGGCAGCAGGGCTTACTCCAAAGCCTTCAAAGTATGTCGGCGCGCCATATATAGCGGAATCACCGGTATGCATAGAATGCCGCGTATCTCAGATTATTCCGCTGGGCTCTCATGATATGTTTATAGCAGATGTCCTCGGTATATCTATTGACAGTGCGTATCTTGACTCAAAAGGCAAGCTTGATCTTGAAAAGGCAGGCATGCTCGTTTACAGTCACGGAGAGTATCATCGCATGGGCGATCTTCTCGGAACATTTGGATATTCAGTACGAAAAAAACATTACTAACCCCATGGCTTTAGTCCCGATTATTCAACTATATCAGATTGAATAATCGGGACTAAAATAGTATAATTAAAAAGTAAGACCTAAAATCTCATCAAAAAATCAGGGAAAGGAGAAACATATTATATACAACTAAAATGAACGAAATGAATCCAAAGAAAAACAAACCATACAGTGACCTCTGTGCCAAGCTTGGATACCAATTCAAGAATCAAGAGCTTCTTGTCAACGCTCTTACACACAGCTCCTACAGCAATGACAAAAATTTGGCATACAGCGCAAACAACGAACGTCTTGAATTTCTCGGCGACAGCATATTCAACGCTATTATTTCCGAAGAATTATTCAACAGACTTGACAAAATTCCTGAAGGAAGGCTTTCAAAGCTAAGAGCAATTATTGTATGCGAGAAATCATTGCATCAGGTAGCGACAAAGTTGAATATTTCAAAATATATCAGAGTAGGATTCAGTCAGCTCGGTTCTTCACAGCATGATGGCGAATATCATGCCTACGTTGCCGATGCGATGGAGGCTGTTATAGCTGCTGTCTATAAGGATTCTGACTGGTATACAGTAAAGGATATTGTGCTTAGGCTTTTTTCGGATATTATCGACGGCGCCGCGGAAGGTCATATTATAAACGATTACAAGACAACACTTCAGGAAACGCTTATTTCTAAAGATATCAGAGATTTTCGATATGTCACGGACAGGGAAGAGGGCCCGGACCACGACAAGACATTCTATGTCTCATTTGTCTGCAACGGAGAGGTTCTCGGCTCCGGCTCGGGAAAATCAAAAAAGGAAGCGCAGCAGGCTGCTGCCAAAAGTTCGCTCAAAATGATCAACGAAGATGAATGACATATGAACAGGTATATTTAGAAACAAGCATTTCATTAAAATTTTACGCAGGAGGATTTCATGGCATTATTCGATTTTTTTAAAAACAAGAAAAAAGCGAAGGAAAATAAGGATATTCAAGAGAATATCCAAGAAAATACCAAAGAAAATACTGAAAATAATACACAAGAGCATCCCGACGATAATAACGAAGAGAATGCTGAAGAGGTTGCCCAGGGGAACACTGAAGAAAATACTGAAGAGGTTGCCCAGGGGAACACCGAAGAAAATACTGAAGAGATTGCCGCCGGCAACACCGAAGAGAAAGCTGAAGAGGTTGCCCAGGGGAACACCGAAGAAAATACTGAAGAGGT
>CAVCIY010000005.1:0-26530 GCA_963602445.1 Lachnospiraceae bacterium | reverse complement strand
GTTAAGCCGCAGCATGCCAAGCCGCACACGTTAAACTGCGCATGCCAAGCCGCACGTATTGTGCCATACATGCCAAGCCGCACGTATTATGTCGCACGTGTTATGCTATGTTGTATTAGTTTATTATTTTACACCATTTTTTCTGTATGCACAATACATAGTTTGTACAAAAAATTCCGTCGGATTCAATTGTTTGCACAAAAAATCCCGCCGGATTCAATTGAATCCGACGGGATAATAAAAATTCAAAATGCTTTGCAGCGCAGCTTAGGCTGAAATTACATCATACCCATACCGCCCATGCCGCCCATACCGCCGCCTGATGCAGCTGCAGCAAGAGCTTCAAGGCCGTTGTCCTTCTTGATTTCAACTACGCATGATTCTGTAGTCAGAAGCATAGCTGATGCAGAAGCGGCATTCTGAAGTGCTGATCTTGTAACCTTTGTAGGGTCTACGATACCTGCTGCCATCATGTCTACATATTCTTCTGTAGCAGCATTAAATCCTGTACCCGGCTCGCTTGCCTTTACTTTGGCAACTACTACTGAACCTTCGAAGCCTGCATTTTCAGCTATCTGTCTTACCGGCTCTTCGAGAGCTCTCTTGATGATAGCTGCACCTGTCTTCATATCACCTGTGAGGCTTTCTACATAAGCTTCAACTGCAGGGATGACATTTAAGAGAGCAGTGCCGCCGCCCGGAACGATACCTTCTTCAACTGCTGCCTGAGTAGCATTGAGGGCATCTTCAATTCTCAGCTTCTTTTCCTTAAGCTCTGTCTCAGTAGCGGCACCGACCTTGATAACTGCTACGCCGCCTGCGAGCTTCGCAAGTCTTTCCTGAAGCTTATTTCTGTCAAATTCCGATTCGGTCTCTTCGAGCTGTGCTCTGATGAGCTTAACTCTTTCTTCGATGAGACGAGTGTGTCCGCCGCCGTTGATAATAACTGTATTTTCCTTAGAAACTTTAACTGTCTCAGCTGTACCGAGCATATCCATAGTGCAGTCCTTGATGTCCATGCCCACTTCTTCTGAAATAAGTGTACCGCCTGTGAGAACAGCGATGTCCTTTAAGATTTCCTTTCTTCTGTCGCCGAAGCCCGGAGCCTTTGTGCATACGCATTCAAATGTGCCTCTGAGCTTGTTGAGTACGAGTGTGGCAAGAGCTTCGCCTTCTACTTCGTCAGCGATGATGAGAAGCTTTCTGCCCTGCTGAACGATCTGTTCGAGTATAGGGAGCAGATCCTGAATATTTGTGATCTTCTTATCTGTAAGAAGGATATAAGGATTTGACAGTGCGGCAATCATCTTGTCTGTGTCATTTACCATATATGCTGAGAGATAACCTCTGTCATACTGCATACCTTCTACGATCTCTACCGTAGTATCCATGGACTTTGATTCTTCTACAGTAATAACACCTTCCTGCGTAACCTGTTCCATAGCGTCTGCGATATCCTGACCGATCTTCTCGTCGCCTGCCGAAACTGAAGCTACCTGAGCGATATTTTCCTTGCCCTCGACAGCCTTAGACATATTCTTCAATTCTTCTACAGCTACGTCAACAGCACCCTGCATACCTCTTCTGAGTACCATAGGATTTGCGCCTGCAGCTACATTCTTCAGACCTTCCTTAACGATAATCTGCGCAAGCAATGTAGCGGTAGTAGTACCGTCACCGGCAGCGTCATTTGTCTTTGTGGAAACTTCCTTAACGAGCTGAGCACCCATATTTTCAAAAGGATCCTCAAGGTCGATATCCTTTGCGATAGTAACGCCGTCATTTGTAATGAGCGGTGCGCCGTAAGATCTTTCGAGAAGTACATTTCTTCCCTTAGGTCCGAGTGTAACTTTTACTGTATTTGCAAGCTTGTCAACGCCCGCTTCAAGCTTTCTTCTGACTTCTTCTCCAAATTGAATTTCTTTTGCCATTTCTTTCTCCTTATATTAATATCTGCTTGTATCTGTTTGTGTCAATTTTGATCACTTTTATTTTTCGTCTTACATCAATTTACCGAGGCATCCACACTCCTACTAGTCGAGAACAGCCAAGATGTCGTACTGAGGCATGATGATGAGATCTTCTCCGTTTATAGTCACATCTGTGCCGCCGTACTTTTTGAATATAACCTTTTCACCCGGATATAATTCCATAGGAGCGTCCTTTGTTCCCGGGCCTACTGCTATAACTTCAGCTACCTGAGGGATTTCCTGATTTGAAGCTGCAAGAATAATGCCGCCCTTTGTCTTTGATTCTGCTTCGAGCTGTTTGAGTACTACATTTTCGCCTAATGGTCTGATCATAATATTACTTCCTTTCATATTTCACTGCACACAAAATGTCTTTTTCGCCGCTGAAGCCATGCGCAAGATCTTCTCTTGCTATCGGCAGCCGCGCGAAGCTTTGCCTTGCCGCAAGCAGCTGCGCATAAAATTTTACATTGCCGCTAACAACCGTGCGAAGCTTTGTATTGTCGCTGACAGCAATTCACAAGATTGTTTCTCATGCCGCAATCAGGCAGCCGCGCACAAGATTGTTTCTCATGCCGCAATCAGGCAGCCGCGCGCAAAACTTTCTTGCGCCGCTAAAATCGACGAACAGAACGTTTTTCCGGTGCCAATAAATAGCTTGTGGGCCGTGTGCAAGTATTCAACTTTTTTCTATTAGCACTCGTTCCTCTTGAGTGCTAACATTAATTTAAACCTTTTATCTGCCAATGTCAATAGTTTCTTACAAATTTTCACGAGCATAATAAAAAAGATATTGCTGCGCAAAGCCGCTGTACTTTCCGAAATGCTTTCGGGCATAATTTTTCATCGACCTGACATCATTTTCATCGAATCCGTACAACCTTGACATTATGCGCTTCATCCACACATCAAGCGGAAAACTGTCATAATGCTTGAGCCCGAAAAGATTTATGCACTCGGCAACCTTAGGCCCGACTCCGAGAAATCCTCGCAAATATTTTAAAGCTTCGTCAGATTTTGATTTCCCTTCCGCCGCAAGCACATGACCGTCTGACCTCGATTTTTCTTCCGCCGCCGCAAGCACTTGCACACCGTCTTTCATTATTTTCTGCGCCGCCGCAGCGACATACTTATCGCGATATCCGAGTTTGCATGCCGCCAAATCCTCCGGCGTCAAAGCCGCAAGCGTCGAAGCCTTCGGAAAGTCGTACCACCTTTTGCCGCACCACTCGCACACAAAATCTCCGTATAGGCTGCACAGCTTTTCTATGCAGCTCTTTATCCGCGGAATATTTGAATTTTGCGATATTATAAACGAAATAACAGTCTCCCACGGGTCTTGCCGCAAAAGTCTGATTCCTGAACCGTACGCGGTCGCTGCTTTCATTATTTCATCGTCCTTCGAAAGCTCGTCCTTTATTTTCCCATAATCCCTGCCCAGGTCAAAATATTCATGCCAAAAATCTTTTTCCCGACTGTGCCGCAAGGCATGCTTTTCAGAATCTTTTCTGTCCGGGCACTCATCAGGCAGAAACTCGTCAGGCAGACACCCGTCAGGCGAACACCTATCAGACAAGCACTCAGTGTCCGGACTCTTGTCAGACGAGCTCTCACCGTCAGGGCACTCATCAGCCGAACTCTCACCGGATATACATTCTTTCGGCACATCATCGCTCCTGCTGTCGCATTTTGCCGATTCTGCAGGATATTCGGCAGGATATTCAATAATTAAAATTTCGTCATCATATCTGACATTCGCAACCCTTCCGCCGGCGATTCCCGTATATGAGCCGTCTTCCTCACGATTCCAACGGAAACACTGCCCGCACTCAAACGTATGCACAATGTCAAAATCCTTCACATTTTCAAATTTTATGATATGTCCCGCTGCGTTTTGCATAATGTCGTCCTTTTTTTGTGATATCTTACCAGGCCTGAAAATCAGAAGCTTTCGCAGACCGAAAACTCAGAAGCCCCACTGCCTGAAACGTCAAAATTTTTCGCAGCACGCAAGCTCAGAGATTTTCGCAGTACGCAGCATCATCTTTTTTTCAGATTTTTGACGTAAATATCCACAGAAAGGATATTGAATGCCGTCATTTGTTCAACTTCCTTTATAATATTCTTCTGAAGCCGGCAAGCCTTGTCCGGCAAGTCAGGTTCCATATACAAAGTTACAGCGAGCTTTATATCAAGACCTTCCTGTGTGTTATTTATACTGCATTTTGAGACATTGCAGACAAGAGAGCTCTTGCTGCATGAATGTCTTATGAGTCTTCTGACTGCCTTGTCTGCGATCGTAAAATCGCCCAGATAGCTGTATGTCGGGCGCACGACCGTCTTTTCCGACTCATCGAGATTCTTTCCGCGCCACCGAAGCATCTTCAGCGGTGCCATGAAATATCCCGAAAATTGTGATTTTATCTCAAATGTCGAGACGGGGATGACATGCTTTCCCTCTTCATCGCGCTGCTTTCTGGCTGTCTTCAGGTCTTCCTCGTTCACAACGTCCTCGATATGTATCATCTCAGAAACTGCCGGAAGCCCAAGCCTGTCGCATATCTTTTCCACCATCCTGTCCGAAGTACCAATTACAAGAATACTCTCCGGGGATTTCTCAGATATCTTTTCAGCCACTGCGTCACGATCCTCATCGCGCATAAAAAGAGCCGTCTTCACGGCTGTTACTTTATTTTGTGCGCGCTTAGCCGAGTGACCCGCCTGCACTGTATTTTGATATATAAATATTCCGTCATCGATAATAGACTCAATGCCGCGGTCATGGCATATATTTATCGCCTGATAGCTCTTTCCTGTGCCGCTCTTGCCCGACAATCCGTATACCTTCATCCGACGACACCTCCGTTTGTATTTTTTATATTCTTTATGTTTTTCATTTTTCGATTCCGTCCCCCGTCCGCGCCGCATCGCATCACACCGCAACGCACCGCCTCGAATCACCTCGTACCGCATCACAATGCGAAGTCAGAACCTCTCGCCCTTGTGGTTCATGCCGCGCCGCCTCGAAACTTCACACTAAATTATATTCTATTGAATGCGGCGCTGTCAATTTTCATCGCCGACTTCCGCGATTTTTCTCATAAAAAACGCCGGCATAAAGCCGGCGTCTGCATTTTTAATACTGACTCGCTTCCCTGTTTCGGGTCAATATCACTATACTAATGTTATGTTTCACGCTATACCGATATTACGTTGCCGATATTACATTACACACTATACCGATATTACATTTTTCAAATATCTTTCAAGTACGGCTGAAATCTCAGCACGTGTAGTTGTACCCTTCGGGGCAATTGTTGTCTCTGTTCTGCCTTTTATTAAGCCTTTGGCCACAGACCATTTGACAGAGTCAAGTGCCCACGATGACACGTTATCCCTATCTGTGTAATTGCTGATATCAGCACGTTCGTCGGTTTTCACTCCCTTATATGAGGCATAACGCATAAATATCGCTGACATCTGTTCACGCGTCACAGAAGCTTCCGGAGCAAAACGTCCATCGCCGAATCCTTTTATGATATCATTCTGAGAGCCCCAGAGGACTGCATTAGAATACCAGCTGTCGGAAGAGACATCGGTGAACTTGACGTCACCTGAAACCGAAGGCTCGCCATCGAGACGATAAAGCACAGTCACCAGCATCGCACGAGTCAGTGTAATGTCAGGTGCAAACTTCGTCTCACTTATACCATTTATGAGCTTATGGTTGTAAATATACACTATCGAATCCTTTGCCCAGTGATCTTCTATGTCGTCAAAAGGAAGCTTCGAATCCGGGTCTGTTATCGGAGGATCGGTTATATCTTTGCCTCCGCTGCTGCTGTCGTCTTTTTTCGTGTTGTCGCCTTCTGAATTTTTAAGCTGCCATTTGAGTACAGGATATCCTCCGTTGATGTCCTTTGTATCCGCAAGATATGCATCTTCATATAGGTTCAGTGCATCCACGAAAGAGGATACTTTCATTTTCTTGTCATTCATTGCGGTTACTTTAACTGTAGAATCATTGTAATATCCGCTGTCAGACGAGCTTCCCTCCAAATACCAGCAGTTTACGACAGCATGGTTGAAACTTCCGTTTCTGGTCCCAATTGCTTCGCCATAATTGCTTCCCGCCGTCGAGTCGACATAACCTACATTATAGCAGCTTATCAACGTATTTTCATTTTCTCCGGCAATGCCGCCTGCAGGCCAACCACCGGTTATCGAACCCGTGTTGTAGCAATTTTTGATTATACCGCCATTGTATGCCGCTCCGCATATTCCGCCTGTGCCCTTTGCATCTGTGCCTACGATCGTAGCATAATTTACACAATTTTCGATGACAGAATAACCTTTTCCGTCACTTCCTTCTGTATTATATGCTGTTTTTCCTGTTTTCCCGACAATGCCGCCGACACTTCGATTTGCATAAATATAACCGGTTATGCCGACATTTTTTACAGTAGGATTTACAGGCCGCAGACTCTCCGGATCAGCATCATGTACACCCAAACGGCCGATCAAACCGACGCTCTGACCGTCTCCGAAGTTGCCGGTAGAGCAATAACGGTCACAGTAAATATTATATATATAGTGTCCGCCGCCGTCAAAAGTCCCGCAGAACGAAGATGACAGCTTGGTTGATGAATCATCCTTTTTCATCAGATATTGACCGCCGATAGGCATGAAATTTGGACCGAACCATGAGCCATAGCTGTATGAGCCGCCCATGTCAACATTCTTTGTTAATGTTACTGTTTTTCCGTTAAAGTCTTCTATACCATAATGATACGTTTCGGTACTCATATTTTGCCCGGTCGAACCGGAGTCGGAACTTTTAGCTGTTATGACATACTGATTATTTTTGTTCCACTCTGAAGCATCTATATATTGTGTCGTCGTGGTGTAAACCTTGCAGTTTTCGTTCACCAACCCGTTTACCAATGCGGACACACCCATAAGTTGGGCTGCTGTACTAATTTTATAGCTCTTATCGTTCTCGTGTCCAAAATACCAGCTGACATCTACACTCACTCCGTCCCAGACAAGTGCACGTGAAACTGTGCTTTCAATCAACTGATCATTTTTGGTCGTATCTGCAGTTTTTTTCTGTATAGTAATATTTACATTCGTGGCTTCTGTCACTTCGGCACTATTGCTGTATGTAGTATCCGCAGCTTTTGTAACACAACTATACTCAGCATTCTGTCCGTTTATCGTCCATGAGACGACCTCATATTCCTTTGCAATAACCAAGCTCCAGTTTATGCTGCTGTTTTTTCCAACCTTTACAGTAGACTCGCCGCCGGATTGTTCCTTACCGTTGACTGTAAGCACGACCTTTGCTTCATCAGGAGCAGTGATAGTTGTGACAACGTCACAAGCCACTATATTGTCCTGCCACAGTAAGATTGGATATCCGTCATTGATTCCGACATCATCTGTCCATTTGTCGCCCAATACAGTTTTTGTCATAACACTTCTGAGATCTGATTCGTTGTGCCCTGTCACACCATCTTTATCTGAGTCAGTAAGTCCTATCGCTTTGAATGATTCAGTTTCAGAGCCCTCGGAGCCGGTACTTTGTCGGATAAGATACCATACATTTTTAAATGAAACCCTGCTTTCATCAGATCCAATTAAGCCTATGTCCGCACCGCCTACAATCTGACCGACTCTATCTTCCTCTGCTGGAATGAGCTGACCTAAATTGTAAGCATTTTCGATTAACAGCGATATATCATTGTCAAAACTCATTATATATCCGACTATTCCGCCAATACCTTCATCAGTCTTTTCGTAAGTTTTTTCTTCTATCGTACCGGTATTATAGACGTTGGAAATACAGCTTTCGTTAGAGAAACCTTGAATAATTCCCGCAATACCACCCTCTGCGTCCTCAACATAAAGCTTTCCGGTATTGTAACATTGGTCGATTTTCAGCGTTGAACAAGTATACTTATTGCCAAAATCAGCAACAGATTTGAACCTGCCGATTATTCCGCCTCCGCGACCTCCACGAGCATGCAGTACTCCTGTATTACCACATTTTTCGACAGTTAAATTAATAAAACAGTCACCTATTATACCACTAACCGAACCGCCTGCATTTGCAGTAATGTCTCCATAGTTCATGCAATCTGATATCACACAAGTCTCTGCGATTGTTGCGCCTTCGTTAAAGTATGATGATCCTGATTCACCCACAATTCCCGCAACCTGGCCTCCGCCATCTATTGAAGCGTAATTAATGCAGTTAGTGACAGTATTTTTTTTAGCGTCAAGCATTCCCGCAATTCCGCCATAAGACGTCCCTTTTCCTTTGTTTGTAATCGTACCCCTGTTGACACAGTCTCTAATTGTGACATAATCACCTTCTGCATAGCAAAGAATTCCTCCTTGTCTGTGCGCCTTTCCGGTTGTCTCAATATTTGACATATTTGTACAATTTTCAATCAGGCAGTTCGCTCCTCTGCCTATGATGCAATTATCACCCGCAACAGTAAGATTTTTTATCGTGGCATCTTCAATATTCGCAAACAAACCTGCCGTATCCTTTGGGTATGTTCCCTTTGGTCTTATCAGATTCTGAGTTGTCACAACCTTACCGTTGCCGTCAAAAATACCTGAAAAAGGTTTATTATCAATAGTTGTGCTGTGGATAGTGGATACTTTATAATAATATCCTATCGTATATCCACTCAAGGTAATATCCGTTTCCGAAACATCATCTGCAATCTTGAAATACTTTCCCGCAAAACTATTTCCGGCATTTACAAGATTTCTGAGCCTTTCCAGATCAGCTGTATCAGAAATTATATATGGGCTGCTTTCATCACCCTCACCTTTCCACATCGGAGATATCGAAACATTTATTGAATCAGACATATCCAATGTGATATCCGGTTTTGAGCCCTTTTCGGCAGCAACTGCTGATTCTAATGTGAATTTTGCATTACCGGTTGTAAATCCGGTAAAACTATATGTTGCAAGCACAAGTTCTCCGTTAAGATCAAATGTTTCCTCAGCTCCATAATATGTAACAACAGCTTTTCCTTCGTCTGCCGTTGCCTTAATATTATCGATTCCAGTCGTTACATCAACCGTTCCAAATGAAATCAAATCTTTATCATAATTGAAGCAGATTTCTGCCGCTGCAGGAGCTGTAACATTTGCCGTTCCGTGCAGTACTACATTTACCGTAAAGCTGTCTCCTGCATTTACATCATTTTTAGAAGCAGACAGTCCTACACTATTATTGTTATTGCTATCATTTGCAAATGCTGTTGCCGGCAGAAGGGAAATAACCAATACACCCGCCAACAGCAGAGAGAACATTTTTTTTAATTTTATTTTCATCGGAACTCTTTCCCTCCTGCAGTCATTTTATATTTCCTTGTCCTTACTCATCGAGGCAGCAAATTGAAATTGGACATGAATCCGGCAACCTGTGCTCTCGAAGCTGCCTCTTTGGCTCTCAATGTACCTTCTACTCCGGTAAAGAGCTTTGCATGGCATGCCCAACGCATCGCATCCTCTGCCCAATTTGATACAGCTCCATACTCAGCAGGAAGCTCGCCTGATCCGGTTGCACCTATATAACGATATAGTATGGTCATCATCTGCTCCAATGTAATATTTTTATTTGGACAGAACATGCCATCTCCATAGCCATTAATAATCCTATTTTCTGATGCCCAGGCGACAGCTGCACTGTACCAGCTGTCTGCAGAAACATCTGAGAATTTCGCTGTAGATCCTGCAATTGGCAAACCGGCATAACGATGCAGCACAGTCACAAACATCGCACGGGTCATATTGCTGTCCGGACTGAATGTAGAGGCACTGGTACCTGTAAAAAGTTTTGATTCAACAACATATTGCACTGCTTTTGAATACCATGCATCGTCGGCAACATCTACAAACGGATTATTGTATGTAACTTCAGGTTCTGTGACTGCACCACCGTCTGTACTTCCTGTTTCGGTTGAGCCGCTAACATCTTTTCCGCTGCTTGACGGTTCATTGTCAGTGCCGTCCTTGGTATTTTCACCGATATTTTTGCCAGAATCATCCCTTTCGACATTTTTGATTGTAATGCTGACATCACTCGTTCCGGACGAATAATCCTGCATTGTCCCTGTTTCATTTGCCACCTTTGCCTTTTTAAGCATAAGCTTTGTCGCGCCTGCTTTTAAAGCTGTTAATTTCAGTGTGATCAGTGTAGCCGGACTGCTCCAAGTGTCACCCTCTATGCTGTCGGAAAGCGCATTGACAGTCACATCTTTCCATCCGTCACCTGAATCTGCAGCTGTACAATCTATCCCTGCACCCGGGGTGTTATTGCTGATCTGAAACATTTCACCATAAAAGCGCAACGTAGCAGATACTGCATACATGTTAAAATGTTTACTTGCAGCAGAAACATCAAGAGTTACTGTTACAGTATCCCCTACACTCACCGTAGCGGAATTATTTCCGTTTGCCTTTAAAGAGAAGACATAACCCTCTGCCGCCTGGGTACATGGCGTAAATAATACACATAAAAGCGATATGGTCAAAAGAAGTGTTGTTATTCTTCTGTACTTCATATTGAATTTCCTTTCCGGCAGTATAACCTACTCGAAAGTACCGTAGTGTATGTAGTATTGAATAGCACGAGCATCGCCTGCATCAACTTCGCCGTCGCTGTTTACGTCAGCCATAAGCCATGATAATAAGTCAATAACTTCAAAGTCTTTATATGTGCCGGTAGCAATATCATACGCAATCTGCGCATCTACTATATTGATTTTGTTATTAACATTTAAATCTCCGCTATAGTCGATTTTAATCTTAGAACCTTGGGCATTTACATTAAAATTGCTTTTATCTAACGAAACCTTACTGTCTGCCAGATAAACCCATGAATCGTACTTGTCTGACCAATACATATCTTTGCCGTCATAAGTTGCACAACCAGTAGTGATTTCATTTGCAGGGGAATATTTTATCAAATATTTGCCTCCTGCATAAGATGAATCGCTGATTGAATAGCTTTCTGATACAACATCTATTACGGTTGCCGTTTCAGGCACAGCTACAGTGATATCGGATTTTTCTCCGGAAGCTGCGGCAATGGCATCATTTGCGATTGCAATGTTCCCCGAACCTGCTGTTACTGCCTCGAAAGTCACAGTTGCAACGGTTAATCCGTCGGCTGCGGAGTTTGTATTGCCATAAAATGAAATCTTTGCGCTGCTGCCTTCTTCGTTAATGTTATTTTTGCCTGTGGCAGTAAGACTTTCAGCAATTTTGACATTTGTGATCTTAATAACGTCTTTATTAACATTTAGCGTAAGCTCAGCTGCGGAAAGGCTGCCTGTTGATTTCATAATAATATCCGCTGTGAAGCTCTGCCCTATCAGGACACTTGTTTCAGGGAAATTACTCAACGAAACACTATATCCTGTTGAAGGCTCAGTTATCATAACATACATAAAATTTGACCAAATCGAAGCCGGATTCATACCTTCCTTTGTATTGGTAATCAAGCAATAATAAAAGAAGGTGTTGCCGACAACGGAAGAATCAGGTGTATATGAGGATGATGTCTCACCGCTGATTTTTTTTCCGCCCATGGTAGAATTGGTTGTATTGGTGTACCATTGATAGCTTAAAGTTCCTCCATCAGGTGAAGTTGCCGTAACGCTCAACGGGTTACATTTTGCATTTTGCTCATAGGTTTGAATTCCGGTGGTTTGTTCGCTAATTACAGGATTTGCGGCATTCTCAAGACAGTTTTCAACTTGTATTTCAAGTGGTGATACATAAGTTAATTCATATGCACCATCAGCTTTCCCTATATCAGACGTAATATCCGTTAAATTGCTGTCTGTTGTGCTGCCGGTAGTAGCAGACTTAATCGTATAACCATTCTGAGGAATAATATTCGCTTTTTTAGACACTGCAAATTTTCCTTTGACTGTAATTGCTGCTGTCGGCATGATATTACACGTTCCCATAAATTGGAAAGTAGTACCTTCGCTGGCACCATATATACCGCTTTTAATATTTATCGTACTATTTGCAAAACCCATTACTGCAATGTTTGCGTCTTTAACTGTCATAGCGACATTTTCAAAATTCGCAACAGAATATTTTTGTATTATAACTTTAGCGCCTGTTCCACTAACTTCTAAGCCGATATCTTGAAAGGTAAGCGTTGCTCCATTACCTTCTGTTGCAGTATTTGTTCCAACAGTAAAAGCACCCATTAGTGGTGCGACAATGTTGTGATAGTTGCCGTTAATCCTTACATTAGCACCGTTTGGAACTGAAATTTTCCCGGTAAAGCTATCACTGCTTATATCAGCGGTAAGATTAATAACCTTTTCTGTTGTACCTGAGGCACTTTCTACTTCTTTTTTTAATTCGGAATAGCTTCCTACACTGACAGATTCTTCCGCAAATGATATCATCGGTACTGATGACAAGCACAAAAGAAGAACACACAGTAAGATAAAGAATTTTCTCATTATAAAATATCTCCTTATTAAATGTATTTCATATTGAATTATTTATGCATATTGAACAACATCAAATTGATTTAAACTTGCATCATATGTACAAGTATAATATGCAGAATCTGTATAAACCAAATGTGTAGTCGGTGCTAAATATAAATAGATTGTATCTGATGTATTAGATTCCCACCGACCTTCTGATTCTGAGGCTTGCTTAACAAAACCGTAATTATTCACAGCTCCGTCATATAAGCAAGTAGCTTCTTCCCATATTCCCATTGAACAACCAGCGTATGGAATCGCCGCAGGATATAGAGCAACACTGCTGGATGCAGATGATGTAACCGTTGCCGTTATCAATGGTGTAGAACTTGTACGATTATTGGTAGCCTTTACGTAAAGCGATGCACCGTTTATGTAAAGATTTCCTGCTGTGTTGCTTGAATTTCCGACACCGATACACACACCGTTCCAATCACTTACAAGATTTAGATTGCCTCCTGTGATACTTACGGCACCGATAGAACCGCCAACGCCTCCTCCTATAACAGCTCCATTAGACAAGGTTGCGAGGTTCAGCTGACCGCCGGTTATATTTATATTTCCTGCAGAAGCTGCATTGGCACCTGTACCTATCACTGCTCCTGTACTGCTGCCCTGAGCAAAAATAGTGCCGCTGCTTATAGTAACCGTTCCGTTGGCTTCGCCGCTATCCCCTCCGATGCCTGCGCCAAGAGAATTTTTATACATATTGAGGCTTCCTGTACCGTTAATAAGTATCGAGCTGCTTGACGGAACATGTATGGCTGCGTAATTTCCGGCCTCACCCCTTAATATATTTTCTCCATTTAGAGTAAGAGTGTTGCTGTAGTTACCAAAGTTGATTACGTTGGTGTCTCCGTTTGTAATTGTCAGATTGTTGACAGTCAGTGCAGTAGCTTGATTAGAGCAATCGACAAGCAGTCTTTCATTTTCATAAGAGCTGCCGTTAATCGCAGCAGAACTTGACTTTACATCAATAATACCCGAAGCGGCGGCAGCTGCTTCGTAAACCGCAGATGAATATGCCGAAACCGTTACTTGAACATCTGTTGTGATATTGGAGATTGTATAACTGTTTGCGGCAGTTTTACTTATATAAGCACCACTGCTTACCGGAAGCGTAATGACTGTCATAGCAGCATATCCGGAGTCAGGTGAAACTGTAAAGCTTGCCGACCCGTCTGTTGTTGTCAGGCTTGGAATAAACGAAGCATTATTGCATGTAAATGATACAGTGTTGCTTACCGAACCGGGCGATTCAGGAACAGCATGATCCTGCCACAATAAAACAGGATAACCGTCATTGTATTCATCTCCGGGATCGTCCTTGAAATAGCTGCTTCCCAATGTCGAAACAAAATCAGAGGATTTCATTTCATTTGCGGTTTTCGTTCCTACTGTGGAAGATGGATATGCAACCGCATGAGATGCACTGGTGTTCAGATAATAGCAATTCAAAATACTGCCATTGTTTTTTGTAGATACGATAGCACCGGCGTAACTCGTTCCTCCGGCAGATGAGATCTCCCCGATGCTGTAACAATTCGAAATCGTTCCCGACGTATCAAAAATACCGGCAATGCCACCTGCAGGTCTGTACAGGCTGTTGACTGCCCCGGTGTTGTAGCAATAGCTGATTGTACCGCTGTTTGCTCCGGCAATACCTCCTGAGCCTCTGCTTCCGCTGTCGTTGCCTGTGACAGCAGCCGAGTTAAAACATGATATAATGGTTCCGCTATTGTATCCCGCAATACCGGCTGCATACCGATAAGCTCCTACAGTTCCAGTCACACCGACATTTTTAATCGTACCATCATTGCTGCCAAATAAACCCTTGTGTGTCACTGTACTTGTAGTTGGCGAATAAATGTAAAGATTACAAACATAATGACCATTGCCGTCAAAAGTACCGGCAAAAGGAGCATATCGCGTGCCTATAGCAGGCCACGTGTTTGCGCTGGGTTCACTGCTTGTATTCAAGAATATATCTTGCGTCAACTCAAAATATGAACCGGAATAGGATGTTCCCGAGTTCACCTGTTGGGCAAGATATGCCAGCTGTTCTGCAGTAGCAATTTGATACGGATTCGCAGAACTTCCGTCACCACCCGCATATGAAGATGCAGTCGCGCCGCTCCATACCGTCGAGGTTGCATTGACAGTGCCACTCAGACAAGTAAACATTGTTGCAAGCATGCAAAGTGTTATGAATAGCGATAACACTTTTCGCTTTTTGGTCTTGCTCATAAAAACTTCCTCCTTCATCTAAAATTATTGATTTGTATGACGTGCATGCACAATCATGCTGCAGATATTATTTGCAGCAATTTTTTTCAGAACAACCACATTTTCACTCTTAGTGATGTATCCCTCCTTTCCGTGTCACACAGTAATAATAACCCACCTATTGCGACGCAAGATCGCTGAAAGGAATCTGTCATTTTACCGCACTTCCTCCATGAAATAAATGCTGAACACTTGTGCACTATATATATGCATGTGCCACTTTTATATTAATTTAAGGATCTCAAAAAAACAATATCTAATTTATGTATACATAAAATCAGTCGCAGCTCATAGGCTATATCTAATACAACAAATTTATATCCGATTTAATATTAAACCGTCATCTGAAGCGACTCTGACTTGTCATTGAATAACAAATTTCCAATCTCACCTACTACTTATGTTATGATTTGAATTCTTCCGTCATGCGAAAGACTTCCGAAGGTATTTTTATCGTGAAAGAATAAACGATGAACTCAACAAATAAATATTGTCTATCACTTTAATCTTTGCTATAATACATCGTATATAGTATTGATAAACATCAAGGAGGTATTACTATGGCTTATACGATCAAGGATGGCTGCATCATGTGTGGTGCGTGTGCAGCAGAGTGTCCTGTTGATGCTATTACTCAGGGAGAATCTAAGTTCCAGATTGATGCTGACGCTTGTATCGAATGTGGTGCTTGCGCTTCCATTTGTCCGGTAGACGCACCTGAACAGGCTTAATCAACGGATACTTATTTAGTATATAGTTTGAAAAGTCTCTTATGACAAAACAAAATGCGGATATACCTTATGGTATATCCGCATTTTTCTTCCATATAATCCGTAATAATCCGTACGACATCATTTTCGTCGGCTTTTTAGCTTCTGTTCGCCGGGTTTTTCGCCTGTTAGCCTTTTCTGTTTGACGTATTTTGCTCGTTTGGTGTCTTTACCCCGTCTGTCCGGCATCCCTTTTTTGCTTTTCTGCTTCGCCGAGCAAATCTTGTTTTTTCCCCGTCTGTCCGGCATTCCTTTTGACTTCTTGACGTTTTTTCCTTATCTATTCGTCGTCTCTTTGCTTGATATGATAAGCCAGAATATTTAGTGAATCGGTCACATGCACATTTTCAACCTCGACATGATCGGGAACCTTAAGATCCGTAGTTGCGAAATTCCATATGCCTCTTACATTTCCTTCTACAAGCTTGTCGGCAACTGATTGGGCCGCTGCTTTGTCCGTAGTGATGATTCCGATGTCAACCTTGTTTGTCTTCAAAAAGTCTACAAGATTTTCGCTGTCCATGACTTCGATATCATTTATCTTGAGACCGATAATTTTCGGATTTGTATCAAACATCCCCACAACCGGAAATCCTGTCCTGTGATATTTTGAGTGGTTGGCGAGCGCCTGACCGAGATTTCCTGTTCCTACGATTACCATCTTATATTCTCTGTCGAGTCCGAGAATGGAATTTATCTCTCTGTGCAGAGCCTTTATATTGTAGCCGTATCCCTGCTGCCCGAATCCTCCGAAATTATTGAGATCCTGTCTGATCTGAGATGCGGAAAACCCTATAAGGGAGCTTAGCTCATCCGATGAAATCTTTACAATATTTTTTGCCATGAGTTCTTCCAGATATCTGCGATAAACAGGAAGTCTTTTTACTACTGCGTTGGAAATTTTAACTTTTTCTTTCATAGCTTCTCCGATACCTTTAATTATATATTATTTTGAATTATTTTGTCTTGCATTCAGTTGTTTGGCGTTTGATATCATCTTGCAGCATTTTATATGATTTTGTGCTCGATTTTTTCTTGAATTCCGCCTGATTCTTGGCTTGAATTTTACTTGAATCTCGCTTGAATTTTGCTTGAATTCCGCCTGAATCTCGCTTGAATTTTGCTTGAATTCCGCCTGATTCTTGGCTTGATTTTCGCTTGATTCTTTACATGATTTTTATTTGATTGCAAATACAAAAAATTTAACCTCGCATGATAATATTATAACAATAACAAACTTTTTTTTCAATATATTATTTTCTTTTGGATTTTATTATTATGCCGAAATATGATATAATGCATTGCCGGATTTTGACTTGTCTGCGATTTATTTGCACACATCATGTACTTTCAAATCATCCGGTTCCGTCTTGCCTTAGCTTAAGAAAACGTCCATTTTTCTGTCTAAGGCTTATTTTTCTGTCTGATGACGGTTTCTAAGACGGTTTAATTGATATAAATTGTATTTTTTATATATTTGAGGTATCTTATGATAGTTATTTCTGCAAATCAGCTTTCAAAAGCGTATGGAGTTGATGAAATTTTTAACAATGTTTCATTTCACGTAAATGCCGGTGACCGCGTCGGCATAGTCGGTCCGAACGGCGCCGGAAAGAGCACGCTTCTGAATATTTTGGCGGGCGATCTGTCTTATGACTCCGGAAATTTTTTCATTTCGTCTGACTTAAATATAGGCTATTTCAGGCAAAATGACATGTTTACTTCAGAAAAAACTGTTTATGAAGAAATGCTCTCCATATTCTCTCCTCTTATCAAAATGGAAAATGATATGGCGCATCTTTCCGAAAAAATTGCAAGTCTTTCTGAATCTCAAAGCAGCACTGAGGACGAGACGCATATTCAGAAACTGCTTTCTGAATATGACAGGATATCTGAGGATTATCGTCTGAAAAACGGCTACGGATACAAGAGCGAGATCACCGGTGTTCTGAGCAGCATGGCATTTCCGCCGTCTTTTTTTGACAAGAAGACCGAGTCTCTCTCCGGCGGTGAACGCACGCGACTCGCGCTTGCTTCACTTTTGCTGAAGAAGCCTGATATTCTCATGCTTGACGAGCCTACAAATCATCTTGACATCGGCACGCTTAAGTGGCTCGAACAATATCTGCACAGCTATCAGGGCACCGTGATTATTATTTCTCACGACAGATATTTCCTCGACCATACGGTTAATAGAATTTTTGAGGTCGATGGCGGCAGGCTCAGTGTCTATGAGGGAAATTACACATTTTACGCTCAGGAAAAGAAGGTACGCCTTGTGAACGAGCTTCGTACCTATGAAAAGAAGCGTGAAGAGATAAAGCGTCAGGAGGATATGGTTCGAAGATTTAAGGAGCGCGGAACCGAAAAGCTTGCGAAGCGCGCCAAGTCGAGGGAAAAAATGCTAAGCCGCATGGAGATGCCAGACAAGCCTTCTTTTTCAAACAACCAAATGAAAATAAAATTCCACGAGAGCACAAAAAGCGGAAATGACACTCTTCAGGCTTATGAAATTGCCGCGGCATACGGCACCGGCGATTCAAGAAGAATATTATTTTCCGACGTCTCTTTCGATATAAAAAGGGGCGAGCGCATCTGCATAATAGGCCCAAACGGAACAGGAAAGACTACTCTTCTTCGTATGATCATGTCTGAGATTCCGCCTTCCGCAGGGCATATCAGGGTGGGGCACAATATCGTTTTCGGATATTATGACCAGCAGCAGAGCATGCTTGACGAATCATCTACCGTGATAGAAGAGATGCGAAATGCCTATTCTCTATACAGTGACAATGAACTGCGTGGGCTTTTGGGAAGATTTCTCTTCAAAAATGATGACGTATTTAAGCCGGTAAGCGCTCTTTCGGGCGGTGAACGTGCGCGTCTCTCGCTCCTCAAGCTTATGATGTCCGGCGCAAATATGCTCATTCTCGATGAGCCGACAAATCATCTGGATATCGCGTCTAAGGAAGTATTTGAAGACGCTCTGCTCGATTTTCCTGGCACATGTGTAATAGTTTCTCACGATAGATATCTGCTGAATAAGGTCCCTACATCGATTTACGAGCTTGGCCGAAACGGTCTGACAATATTTCCGGGAAATTATGATTATTATAATGAAAAGAAAGCTGCCGTCACGTCTGCGAATGCCTATATGAGCGATCTTTCGAAAAGCAATTCCATAAGCTCGGATATGGCTGCAGCGCGCCCCGAAAGCGACAAGCAGCAGCGCATTGACGAGCGCAGGAAAAATAAAGAGCTCCAAGCTGAAAAGAGACGCCGCGAGCGTAAGATTGAGGCACTTGAGGAGCTCATCACAACACTTGAGGACGAGATTTCCGACCTTGAGCAGAAAATGTGCTCTGAAGAATATATTTCCGATTACGAAAAGCTTTCCGAGCTCTCCGAGTCGGCAGCCGAAAAGAAGGAGAAGCTTGCGGCGGCTTATGAGGAGTGGGAGGAGCTGTCCTAGCGGCCGCCGGCAAGGGTCGGTATGCGGGCAGTGTGCGGCCGCCGGTAAGGAGTCGGTATGCGGGCAGTGTGCGGCCGCCGGTAAGCTTATGTCAAGCACAAAAAAGGCATAATTCAAAAAAGTGTTGCCATTCATGGATTTTGAACCTATAATAAGACTGTAATTGCATAAATTTAACAAAGGAAAAAAATTATAGAGAAAGACATTATTATTTGGGAGGTTAAATTATGGTATTTAATCGAGTAAAGGAGATAATCGCAGAGCAGCTCCGGATGGACGAAGACAAGATCACTTATAATTCTCATCTGATAAACGATCTTGACGCAGATTCGCTCGACGCTGTTGAAATCATCCTTGCTGTCGAAGAAGAATTTGGATTTGAAGTCCCTGACGAGGATGCATCCGAGCTCACTACCGTCAGTGAAATCGTTGACTATATTGAAAGTAAGATATCGTAAGACCGAAAAAATCGAAAATCGTCATAGTGTGATTTTACAAAGTCCCCCTTAAGCAGGCAAGCTTAAAAATTCTTGGCTGCTTAAGGGGGATTTTGCTTTAGAAGTCGAGTACCGCGCTTGCGTCGAGCATCGGGCCGTCTCTGAAGCCGTCTTTGTACTTGTAATAGGCCGCGCACGCTATCATGGCGGCGTTGTCTGTGCACAAGACAGGCTCCGGTCTGCAGAATGATATTTTGTTTTCTTCGCATGCTGCCTGCATCATATTTCTTAGAAGGCTGTTTGCTGCCACGCCGCCCGCAAGAGCTATCGAAGTGCGGCCGTACTCCTTTGCGGCCGACACAGCCTTTGTGACAATAACCTCCATAACCGCGAGCTGGAAACTTGCCGCAATGTCGGCGTTATTAATCTCCCCGCCCTTCTGCTTTATGGAATTTACGTGATTTATAACTGCTGTCTTAAGTCCGCTGAAGCTAAAATCATAGCTTCCCTTCTCGAGCAAAACACGCTTGAATTCGAATGCGTGCGGATTTCCTTCCTTTGCCAGCTTGTCTATCTTCGGGCCGCCGGGATAACCGAGTCCGAGTATTCTTGCGATTTTGTCCATTGCTTCGCCTGCGGCATCGTCCCTCGTAGCTCCGAGAAGCTTCAAGTCATTGTAATCACGCACATCTATGATGTCTGTATTTCCTCCTGAAACAACAACTGCCGTAAATGGAGGCTCCAAATCCGGCTGCGCTATATAATTTGCGCTTATATGACCATGCAAATGATGTACGCCTACAAGCGGAATGTCCTTTGCAAATGACATAGCCTTTGCTGCCGCCACTCCGATAATCAGTGCGCCGGCAAGTCCCGGCCCGTTTGTGACGCCTATTAAGTCGATCTCATCTGCTGTCACATCCGCTTTACTAAGCGCCTGATCTATGACTGTGCTGATATTGTCAAGATGCTTTCTTGATGCTATTTCCGGAACCACTCCGCCGTAAAGAGTATGTATATCTATCTGCGATGAGATAATATTTGAAAGTACACTTCTTCCGTCTGCAAGCACTGCCGCAGCCGTCTCATCGCAGCTGCTTTCTATTCCGAGAGTGATAAATTTTCCGTCTTTCATTTCTCCTCACTCTCCTTTTCATTTTCGAAGTCCGCCGCTCTCCCCGAATTCGTCGTGTTTTCTGGATCAACTGCATTTCCGACACTTTCCAAATCCGCCGTTTTTCCTGAATTCACCGTACTTCCCGATTCCTTGCTCTCGCGCTTCATCATCAGCGCATTTTCACCTGTCTCACGATAATAATTTTCGCGCTTACCCGTAACACGAAATCCGTTTTCTTTATAAAGAGCAATAGCTGTGCGATTTGCTTCCCTCACTTCGAGAAACATTTTTCTCACACCTTTTTCTTCTGCTGCTTTGATAATGTCATCCATGAGCTTTACTGCGATTCTGCGGCCTCTGTAAAGAGAACTTACCGCAACTCTGTTGACCTCGCCTTCATCAAATATGCACATGACTCCCGCAAAGCCGATTATACTTCCTTGGCTGTTCACGGCAACGCGATAAACGGAATTCTTTGCCGGATCAAGCTCACCGTCAAACGATTCCGTGCTCCACGCAGTCTTGAAGCAAAGAGCATCGAGCTTAGCCAACTCCTCAGCATCTCTTTCATCGGCATTGCGATATGTAATTTCTTCGTCTTCAGGAGGAAGCTCAAATATCGTCTCTTCAGCCGCCTTCCGCGCGGCGGCTCTCTCAGTCTCTCTCTTTTCTTCAAGCTTTCTTTCAGCTTCTGATTTCCTGAGATAGACAGGCTTTATCTCGTTGTATGTGCATATCTTCCCTGCCGCCGCTTTGGCGACTGCCATGTCGGCAAGCGCAAGCGCACGCTGCTCTTCGGAAAGTGTCACGACATAGCAGCACGCTCCGGATTTTTCGGACCTTTCAGCCGCCGCAGCCGACGCCGCAGCAACCGCTGCCGCTGTCGCTGATATCGACTCAAACGGTTCATTTGAAGCGTCCGCCGTAAAGATTATCTTTTTACAATCCGTTTCGGAAATTATCTTTTCCGCAAGATTTCTTGTATTGTAAAGGTCTTCGTCTATCAACCGCGAATATCCTGAGTCTTTTCCTGTGGCACGAAGTGCAGCTGACGCTGACACGTGCGTTGATGCAGGTGTCGGTGCCGAAGACGTTGCCGCAGTCGGTGCCGGCGATTCTGTAGCCGACCCCGGTGACGAAGCTGCAAGAGGCGCCGGCGATTCTGAAGCCGACGCTGATGCGGTATTTGTCACATAAGCGGATGCGAAGACGTTGCCGTGTCTTGCATTGATCATAGGAACGATAACTGTTTTTTCGTATGTATTTTCCGAAGCTGTATCTTTCGCAGCGGCGCCTTCAGCAGCGATGCCTTCCACAGCCGTACATTCCGCAGCCGTACATTCCGCAGCGGCGCCTTCAGAAAGCACCGTTACTCTCATATTCTCGTCACGACTTGTGTAATCTGCATATGCGTAAATTTCCAGTGATGAAAGCGGTATAATCGGCAGATTCATCATTTGTGCCATGACTTTTGCCGTTGCAAGTCCGATACGTATCCCCGTAAAAGATCCCGGGCCTACTGCTGCTGCTATATGTGTAATTTCTTCTTTTTTTATCCCGGCTTTATCAAGTGCTTTCTGTATCATAGGAATGAGAAGTCTCAAATGACTCATCACATCATGTGAAACCTCAGTCACCGTCTTTTTTGAGTCAGTGTCCGTTACCGTTACGGTCGCAAACTCACCGGATGTATCTATAGTAAGTATCTTCATAATGTCTTTTCTGTCTTTCTTTGTCTATTTTTGTCTCAGACCTCACGCGTTCGTTTTCCCGTGTCTGCTCTTGCCGCAAACATTCTGCATTCGTTTTCCCGTGTCTGCTCTTGCCGCAAACCTTACGCGTTCGTGTCTGCTCCTATCCGCATATCGCAGGCCGCATTCATTTTTCGTTTTTTCTGCGTTTTTCTGTACTTTTCGACGGTTTTCGGCGGTTTTTGACGGCTAAATTGTGCTTATTTCGTACAGTCTTTCGCCCTCATTTTCCCCGTAGCTGATTTTTATCAATTTACTTCCGGCCGGTATTTCATTCATTATCATATCAGCCCATTCGATGACACACACGCCGTTTCCATTGAAATAATCACGTGCTCCGATTTCAAACAGTTCCTCGGGGCTGCCAAGGCGGTATACATCAAAATGATAAAGCGGAATCCTTCCGGAGTGGTACTCTTTCACTATGTTGAACGTCGGGCTTATTATCGTCTCACTGACTCCGAGTCCCTGAGCGATTGCTTTTGTAAGAGCGGTCTTTCCTGTGCCCAGATCGCCTACAAGGCAGACAATGTCTCCCGGCATCAGCTGCGCGGATAATGCTTTCCCGAACCTGAATGTCTCCTGTTCATTTTTTATCTTTAAGAGCAAGCTTCATTCCTCCCTTACATTACTCAATCATTGAGTCTTTTGTCTTCTGACCGCAAACCTTTGAAATGTCGCATTTTATTTCGCAACCACAAGTCTTGCGGAAACAAGCTTTTTACTTCCTGAACTCAAATCTTTAAAATGCTGCATTTTATTTCGCAGCCGCAGGCCTTGCGGAAACAAGCTTTCTACTTCCTGACCGCAAACCTTTGAAATGCCGCATTTTATTTCGCAGCCGCAGGCCTTGCGAAAACGGGCATTCTATCTTCCGACCGCGAGTCTGAGAAGTGCATCGGCATATATTTTTGTTGTCTGCACAAGTCTGTCGATTTTTACGCACTCGTCTGCCTCATGCATGATGTCGGGATCGCCCGGATAAAGTGCGCCAAATGCTATCGCATTCGGAATTTCTCTTGCGTAAGTGCCGCCGCCTATCACAAGAGGCTCCGTTTCGTTGTCGTTTGTATTTTCCCTATAGACATCCAGCAAAATCTTCACTGTTTCATTTTCGCTGTCAAAATATAATGACGGCTTATATATCACATTTTCCGTGGTTGCTCCCATCAAAGCAAGCTGAGGCCTGAGCACATCAAATACATCTCGGTCGCTGAAAGTTACCGGGACTCTGACATTCACCGTAAGAATGATCTTGTCGGTTTCGGTTTCGTCAGCTTCGTCCGCTTCAATTACTTTACAGGTCTTGTCAGCTTCGCCTGCTTTAATATACTTTATCATGCCCGTATTCCATATGATATCTCCGGAAATGTCATCCTTAATATGTCCGAGACCGATTTTTTCCCCGTTTATTTCGCTGCCGATTTTTTCATTATAAAATTTGATGAGATCATTAATCTCTTTGGCGTCAAATTCTATACTTCCGAGAACTTTCATCAGCTTTGATATTGCATTTTTCCCTTTCAGCGGCATCGCTCCATGCGCAGATTTTCCGAAACATTTCACGACAATCTCATCGTCCTCGACAGAAACATCTGCCATCTTTGAAAGAATCGCAGCAATACTGTCGATAAGCTTTTTTTCATCTTCACCGAGCATTTCATTTGCGCTTCGATTTTCGTTTTGTGATTTATATATTATTGAAGGTGTGATCCTTGCCGACGCAAAATCCGGTACCATATTGGCGGCATTTCCGCCGGAAATATCTATAAGATGCATTTTGTGCTCACCCGGCTTCAGCTCTGCGCCCGGAAGCATCTCACCACTTGCCATTTTTTCAGTACTTGCCATTTTCTTCGCACCTGACAATTTCATGCCTTTTGCCGATTTCCCGGCATCTGTGATTTTCTGAGCGATGTCGAAAATCATGATTCCCTTTTCGCCCTGTATGAGCGGAAAATCAGAATCAGGCACGATCGACTTGTCCGGCAGTCTGTCCACGTGTTCCTTATAATATTCCATGCCGGCGCTCTTCGTCTCTTCATCAAGACCTATAATCATCCTGATTTTCCCCGCAGGCTCAACTCCACAGTCTTTCAACGCTTTCATCGCATAAAATGCCGCAATGGTAGGTCCCTTGTCGTCAAGTGTTCCTCGTCCGTACATCGTGCCGTCAATGATTTCGCCGGAAAAAGGTTCGTGTGTCCAGCCGCTGCCCTCAGATACTACGTCCAGATGACAAAGAATACCAAAGATGTTGTCATTTGCAAGTAATCCGCTGTCTTTTGAGGCTTCACAGAAATCTATATGACCGCCGTAGCCGTCAAAATCACAAACTTCAAAACCTTCACGCTTAGCCATCTTCATCATAGTGTCGTAAGCTTTCGCCACACCCTCTCCAAATGGTGCACCGTCAGCAGCATCCTCAAGTACGCTCCGACACCGGATCAGCGACTGAAGATCTCTTACCATCTCTTCCCTAAAAGAATCTATTTTCTCAAAAATTACATTTTTGTCCATGTCTTTCGTACCCCTTTTTCGTTCGTGTGTTTTGAAAATTCTGTAACTTCCCGAGCTTCGCTATTCCGCGGCTTCGCGTTCGTTTCGGTATTTCGCAACTTCCCGAGCTTTGCTATTTCACGACCTCGCAAATCTCATTATTCCGCGATTTCCGTGAGCTTTGCTATTCCGCGGCCTCGCGTACGTTTCGCTATTCCGCAACTTCCCGAGCTTCGCTATTCGGGACTTCTGCTTATTTCAAAACTCCCGCATGTCTTGCAATATTATGATTTTTTGTTGCTCTCGCTTTCTGTATCTGATGCGGAAGCGGTATTATCGAAAGATACGCCGTTCAGATAATCTGCGCCCACAAGTTCGGTCACGTCGTCAAGGCCTTGCTGTGCCCTCGAAAGATGCCCTGATACGCTGAGGACGTCGCATGTCTCGAAATTCTCATCAAGAGGTATAACGGCATACTTTACAGAGCTGCCGTATTTGTCAACCCATGTAGGAAGAGTCTTTGCTGTTCCGCTTTTGACCTCGTCTGAATCTGTGTCAACAGTAAGCGTCACCATTGCCATAAGTCCCTGCTCAGTATAACGATTTTTCAGCGTTTCCTGGCGCTGGTTCGATATGAAGTTGCCCATCGAATAATAAACAGGCACATTCTTTCCCGATGATGATTGGATAATATCTATCGGCTGCACTACGTGCGGATGAGACGCAAATATTACGTCTGCGCCCAAGTCTGCCAGAGATTGTGCGATATATTTATCGTCGTCCGACGGCTGTCTTTGATATTCTGTGCCCCAATGCATGTATGCAACTATAATATCTGCTCCGGCAGCCTCGGCATCCTTTATGTCTTGACCCATTTTCTCTATATCTGTATCAATCTCGTTATAATTGAAGGAATTTATGAGATTTGCGGATTCGTCAGATATATTATTGCCATTAATGGATACTGTGTCTCCGGCTGAACCCGTGGTTTCGTAAGTGTATGCAACAAGTCCGATCTTTACTCCCTTTACTTCTATGATCGACCATCTGTCTTCGCCGTCATAGCGGCTTCCCGCAGTCACAAAGCCCTGTCCGCGCAGAATCTCGAGCGTGCGCTGCATTCCGTCAAAACCGGTATCCATCATGTGGTTGTTGCTCGTAAAGGCTACATCAAATCCGGCATCCTTGAGATTTGCAGCCAGTTCGTCAGGTGCGCAAAATAACGGATAACCTGAAGGCTCTCCGCCGCCGAATGTCGTCTCAACATTGCACATAGCCACGTCGGCTTCTTCAATGTACGGCTTTGTCAGCTCGAAAACATCGGAGAAATCATATTGGCTTCCGCCGCCGGCGGTGAGTGCGGCTCTGATATTCGGCTGATGTGCCATTACGTCGCCCACGCAAAGCATGTTTATTTCGACGGTTTCTGACTTTTTGGAAGCTTTCGAGCCTTCTCCCGAAAGTGATCCCGATATATGCGTAACTGTGCACGAAATAAGCGTGACGAAAAGTATAAGCGCAACTAAAAATGTAGCGATCAGTGCTATTCCCTCTCTGCGGCGCTTGCGTTTTATCTTTTGGCGAGCCTCGTTCCTGCGAATTTCATTCCTAGGGGCTTCATTCCTAGGGGCTTCGTTCCTACGGGCTTCATTCCTAGGGGCTTCGTTCCTACGGGCTTCGT
>CAVCIY010000004.1:0-4981 GCA_963602445.1 Lachnospiraceae bacterium | reverse complement strand
CCGAAACGACGGCGCAAGCCGAAAAGACGGCACAAACCGAAGCGGCGGAGCAAGCCGGCAGATTCGTCGGAGAAGCTTTGAAGTACACACAATGCGTAAGACTTGTAGGATATAAGAACGATTTGCAAAATATGAATTTCGGAAAAACGCATAGCAAAAAAAAGAAAATCGATAAAAAGGATGATGAAATTGAGGATCTGCTTGAGTCAGATTCGATGGCATTTATCGATTATTGGGGAATTGCAAAGGCTTTTGAGAGTAGATTGACCGAAAATCCGGCGTTTGACGTCGATAAGCTAGAAGTCGTTATCCGCCCGGAGCTTATCGCAAAAAGAGACAGAGCGGGGAATTTACAAGAGGAAATATCACTTGAGGAATTGCCTGTGGAAGGATTGACGCAGCTGTCACCGGAAGAGCCGGCGGAAGGATTACCGAAAGAGTCGGCGGAAGGATCACCGGAAGAGCTGACAGAAGAATCGACGTGTGAAAAAAGGGTTATATTTGCGTTTGATGTTCTTGGGAATATTATTTTAAAGGATATTTCATCTGAAAATGCAAGATAAGCTTGAAAGATAAGCACGCAAGATATGAATGCAAGATTATGATCGGAATCAGAGGGCTAAAATGCTCTTCGCGTGAAAAATATAAGAATTTTTAGAAAGGAGAGCCCGCTTTTAACAAGCTTTTAAGTGGCAGCAGATGTGGAGAAAATCAAATTGCTCGAAAAAAAGACAGATGAAAATCCTGCTATTATTTTGAATTTACTTAAAAGAATAGGAGACGGCGAGACTTGCGGGGACTCGGAGACCGAGACTTATGTTGATGCCGTTATAAACAGCCATTACAAGATGCTTTCCAAAGTGCCGCAAAGCGAGATTACTGCCGGGATTTTGGGAATCCTCTGCACCGGGTATGCGGACAAAGTGCTTGACAGATACAGACATGTTTTCGCTTTTCTTATACCGGAGCTTGAGGCGATGTTTGATCTTGACCAAAAAAGTCCATACCACAATCATGATGTCTGGCATCATACTCTTTGCGGTGTGAGAGCAGTCAGGCCGGATCCGGACCTCAGAATGACAATGCTCCTTCACGATATCGCAAAGCCGGTAGTCTTTATTCTCGATGACAACGGCAGAGGAAGATTTGTAGGGCATCCCGCAAAGGGTGCCGAAATGGCAGAGCAGATTCTCCGACGCATGGAATTTTCCGAAGAAAAAGTCAGGAAGATAAGCGAATACGTACGGCTGCATGATATTAAGCTGAAGCCGGTTGAAGAGGATGTCATTCCTATATACAAGCATCTCGGTCCCGAAGGATTCGAAGATCTTCTTGATATCAAGCGAGCGGATGCCGCCGGAAAATATGAGAAATATCTTGCGATTGCCGAAGAGAAAAATGAAGCCTTTCGAGCATGCGTGAAAGAATATTCGGCGAAGAAAGCGTGAAATGAGAAGCTAATCAGCTGTGGCCGGATAATATGAAAACAGGTTGACTTGAAAACAGGTTGATTTTAGATATAGACAATGACCCGGCAAAACCGGGAGAAAGGAAAAGATCCGATTTAGGGCTGAGATAACCGGATCGTGCGTAAAAAAATGTCAGAAAATAATATCAGTACAGGAAAACGATGCCTGATAATAGCGGGAGCCCCGGAATGTTACTTTCCCATAAGCTTTAAGAAGGCAGATTTTGTAATAGCATGCGACGCGGGATATGTTCATGCCATGCATGCGAAGATCAAGCCGGATTTGCTGGTGAGTGACTTTGATTCATTTTCGGGACCGATAGATGCGTCAGTGGAAATTTTGAGTGCGCCTTCGCAAAAGGATGAAAGTGACACGATGATTGCTCTTAAGGAAGCCATAAGACGCGGATATAGTGATATAATGATAGCGGGAGCGACAGGCGGCCGCATTGATCACATGTATGCAAATTTGCAGCTGCTGTCATTTGCCGCAAAAAATGGCGTGATATGCTACATCGTAGATGCGCATCATCAGATTTTCGCCATAAGTGACAGCTCTGTGAGAGTGAGTCACGGTCAATGGAAGTGGCTTTCGGTATTCGCGCCGGCAGGAGACGCAAAGGGTGTGACACTAAAGGGCCTGAAGTATGAGCTTGATGATGCAGTTCTCAATGCGGCAAATCCGATGGGTGTGAGCAATGAATTTGTCTCTGAGGAGGCTGTCATTTCGGTAAAGCAAGGTATTTTACTGATAATGCTTTCGGATTTGCAATAACATAGAGGTTTGCGAGACGCCGAGTGACTGTCGGCGGGCTGTGCGCATAAGCATAAAAGTTTTCGGGACAGCGCAAGGGTCAGAGAAAGGTCAACGTAAAGGTTAGGAGAGACAGTGCATAATTTTGGAAAGAAAGTACAGTTATGATAGATTTTCATTCACATGTGATACATGGCATAGATGATGGCTCGCGCAGTGTTGAGGAATCGATAGAAATGATGAAAATGAGCTTCAGCCACGGAATAGACACGATGGTATTTACTCCGCATTTTCGGCTGGGCGAGCACAATATCAAGTCTTTTATAAGAGAAAGGCAGGAAAGGCTTGATGAAATTCGCGCGGCTCTGACGGATGAGGATCGCGAGGTTATACCGAAGGTAATCCTCGGAGCTGAGGTTGAATATATTCCCAGGATGAACAAGTGGGATTATCTTGATAAGCTTTGTATCACGGGGACAAATTATATAATGACAGAAATGCCGTTTATTCCATGGTCGGAAAAGGTCGTAAAGTGTATAGACGATATTGCCCTGAATTCGGGTCTTACACCGATTCTGCCTCATATTGACAGATATTTTCACACATTTACCAGGACAGAGTATATAGAACATTATTATGATATGCCTGTCAAGATTCAGATGAACGCAATTTATCTGAATGATCCGAAAAATATTCCGTTTTATAAGCCGTTGTTTGAGCATAGCAAAATTCACGTTCTCGGCTCAGACTGTCACAGTCCCGAGTGGCGAAGACCCGATCTCGGAAGCGGAGTCAAGGTGCTTGAGCAAATTTGCGGCAGTGCCGTGATAGAGGAAATAGAGAAAAACGGACGGGAAATACTTAAAGATGCGGTGTATGTCGATATGTAGCGCCGATGCCGAAGCTGGTGATTTTGTTGGGAATTAATATTTTGCAGTTGGTTCTGAATTTGTTTTTGCAAAAGGAGGCTTATGATGGGAAATGTTGACTATGAACAATTGGTAAGTGCGATTCTTAAGGTGACATTCATATTTGGATGCATCATAGGATCAATGCTGGTAATATTTTCGAGAAGGGTGAAGGTGACACTCAGCGAGACAAGCGGAATAATTATGCTTACACTCGGCATCGGAGTGATAATTGTCTCGATCTTATTGCTGATTTTTGTCCCGAGATTGGTTTGATGATGGAGGTGTGCCGCATAATAGCGGTATCGCGCAATAAGAAAAAAACAATATTGGGGCTTGAAAGTTAAAGCCTATTGTGATAACATTGCTTAGTTAAAAAATTACAGATGATCAAAAGTGTTGATCGGGAAAAGTAGCATGACACGTGCAAAGCAGGGAGTGGCATCATCGACTGAAAGTGCCATTTGCGGCGGCTTGTGAAAGAACACCCGGAAGCTCACTCTTTGAACGGAGCATAATCATATTTAAAAAGCTTTCTCGGATGCTGCTCGATGCTTGATTGTTCTCAGTAAGGGAGTGCGTTTAATGCGCGTTACAGCATTAGAGTGGATATATAAATATACCAATACGGGTGGTACCGCGGTTTTTTGAGAATCGTCCCTGTAGTCGTTATTATTTAACGGCTGCAGGGATTTATGTTTATATGGGAAATTTCGGTTGTGTGCACGACTTTCCGGGCAGCACGACTTTCCGGGCGGCATGACTTTTCGGGCGGCATGACTTTCCGGGCGACACAACTTTCCGGGCGACATGACTTTCCGGGCAGCATGCATTTCAGTGTGCCAAGGATTTCCGGCTGCCATAGGTACGTTTTTCCGGTGCTGAAAACAGCGATGCTGTTTCATTAAATATACAGGAGGTGCAGTGATGCAGATTACTGACGAACTTATCGAATATGTTGGCGACTTATCGCGCTTATATCTGAGCGGCGAAGAAAAAGAAAGGGCAAAGAAAGACCTTTCGGATGTTTTGAATTACGTAGAAAAGCTAAACGAGCTTGACACAGACGGTATGTCTGAGATGTCTCATCCGTTTGACGCCTCAAACAGATTCCGGGAGGATGAGGTTCAAAACGGTGACGACAAGGAAAATCTTTTGTCAAACGCACCTGAAAGAAGAGGTTCATATTTTAAGGTATTTAAGACTGTAGAGTAAAAATAAGATTCGCATATTAAAATTCGAATCCTTCGAGGCCGTGTCGAAATAAATCGAAATAAGAAATTCGGATTTCAAAGGTCTTGAGGCTGCTTAACAATGACTGAGGAAAAATATTAAGGAGAAAGATTTTGGATATTCGTGACATGAGCGCTCTTGAGCTTGCGAGTGCGATAAAGAAAAAGGAGATTGGCTGCAGGCAGGCAGCGAGTGCCTTTCTTGATGCAATCAAAAAAAATGACGGTGATATCAAGTCATTTATTACGGTGCTTGACGAAGAAGACGGCTCGGAGCAGCAGGCTGAAGTAAGAGAAAGTATAATAGGAAACGTGCTTAGGCAGGCTGACGAGACGCAAAAGCAGATAGATGCCGGTGAATTTGACGGCTGCAAGCTTGCAGGTGTACCTACTGCGATTAAAGACAACATGTGTATAAAGGGCGTGCGCACAACGGCTGCGTCCGCTATTCTCAGCAATTTTTATCCGCCGTATAATGCCGACGTTATAGACAGACTCCTTGCTTCGGGTGGTGTCGTTCTTGGCAAGACAAATATGGATGAGTTTGCAATGGGAGGCTCGACGGAGACTTCGGCATATGGCATAACCGCAAATCCATGGGACTTCACAAGGGTTCCGG
>CAVCIY010000003.1:0-7054 GCA_963602445.1 Lachnospiraceae bacterium | reverse complement strand
GTCCGACGAGGCGGCGCAAAGCTTTGAAACCTTTCCGTTGCAATTTATAGCATAAATATCATTTGTCGATTTTTCAACTTTGCCGGTAAACGACAATGCTGTGATGACAGACGAAATAAGGCTTTTTCCCTGAGCATTTTGAACATAGGAAGTCGGTATTTCCGATGCGAGCACAGCTTCGTCTTCCGAATCACTTGAAGCATCTGAATCATTTGAAGTCCCTGAGGCATTCGTATCACTTGATGCATTCGAAGCACCTGAAGCATTTAAAACACTTGAACCATCCAAAGCACCTGCGCTATCCGCATATACATTTTGATCTGCATATCCGTCAATAAGCATTTGAGAGCTTGTTGCGTCATAAATGCCTGATTCTTCAATACCCGCGAGCGATGCTTTTGATGAAGGCTGCGAGCCTGTTCCCGAAACAGCTCTCTTTATGCTGCCTACGATTACTCCGCCCGTAGTTTCAAAAATGAAATTTCTCGACTTAAGTGATACGCCAAGTCTGCTTCGTATCGATTCCTTTGATATAGTAACAGAGCTTACCGATCCGTTTACCGTAACTGAAGCGACATAACCGGAAGGATTTACTTTATTTATAGTAATACTCTTTACCGTGCCGATTCCCTTAGATGCAAATTTTTGAGTAAGCTGTGCCCTCGTAATGGTAGCTGTCCATATCTTGTCCGGAGAATACGGATCCGGCTTGCTTCTTGCATATCCGAGCGCCGCTGACCAGGTGTCTTCGCTATTTTCCGTATATCCGCCGCTGTTTGCGGCATAGTAAGCCTGAACTGGCTTTCCTTCGTACCAAATCATCTCACCGAGAGTCTCATCTACTGCTTTGTTTGTGCTTGCATATTCTGTGCCTGCGCCATTATAAACCTGACAATGTGTAGTCGTGCAAATGTCGAAACCCTGTGAAGAGTGTTTTCCGGAAATAGTATAAGCAAAGCTTCGTGTCGCAACAGCCTGAACCTTTATGGCCTCAAGTGCGCTCGACTGGCCTATTTCATTGTGAATAACACCTCTGGTATAATCGTCAAGAGACAGAAAATTGATAATATTCATCTGTCCGGATGAATTTATATACGGAATAATCGCTCCGCGGTAGCTTTTTCCGTTGAATCCAATGCAATCAGAATTGTCACTCGCGTAATTGCCGCCGAGTATGCATTCGGTGCCGTTTCCTGTGAGAGTTCTGAGTACATTTCCCGATGCATCCTTCACATAAACCTTTCCGCCTGAAAGTGCCAATGTAAGGGAATTTCCGCCTGAAAGTGATGAAATGCCATAAATGCCCGACTCCGACGCACTTCCGACAGCAAATCCGCCATCTGATGTAACTGTTGCGGTGGCTGTAGAGGAGCTGTATCTAAGGCCAACCTTAATATAATCATTTCCTGAAGCGTCTGACATAATAGTACTTGCCGAAAAAATCAACAGACACATAAATATCGTGCCTAAAATCATTCTTAAAGTTCTTGCGTATGCTCTTGTCATTTCTTTTACCTTTGCCCTTTTAGCTTTAGACACATAACCGATATGTGTCCGAAAAAATGATTTTTATTTGCTATTTGCTCGGAATTTCTATTCCGAAATGCTTATATGCAAGATCTGTCACCATCCTGCCTTTTGGAGTCCTGTAAAGGAAACCTTGCTGTATCAAATACGGCTCATAAACATCCTCAAGAGTAACTCTCTCTTCCCCTATGGCAGCCGCAATCGTATCTATGCCTACAGGTCCACCCTTAAAGCGTTCTATTATCAGTTTAAGAATCTCGCGATCAAGGCTTTCGAGTCCATACGCATCGATTCCAAGCGCATCAAAGGCCTCCTGGGAAATTTCTTTATTTATCACGCCATTTGACCTGACCTGCGAATAATCTCTGACTCTTTTCAAAACTCTGTTTGCAACTCTTGGGGTTCCTCGCGATCTCATGGCCATCTGCCTTACAGATTCTTCATCAGCCTCCACGCCAAGTATACGAGCCGATCTAAAGATGATCTGCATAAGCTCTTCCACAGTATAAAGCTCAAACTTGCATATCACTCCGAATCTGTCGCGCAGCGGAGCAGAAAGGCTGCCGGCTCTCGTCGTGGCTCCTACCAGCGTGAACTTAGGAAGATCAACCTTAAGAGTCCTCGCCGAAGGACCTTTGCCGATAATGATATCTATAACAAAGTCCTCCATAGCCGAATATAAAATCTCCTCAACTGACCGATTCAGTCTGTGAATCTCATCTATAAAAAGTACATCATTTTCCTGAAGATTTGTAAGAACAGCAAGTAAATCACCGGCTCTTCCGACTGCGGGACCTGAGATAATTCTCAAATCTGCATTCATCTCATTTGCGATAATGCCTGCAAGTGTCGTCTTTCCAAGTCCTGGAGGGCCGTAAAACAAAACATGATCAAGCGGTTCGTTTCTCTGCTTTGCTGCTGTTATGAAAATTTCAAGATTCGTACTTACAGCTTTCTGCCCGATATATTCTGAAAGATGCCTCGGGCGAAGACTGTATTCTATCTCTTCATCTGCATCTGTAAATGACGCTTCCACCAATCTGTCTAAATTCAAACCATGCCTCCGTTTTTAAAATCCCGCTATTCTCTTTAAGTCCCCCGCCTCGTGCTATTACTAGTCTTCTCAATCTCGGCGCTGCCGGCTTCCGCTTTCGCATTTCATCGCCGCCCCTCGTACGCCCGCTTACATTCAGACCTCAGCGCCGGCTTCCGCTTTCGCATCTCGGTGCTGCTACCTTCATATTTACAATCTTGACAATGACTTGAGACCTGCTTTTATATACTCCTCCGCAGAGGCACCTTCAAGACCCGACAAAACGATAGCCTCTGACGCTTCCGCCTTCGAAAATCCAAGCGCCATCAATGCCGCAACTGCATCATTAAATTCTTTTGACGAATTTTCTCCCGAAATTTCGCCCGGTGACATAGACGACTTAGTCGCCAAAGCCTCAGACGATGCATTTATGCCGGAGAAGTGTATTTTTTCTATCTTATCTTTTAACTCAAGCACAATACGCTGAGCTGTCTTCTTTCCTATCCCCTGTGCTTTCGAAAGCGTGTCCGGATCTCCGAACATCACAGCCTGACGCACCTGCGAAACCGAAAGTGCAGACAGAATGGAAATGGCAGCCTTTGCCCCCACTCCGCTGACTGTCCGAAGCAATTGAAAAACCTTTAGAGAATCTCTGTCATCAAATCCATAAAGGCTGACATCGTCCTCACGCACCATCATAGCCGTATAAACAGTCACTTCCTCATCTGCAGAAGCCAGATAAACCGCTGACAATGCAGGAACATGAATTTCATAACCTATCTTGCCATTTTCAAGCACAATACCGCCCTCAAACGTATCTACAACCCTGCCTTTTATAAAATGTATCATCCCGTCTGATCTGTCTCCTTCTGTCGATTTTCCTCTTGCTGCCGAATTCCTGTTCTTGCCGCCGACTGTTATACCTCGCAACCGCCAACGACCGCCGGCTCTCGCTGTCAGTTGCTGATTTTCGCCGCCGGTCGCTGATTTTCACCGCTGACTGTCTGATTTCTTCGACGACCGCTGACTCTAACTGCCGACCGCCGGCTCTCGCTGCCGACGACTATCCATTTTCTCGCCGTCGGTTATTTTAAATCTATCTGACAATTTCGCTGTCCGAGCCGATTTCACGTATAATACGAAATCCCGAGCCTTTTGATAATGAAGCCTTCTGACTTGCCTTACCCGCACTCATGCTTTCTTTTTCTCTTTCTTTTTGAAGTGCCCTCTCAATGGCATTTGCATATCTTCCCGATCCTCCGGAAGAATTTCCGTGACAGATGGCAACAGCCAAAGCGTCTGCAGTGTCGTCGGGCTTAGGCACCTTTTCAAGCCTCAAAAACGACTTGACCATCAGCTGGACCTGTCTTTTTTCGGCTCTCCCGTATCCTGTAAGCGCTTGCTTTATCTGAAGCGGCGTGTATTCTGATACAGGAATTCCTGAATTTATGCATGCCAAGACCGCAACACCTCTTGCTTGTCCTACATTTATAACGGTTTTGGCGTTTGTATTGTAAAAAAGTTCCTCTATAGCCGCTTCGTCCGGCCTTGTGTCACTGATGATATCCATAAGCGAAGCATATAGAAATTTTAATCTTTCTGGCATCGGTGATCCGGCATCGGTATAAATGCTGCCATAGTCACAAGCTGAAAAATCATTGCCTGTCTTTTCTATAACTCCGAATCCCATGAGTCCATAACCCGGATCAATGCCCAGTATTCTCATATCACTACGCATAATCCGATTATCTTAATATAATCTCAAATATAATAATCGGACTTTTCCTTTCCTCCGGCTTTCGCCGAATAATTCATCTCAAAAACCAGATGCGATTCTCCCGCTGCTAAGGCTCCGACTGCGGCTTTCTCGCCGCTAAGTTACCGACTGCAGACCTCTGACAATAAAGCTATCTGGCGTTTTCCTGCGCCGCCAGCCGCCGGACGTTTTTCCACAACGTTCAAACATCCGCTGTAATTCTTCAATGTACAGCTCCGACTGCAATTTTCGCCGCTAAGCCTCCGAATGCAGCCCTCAGTCGCCCAAACCGCCGGACATTTTTCTTCAAAAAATATCATCTTTCATTCTATCATAATTTTACACATCTCTCAACACTGAAACATCCCAAGACTCAGCCTCGATCTTAAACCAAACCTTAATGTCTGTGCATAGAGTTTACCACTCCGTGCGTCATTAATCAAGCATTTTTCGAATATTTGTTCGATTTTATTTACCAGTTTCCCGTATTGTTTGTCGGCGAAGCGACTTTTAGTCATATACCGTCTAAAGGAAGCTATTTTCCAACACTATCGCCGCTCTCTCAGCACACTTTTCCGGCGGCATTTTCCATTCACTCACAGGTGTGCCGTCCGCCCTGTCAGAAACAGCACGCACGATGCTGCACGAAACATCAAGCATCGCCGCCTGCGCTGCCACAGCACCACTCTCCATATCAATTGTCAATGAGCCGGTTTTTTCCAAGATCTTTCTTTTCAACACCTCATTCTGCAAAAAAATATCCCCTGTTGCCACACTTCCTAAGTAAACTTTACAATGCTTGAAAACCTCTTCCGGAATCCAGGCATCTGTCTTCACAACATCCGTGACATTCACAGTCACGCCCTGCGACGCCTCACTCTGCAATGCCTCGTAACTTAATCTCTTTTCTTCCGCACTCTCGCCATGCGATGCCTCGCTCCGTAATGCCTCATCCCGTACAGTCTCACACTTTAAGCTCGTTTCTTCCGTAATTTCAAACTGCACAGTCTCGTCTGCTATCACAACATCCCCTATATTAAGTCGATCATCAAGTGCACCCGCAATTCCTATATTTACCACTTTTTTCGGGCAATATTCTTCAATCAAGACTTCGCAGCATCTGCTCGCATTTTCCTTGCCGGGGCCTGATTTGGCCAGCACAAGATTTACACCATGAAGAGTCCCCAACATGAATTTAAATCCTGATACTTCTTCTTCCGAAATAATATGCATCTTATCTCTTAGATATCGTAATTCTATTCCCATCGCACCGATTATTGCTATAATATTCTCTCTGCCATTCATCATTCCTAGGCCTCTTTTCCCATTTATTTCGTCATTGCCGCCATCGCTGCCATTCCAGCCGCCGCCATCGCCATTGCCACTACCGCCGGCGCCGCTTTGTCTTATTTTCATTTTAACATTGTAAGTGCAAATATTTTACTATTGTCACTAAAAAAATATTTCCAAGCGCCGGATATCTTCCTCCGGCTTCACATGCGCAAGCAGCCGTCCGTTCCCCCCTTCGGCTCGTTCTTTCGATTTTTTTCCCGGCTTCGCACGCACAAACAACCTTCCGCTTTGCTTACTCCCCCGGCTTCACTTTTCTCTCGGCTTAGCACCCGATTTTCGAAAATTATACTCCACTTTCCCCTCGACTTCGCATGCGCAAGCTTTTTCCGGTTTCCCACATGACTTTTGGAAAATGCTTTCTCATTTGAGATTATTCAATTTAATGCATATTTATGCTTTAAAAAGCATGTAAAAAAATGTATAATGGAAGCGTGCGAAAATCAGTATTCGCATAAAAAACTGCATTTAATCAGAAAGGAGAAGCCGCTTTCCCAGCGGCTGAATGTTTATGAGATATTCAAGACAGGATAAAATCCTTGAACTTATTGAAAAATACGAAATAGAAACTCAAGAAGCTCTTGCGGAAAAGCTTTCCCAAAATGGCTTCAATGTAACTCAGGCTACTGTTTCCAGGGATATCAGAGAACTTCAGCTGGTGAAGATTCCAACCTATGACGGTCATTCCAAGTATTCTGTATCTGCGTCGTCTGCAGTAAGCGACGGAAGATTTCATAAGATTTTCAAAAATACCGTCAGCTCAATCTCATCTTCAGGAAATATCATTGTTCTCAAAACTCTGTCGGGATGTGCAAATGCCGCAGGCGAGGTTATAGACACGACCGGCGTACCGGGCATACTCGGCACGCTTGCAGGAGACAATACAGTTTTCGTCGTTGTCGACTCCCCCGAACATGTACCTGATATAGTTGCACATTTTTCAAACATTTTGAATTCTTAGCGCACTTACGGACTGTGCGTTTCATGAAAGATAATTGGCAAGCATATGTTATCACACATTTATATAAAAGATTTTGCAATTATACGCGAAATAGATATAGACCTTGAAGACGGCCTAAATATTATAACCGGCGAGACAGGTACAGGAAAATCTGTCGTTATCCAGGCCATAAGCACTGCTCTGGGCGGACGCGCAAACTCATCTTTTGTCTCTTCCGGCTGTGAACGTGCCGTGATTCAGTTGGTATTTAACCTCAGCCCTCAGGAGCTTAAAAAAATTATTCCTATGTTAAGCTCTGTCGGGATTTGTGACGAAAAATCTGAAACTTCAGAAGATCCGCACATGCGGCAAGACTTTGAAATTCCGCACACACAGCTCGACTACGAAGATCCGCACACACAGCTCGACTACGAAAGCCCGCACACAC
>CAVCIY010000002.1:0-6336 GCA_963602445.1 Lachnospiraceae bacterium | reverse complement strand
GAGGCTGACGTGGCTGCGGTCGGTGCGATGGCTGTTGTCGGCTGTCGGTGTCGGGGGGCTGACGTGATAAGGGGGTTGCATGGTATATCGTATAGAAGAAAAGATAAATGGCGGCATGTACGATTCCGTGATATTCTCTGAATATTTCGGCGGGATGAAGATTGTAGCGGCTGACATTGAGACTACGGGATTCTCGTATAAAAAATCGTCAGTAATATTGACAGGTTTTGTATATCAGGACATGCCGCGGCGGAATGCGAAGAGTACAGGGCGCGCCGGGGATGCCGGGAGCGAGGAAAGTGCAAGGCACGCCGAAGCTGTTGAAAGTGTGCCGGACGCAGGGCGCGCCGGGGATGGTGAATCGCGAAGGTGTATATTGCAATTTTTTGCTGACAGCCCTGATGATGAGAGGGAACTCCTTGAGAATACAATCGATTTTCTTGCGGATTTTGATGTCATTATTACTTTTAACGGCAGAGCGTTTGATATTCCTTTTTTGAAGAAAAGAGCCGAGTTTTACGGGATTGATACGTTACCGCTTGATAGGATGTATTCATTTGACATGATGAGGGTACTTAAATATCATTCTCATCTTCCGGAAATCTTACCGAATATGAAGCAAAAGACGGTCGAAATGTATCTTGGTGATTCGGATTTGAGAAAGGATACGATAGACGGCGAAGCGAGTGTGAAGCTTTATTTCAGTTATGTGGACACGCCTGCGTCGATGTCGAAGAAGCGTGAGAATATAAGAGATTTTATTCTTTTACACAATCGCGACGATATTGTCAGGCTGTCTGAAATGATGCGCATTTTGCGGATGCTTGATCTGCACGAAATCATGAATTCGGAGGGATTTGCGATTAAGCTTGACGAAAATCAAACAGCTGTGATAAGAAAAATAAAAATCAAGTCTGCATCGCTTTCAATCGAGGGTGATATCTTTGGAGGAAGTCCGGATGCGGCACATTATTTGACAGATTATTATGACCTGACCAAAGTCAGGGATTCGTCTGAATTTACGGCAAATGTTTCATGTGAAAGGATTGAAAAAGCTCTTGTGGCAGACCTTTGCGCACTTGATGTCGATGAGGATCCGCTGCGGCTTACCTGCGAATACGAAAGCGGTTATTTGATCTTGTCAAATGAAGATGTGACAAATTATCGTGAGATAAATATGCTGGTGTCTGCGCTTGTGAGAAAGCTGCTCAAAGTGATATGACCGCAGCGCGCGGCGGCGTGACGAAAATAGCATGTGTGCCGAAAGCGGCGCACGGCGAAGGTGGGCTGTGAGGCAAAGATGATGGCATGGCGGCGCGGCATGCGGACGGTTTCGAAGGTGGCTGCACGGTGGTGCGGCGCCGCGGTTTCGCGACGAAATGGCATGTGTGCCGAAAGTGATGACCGGCGGCGCGATAAAACAGAAAAAAATACAAAGAATTTCACACTGTGTCTTTTAAAGAATGCCTCGGTGGGATAAAATCATAGATAGTGAGAAAATTGAATGCGTTGTGCCGGATATATGTCGCGGATGCATGTCGCAGGTGTATGGCGCAGATATATGTCGCGGATGCGTGTCGCGGATGCATGTCGCAAGTGTATGTCGCAGATGCATGTCGCGGATGTGTGTCGCAAGTGCGTGGCGCAGATGCATGTCGCAAGTGTATGTCGCGGATGTGTGTCGCAAGTGCGTGTCGCAGGTGCGTGGCGCAAGTGTATGACGCAGTTGGAAGGGATAAAAAATGGATATAAGAGAAAAAGTGGCGCAAATGAAGGCTGTAAGCCCGATGATGTCAGCTACGTCAGCAGAACAGAGAAATTCGGTTCTCAAGGCTGTAGCGGATGCGCTCGTTTCCTCAAAAGAGGACATTTTTAAAGAAAACAGGAAGGATTTGGAAGCTGCGGCGGAAAAGGGCATTTCCGCACCTGTTCAAAAGAGGCTCAGGTTTGACGAAGGAAAGCTTAAGGATGTATTGAGCGGACTTCACGAGCTTATTTCTCTTCCGGATCCGTTAGGAAAAATTACTCTCGCAAGGGAGCTTGACGACGGTCTTACTCTTTATCGCCAGACATGTCCGATAGGCGTGATAGGTGTAATATTTGAGGCCAGGCCGGATGCTATGGTTCAGGTTGCGTCGCTCTGCATAAAGAGCGGAAATTGCGCCATGCTCAAGGGCGGAAGCGAAGGAAAGAATACAAATAGAAAGATGTTTGAGATTATAAACGAAGCAGCTATGGCTGCGGGCATGCCGGAAGGCTGCCTTATGCTTGCGGAGACTCACGACGATATAGACAATGTGCTTAAGTGTCACGAGTCGATCGATCTGCTCATTCCAAGAGGATCGAACGAATTTGTCCAGCACATCATGAGAAATACAAAGATTCCTGTGATGGGTCACGCGGACGGCATATGTCATGTCTATGTTGACAGGTCTGCTGATATTGAGAAGGCTGTGAGGATTATTATGGACGCAAAGACCCAGTATGCGGCGGCATGCAATGCGGCTGAGACTCTGCTCGTACACAGGGACGCCGCAGATGCCCTGATGCCGGCTCTTGCCGAAGCGCTTTCAAGTGCCGGCGTGACGCTTAAGGGTACTGAGGATATCAGAAATATTGTTGATTGCGAAACTGCCGAGGAAGAAGATTTCAGAACCGAATATCTTGATTATATTATTTCGGCGAAGGTTGTTGATAATATTGACGAGGCTGTTGAGCATATCAACCGTTTTGGCTCGCATCACACGGATTGCATTGTCACGGAAGATGCGGATGCCGCGGAGCATTTTATGCAGCTTGTCGATTCGGCAGGTGTATATTGCAACTGTTCGACAAGATTTGCGGACGGCTACAGATATGGATTCGGCGCCGAGGTCGGAATTTCAACGGGAAAGATTCACGCAAGGGGTCCTGTCGGTCTCGAGGGTCTTGTGACTTACAAGTATAAGCTGTTTGGAAACGGCCATATCGTAGGCGATTATGCGAGCGGAAAGAGAACGTTTCATTTTAAGGATCTTTAGACGGTCGAGAGACTTTGAGTGCATCGGTCTTCCGTGCATCGGGCAGCATCAGGTGTCTCAGGCATCTCGTGCGGCTTCGAACGCAGAAAGAAGGCAGTATCGGGCGGCTCAGGAGCTGACTTCAGGCATCTCAGATGATTCCGAGTGCAGACAAAGACAGTATCCGACGGCAACGAGCAACGATCAAAAGCAGTTACGGGCAGCCGTGCGGCAATCAAAAGCAGCATCAGGTGTCTCAGGCATCTCGTGCGGCTTCGAGCTATAAAGCGCAGGCGAGTTCGAACAGAGTAAAAAGGCGCAAAGGCGGCTTCAAGCAGTAAGCGCAGGCGAGTTCGGCCCGCATTCTCAAAATAATTGTTATAAGGTATATTCATAAAGTATAAAATATATAATAATATAACTATAAAATCAGAAAAATTATATAAAAGAAGTTAAAGTATAGAGTCGAAAAAAGAAAGAAGAAGAGGTATAAGCTTTGAAAAGAGATACGTATTCAAATCCTCTCATTGAGAGATATACGAGCAAAGAGATGTCAGCTGTATTTTCCCCCGACAAGAAGTTTACGACATGGAGAGAACTTTGGATAGCCCTTGCGGAGGCGGAAAAGGAGCTGGGACTTGACATTACGGATGAGCAGATTGAGGAGCTTAAGGCTCACAAGGACGACATCAATTACGAGGACGCCAGAAAACGCGAGAAGGAAGTAAGGCATGATGTAATGGCTCATGTTTACGCTTATGGCCTTCAGTGCCCGAAAGCCAAGGGAATTATTCATCTCGGAGCTACAAGTGCATATGTGGGAGACAATACCGACGTTATTCAATACCGCGAGGCGCTTGTTATCGTAAAGCACAAGTTGGCAGACCTGCTTAGCAGACTCAGCAAATTCGCACTCGAATACAAGGATGTTCCGACTCTGGGATTCACGCATTTCCAGCCGGCGCAGCTCACTACGGTAGGCAAGAGAGCGACACTTTGGATGCAGGATTTTTATTTTGATTATCTGGATGTAGTCGAACTAATCGACAGCCTTATGCTCCTTGGAGTAAAAGGCACAACAGGCACACAGGCGAGCTTCCTCGATCTTTTTGACGGAGATCACGAAAAGGTTAAGCAGCTCGATCGCAAGGTAGTAGAAAAGATGGGATTTGCAAAATCCATTCCTGTTTCGGGCCAGACATACACCAGAAAGGTTGACTTCAAGATTCTCGCCGTTCTCAGCGGAATCGCACAGAGCGCGCACAAGATGACAAATGACATCAGACTTCTGCAGCACCTCAAGGAAGTAGAAGAACCGTTTGAAAAGAGCCAGATCGGTTCGTCAGCTATGGCATACAAGAGAAATCCTATGAGAAGCGAAAGAATTGCGTCACTTTCAAGATTTGTGATGAGCAATGCCATGTCACCTGCGATGACAGCTTCCACCCAATGGTTTGAGAGAACTCTCGATGACTCTGCAAACAGAAGACTCGTCCTTCCGGAAAGCTTTATGGCAATAGACGCAATTCTTGATATCGCATCAAATGTAAGCTCGGGCCTCGTAGTTTACAAGGAAGTAATAAAAAAGCATGTCATGGCAGAGATACCGTTTATGGCAACAGAAAATATTATCATGGAGGCTGTTAAAAATGGCGGAGACCGCCAGGAGCTTCACGAGAGAATCAGAGTTCATTCTATGCAGGCCGGCCGTGAGGTAAAGGAATTTGGCAGAGCCAATGACCTTCTCGACAGAATCGCGGACGATCCTATCTTTGGGCTCAGCCACGAAGACGTTCTGAACCTTACTGAGCCGTCAGATTATATCGGACGTTCGCCTCAGCAGACAGAAGAATTCGTTGAGACGTATATCAAGCCTGTATTAGAGGAAAACAGCGCATTTTTGGGCAGCGACATCGATTTAAAAGTATAGGGGCGCAATGTCAACATTTTGAATGCAAATAGCATCACTTTGAATGTAATGGTATCATTTTGAAGGTATAGGAAAATGGAAAGTATAAAAGAAATCTTTGAGGAATCGAAAAAAATAGTTATCAAACTTGGCAGCAATACCATTTCTGATTCTGAAGGCAAGGTAAATAAAGAAATCATGCGCAATATCATTTCGCAGGTATATTCTCTTATAGAATCCGGCAAGCGTGTCATTATCGTATCCTCCGGAGCAGGCATATGCGGCGTTTCGGCCATAAATAAATGGAGCAGGAAGGGCGATATCAACTACAAGCAGGCTCTGTGCGCAATCGGTCAGGTGGAGCTGATGAATATGTATAAAGAGCTTTTTGGCGAATATGGGATTCATGTCGCACAGATACTTTTGACGAGCGAGGACTTCAGCGACCATGTAAGAGAGCTCAACATCAGAAATGCTATGTTTACATTGATTGATGAAGGCGTGGTTCCGGTAATAAATGAAAATGACAGCGTAAGCGTAGATGAGATCAAAATCGGAGACAACGACACGCTCAGCGCCCTTACGGCAAATCTTTGGGATGCAGACCTGCTGATTCTTATGAGCGATATCGACGGTGTATATGACAAGGACCCGAATACATATGATGACGCAGTTCTTATCGAAAGAATCACGGATGTCGCAGATACTATGAAAAATATCGACACAGAAGGCAAGAGCAGCTTCGGAACAGGCGGAATCGTGACTAAGCTTCACGCAGCCGAAATCGTAAACAAATACGGAATCCCGATGATTCTCACAAACAGCCGCAAGCCGGACATAATCCGCAAGCTTGCCGCAGGCGAAGAAATTGCAACATTATTTGCGCCGAAATAAATTGACGCTAAATGTTTTTTAAAGGGCAGTGCGAAGGTGCGTTCCGAAGAACTTCCGGGAAATCCCGAAAATACTTTCTTATACGGTGATACAAAGACATAAGAAGACACAAGATGATGCGAAGACATAAGGAGACGCAAGGGCGAAAATCGAAAGGAGATCTGACAGTGAAGCTTGGAATTATAGGCACCGGGAATATGGCATCGGCGATATTAAAGGGATATCTTGCGACCAACACAGATGTACACAATGTGTATGTTGTGGGACACAGCGAAGCGAAAACATCAGCTTTTGCATCTGAAAATGACATAACAGCATGTTCCGACATAGAAGAATTGACACAAAAATGCGATGCTCTTTTGATTGCAGTGAAGCCTAAGGACGTGCGAGACGTTCTTGCGAAAGTTAAATCAAAGCTTGACGGAGAGAATGCTTCAAAGCTTGTGATTTCAATAGCTGCCGGGATAAGCACATCTCAGCTTACAGATATGTTGACAGCAACTCAAAGCGCCGACGCACCGACAGCACCGACAG
>CAVCIY010000001.1:0-16182 GCA_963602445.1 Lachnospiraceae bacterium | reverse complement strand
GCTTTAGATTGCAGCTTTGAGGCGGCGGTTTGCGCATTGCTCCGAATCTGAGCATTGAAGCGGTGGTTTTTCATTGCTTTAGATTGCAGCTTTGAGGCGGCGGTTTAATGTTGCAGGGAGTTTTTTGAAACGAATAAAAATAGAGATTTTTTATGAGCGGATCAATAAGGTCCGTTCTTTTTAGATAAAGCATATTTAAAAATCAGGAGGAGTTTCTTTATGAGACTTGGGATAGATGTCGGCTCAACTACTGTAAAGCTCGTGCTTCTTGATGATGCCAATAAAATTCTTTACAAAAGATACGAGAGGCATATGTCAAGTGTGTTTGACAAAGTGGCTGAGCTGCTAAGTGACTTCAAAAAAGAATATGACGGGAATTTCAAAGTGACCATTACGGGTTCGGGCGGTTTATCGCTTTCGAAAAAGCTAGAAATACCATTTGAGCAGGAGGTTGTCACTTGCTCTGCGGCTGTTACCGAGATGATTCCCGAAACAGATGTTGTGATCGAGCTTGGCGGTGAAGATGCAAAGATTACTTTTTACGAGGGAACTGTAGAACAGAGAATGAACGGAACGTGTGCCGGCGGTACAGGTGCGTTCATAGATCAAATGGCAGTTTTGCTCAATACAGATGCAAGCGGACTAAATGAACTGGCAAAAAATTATACGACTGTATATCCGATTGCGGCAAGGTGCGGTGTATTTGCAAAGACTGATATACAGCCTCTTATAAATGAAGGTGCGTCACATGAAGACCTTGCGGTTTCTATTTTCCAGGCAGTTGTGAATCAGACTGTCAGCGGACTTGCATGCGGACGTGTTATTCGCGGCAATGTCGCATTTCTCGGTGGACCGCTGTCGTTCCTTTCAGAGCTTAGAAAAAGATTTATAGTTACGCTTGGACTTTCTGACGAGAACGTAATATTCCCGGAGGACTCACAATATTATGTGGCTATCGGTGCAGCTCTTATGGCAGAGAAGCATCCTGAGGTGTCGCTTGATACTCTCATAGAGCGTATTTCGGCTCCCGGCGGAGTAGAAGACAGTGATACGAAATATCTGCCGGCTCTTTTTTGCGACGAGGAAGATTTCAAAAATTTTACAGAAAGACATTCACAGCATAAGGTTCCGAGAAAGCCGATGAAGGATGCAAAGGGACCTGTATTTTTGGGAATAGATGCCGGTTCAACGACTACGAAAGCCGCTCTCACTGATATAGACGGAAATTTGCTGTATACATTTTACAGCAACAACGAAGGAAATCCTGTCGAGACATCAAAAAAACTGTTAAAGGATATATATTCAAAGATGACAGATGATATGTTCATCGCATATACTGTCACTACGGGATATGGCGAACAGCTTATAAAAGCCGCTTTCAAGGCAGATTATGGTGAGATTGAGACTATTGCTCATTATACGGCAGCCAGGTCATTTTTGCCGAATGTTGATTTTATCCTTGACATCGGCGGCCAAGATATGAAGTGTATAAAAATCAAAGACGGCGCGATTTACAACATTATGCTGAATGAAGCATGCTCCTCGGGCTGCGGGTCCTTTATCGAAACTTACGCAAAATCGGTAGATATGAGCGCAGCCGAATTTGCGCAAGAGGCTCTCGGCTCAAAATCTCCTGTCGATCTCGGCACGAGATGTACCGTTTTTATGAACTCTAAGGTAAAGCAGGCTCAAAAGGAAGGCGCTACTATAGGCGACATTTCGGCTGGGCTCTCATATTCCGTTATAAAGAATGCTCTTTATAAGGTTATAAAGCTCAGAGACGTGTCTGAGGCAGGAGAAAATATCGTAGTTCAGGGCGGTACTTTCCTAAACAATGCCATCCTGCGAAGTATCGAAAATATACTCGGACGAGAAGTTATACGTCCGGACATCGCCGGAAATATGGGCGCTTACGGCGCAGCTCTTATCGGTATTGAAAGATATAAGCAGTCAGGTGAAAAGACTAAATCGAGCCTTCTGACTGCCGAGCAGCTCGAAAGTTTCAGCATGACAAACAAACATGCAAGATGCGGACGATGCGAAAATAACTGCCAGCTTACGATAAACAGATTTAGCGACGGCAGCAGATTCATTACGGGCAACAGATGTGAGAGAGGAGCAGGAAAGGAAAAAACTACAGACGACAGTCTGAATATGTTCCGTTACAAATATGAGAGACTGTTTGCGTATGAACCTCTCGCAACGGAAGATGCCAAAAGAGGAACTATAGGCATTCCGAGAGTATTGAATATGTATGAGAATTATCCGTTCTGGTTCACATTCTTTACAGTGCTTGGATTCAGCGTCAAGCTTTCCGAGCAATCGTCAAAGGAAGTTTACGAAAAGGGAATGGACACTATCTCGTCAGATACGGCATGCTATCCTGCAAAGCTTGCTCACGGTCACATAAAGTCGCTTATTTCAGAAGGTGTGAAGCTGATTTTCTACCCGAGCATAAATTATGAAATGATTGAGGACGCAAGCGCAAACAACCATTACAACTGCCCTATAGTTGCGATGTATCCCGAGGTTATAGCAGGAAATATGGATGACGAGCTCTCAGCGGGCGGAGTTACATTTATGCATCCTTTCCTGCCATATTATGACGACAAGCGTTTGATTGTACGCCTTCATGAAGAATTTTTACATATGGGCATTACAAAGGCAGAAGTTGCTGCGGCTGTAAAGGCCGCAAGAGCCGAGGATGCAGCTTTCAAGGCAGATATAGTTGCAAAGGCTGACGAGATTATCGCTCATATCGAAAAAACGGGAGGAAATGCCATTATTCTTGCCGGCAGACCGTATCATCTCGATCCCGAAATCAATCACGGAATCGACCAGGTGATTTCCTCATTTGGATTTGCGGTTCTCACAGAGTCTTCTGTTGCAGGAAGAGCAAAGATAAATCGACCTTTAAGAGTCCTCGACCAGTGGACTTACCATTCGAGACTTTACAGAGCTGCGGATTTTGCGGGCACAAGAGACGACATAGACCTGATTCAGTTAAATTCATTCGGATGCGGACTTGATGCTGTCACGACAGACGAGGTTGAAGAAATTCTCTCTGCGCACAACAAATTATATACAGTCCTTAAGATTGACGAAGGCTCAAATCTCGGTGCGGCGCGCATAAGAATCAGATCGCTTAAGGCTGCGATCAATGAGCGTAAAGAACACGGCATCGACAAGATAGATGAAATCGATAACTATAAGCGCGTCATTTTCACAAAGGAAATGGCTGAGGAATATACGGTAATCGTTCCGCAGATGGCTCCGATGCAATTCGATTTGCTTGAGACGGCATTCCGCGTGGGAGGTTACAAGGCCGTAGTTCTTCCTGCCGTAGACAAAAATGCGGTAGAGGTCGGCCTGAGATATATAAATAATGACGCATGTTATCCGACGATAGTTTCTCTCGGACAGATTATAAATGCCATTTTAAGCGGCAATTTTGATCCGGACAAGACAGCAGTTCTCATGTCACAGACGGGAGGCGGATGCAGAGCAAGCAACTATGTGGCACTTTTAAGAAAGGCATTTAAAGAGCTTGGCATGGAGCAAATTCCGGTTGTTTCCGTAAATTATGTGGGAATCGAAAAAAATCCGGGATTTACATTTACGCCGAAGTTTGTCTTCAGTATGATGTATGCAGTCCTTTACGGGGATCTTTTCATGAGACTCACAAATGCGACAAGGCCTTATGAGGTTGAAGAAGGCAGTGTTGAGAGGCTTTATCGCAAATGGAATGAAATCGCAAGAGAAAATGTAAAGGACAGAAACTTCACTACATTCAAGAAGAATGTTGCTTCGATAGTAAAGGAATTTGACGAGCTTCCTCTAAATGATATCAGAAAGCCTAAGGTCGGCGTTGTCGGAGAAATTCTCGTAAAGTTCCATCCGAATGCAAACAATGACATTGTCGGCATAATCGAAAGAGAAGGCGGAGAGGCGGTAGTTCCGGATCTGATGGACTTCCTTATGTATTGCCTGAAGAATAATGACTTCAATTATGAAAAAATGGCAGGCACATACAAGTCACATCTTCTCGGACGCGCAGGGATGAAAATCGTATATCACTATCGCGAAGCAGTAAACAGAGAACTGAGAAAGAGCAAGCGTTTTGATGCTCCTCTTCACATTGATAAAATCGCCGAGAAAGCTGAGACGGTCACATCCCTTGGCACCCAATGCGGCGAAGGATGGCTCCTTGCAGGCGAAATGACAGAGCTTCTTGACAGCGGAGTGGAAAATATCGTATGTCTCCAGCCTTTTGCGTGCCTTCCGAACCATGTCACCGGAAAGGGTATGATCAAGCCTCTGAGAAAGCACAATCCGTTGTCAAATATAGTTGCAATCGACTACGATCCGGGTGCGAGCGATGTAAATCAGCTCAACAGAATAAAGCTCATGATGGCGACCGCACATTCAAATCTTGAGAAGAAGATAGCTGAAGAAGAAAAATCAAAGGTCAGCAGATAAGTCAAATAAGGCAAATAATTTAAATAAAACAATCAATAAATCGCAAGACAGAATGATAATCGCGAGAGGCCGCCGAGAGCACATATTAAAAGACGCATGTTTGTGCAATCATGCGGTCGGGAGGAAAATACATGAAAGCAGTTGTTACAGTAATTGGCAAAGACAGAGTTGGCATTATTTATAATGTATCTGCGGTATTGGCAGAGTACAATGTAAACATCCTGGATCTTAATCAAACGATTATGCAGGATTATTTTACGATGATCATGATGGTAGATATTGCCGGATGCATAATTTCATTTGAAGAGCTTCAAAAGAAACTCGAAGAGAAAGGCAACGAAATTCAAATGTCGATCAGAATACAGCACGAGGGCATTTTTAATGCCATGAATGAAATATAGGAGGAGCTTTGTGATCAATACAGAAAAAATCATGAGCACTTTGCACATGTTTGACAAAGAAAAGCTCGACTGCAGAACCATTACAATGGGAATCTCGCTCCTAGACTGCGCGCATTCGGACGGTAAAATTGCCAGACAAAGGATGTATGACAAGATCACCGCGAAGGCAGAAAAGCTTGTTGCGACAGGCGAAGAGATCGAAACCGAATTTGGAATTCCAATTATAAACAAGAGAATTTCGGTCACACCTATGGCTATTGTTGCCGGCGCAAGTGATGACGACGACTATGTTGAATTCGCAAAGATGCTCGACAAGGCAGCAAAGACTACAGGCGTAAATTTTATCGGAGGATTTTCCGCACTTGTGCAGAAAGGCTTTACCAAGGGTGACAGAATCCTGATAGATTCCATACCTCAGGCACTCGCTGAGACCGATATAGTATGTTCATCGGTAAATGTGGGCTCGACAAGGTCAGGAATAAATATGGATGCCGTAAAGAAAATGGGTGAGGTTATCAAGAAAACGGCGCATCTTACAAAAGATAATGACAGCATAGGCTGTGCAAAGCTTGTAGTATTCGCAAATGCCGTGGAAGACAATCCTTTTATGGCAGGTGCTTTTCACGGCGTCGGAGAGCCTGACACTGTTATCAACGTAGGCGTAAGCGGACCGGGAGTTGTTAAGGTTGCTCTTGAGTCGTGCAAGGGGCAGCCGTTTGATGTTGTGGCAGATACGATCAAGAAAGCAGCATTTAAGGTTACAAGGATGGGTATGCTCGTCGCGAGCGAAGCATCAAGAAGGCTCGATATGCCATTTGGTATAGTAGACCTGTCGCTCGCTCCTACGCCTGCCGTAGGAGACAGTATTGCAAGAGTTCTTGAGGAAATCGGCCTTGAAAGATGCGGAGCACCGGGGACAACCGCGGCGCTCGCACTTCTCAATGACGCAGTAAAGAAAGGCGGTGTAATGGCATCGTCTCATGTAGGCGGACTTAGCGGAGCATTCATTCCTGTCAGCGAAGATGAAGGAATGATAGAAGCAGTAAACGCAGGCGCACTCAGCATAGAAAAACTTGAAGCAATGACATGCGTATGTTCTGTAGGACTTGATATGATAGCTGTTCCCGGAACCACGAGTGCGGCGACATTATCGGGAATAATTGCGGATGAGGCTGCTATAGGTGTGATAAACAACAAAACAACAGCAGTAAGATTGATTCCTGTAGAAGGTAAGGATGTAGGCGAAAGCATAGAGCTTGGCGGACTTCTCGGAACGGCTCCCGTAATGCCGGTAAGTAAATTCTCATGCGAGGACTTTGCCGGAAGAGGCGGAAGAATTCCGGCTCCGATTCATTCGATGAAAAACTAAAATCACAACGTAAAGCCGCAAGTAAACTCGGCAAGACATAACGACCGGACAGGCAAGTGACGGGCATTTTCAGCTTGACTCCGTACAAAACGACGTCAATTAGTAATTGAACTTAAAATAGAAGTATGTTATACTTCTCTTGAAATATTTTGAAATATCAAGGAGATGGAAAATTAATGGGCAGACATGGTACTATTGCGGGAAGAAAAGCCGCACAGGATGCTAAGAGAGGTGCACTCTTTACAAAATATGCACGTGTAATCACTATCGCAGCTAAGTCAGGCGGAGACCCTGAGTATAATGTTTCTCTCAAGCATGCAATCGAGAGAGCGAAGGGAATCAATATGCCTAACGATAAGATTAAGAAGGCAATCCAGAAGGGTACCGGCGAAATCGAAGGCGAAGCTCTTGTAGAAGGCAGATTTGAAGGCTACGGCGCAGGCGGTGTTGCAATGATCGTCGATGTCCTGACTGACAACAACAACAGAACTACAGCATTCGTAAAGCATGCTTTTGACAGACACAACGGTAATCTCGGAACTCCGGGCTGCGTATCTTATATGTTTGAGAGAAAGGGTCTCATCATTCTCGAAAAGACAGATGAAATCGATGAAGACGCACTCATGGAAGTCGGCATGGAAGCAGGTATGGAAGACATGCAGGTTCTTGATGATTGTATCGAGATCTATACAGCACCTGAGGATTTCAATGCAGTAAATGAAGCTATTCTCGAAGCCGGATATGAGATTCTCGAATCAGATATAGAAAATATGCCTTCAGTAGAATCCACACCTGACTCAGAGTCAGACATTAAGTCACTCAAAAAGCTCGTAGCAGACCTCGAGGACAATGATGATGTTCAGAAGGTTACTACAAATTGCAGCTTCAATCTTTCAGAAGAATAATATATTACAGATTGACGGAATTATCCTGGGATGTTTGTAATGATCATATAATTTAACCTACATTATATTCATGGGAATCCGGGTTCTTTCATCAGATGTGCATGCCTTCCATATTTTTATCGAAGGAAACATGATGATGAAAGACAGGGTACCCACCTGTCGAAAGATAGGCGTGAATTAGTGATCGTACGGCATATCCGGGATTATTTTATAATGAATCATTATTGGTATTTAGAGATTAATTGGGAAAAAAAGGAGGATATACCAATGGGATACAAGTCAGACATAGAAATCGCTCAGGAAGCAAAGATGCTTCCGATCAGTGAGATCGCAAAGGCTGCCGGAGTAGATGAAAATTATCTCGAGATGTACGGGAAGTACAAGGCAAAGGTGGATTATAACATCTTAAATGACATGAAGGATCGTGAAAACGGCAAGCTCATCCTCGTGACAGCCATCAATCCAACACCTGCCGGCGAAGGCAAGACTACAGTATCTGTGGGCCTTGGCGATGCACTGAAGAAGATAGGCAAGAATGTCATTATCGCACTGAGAGAGCCTTCACTCGGACCTGTTTTCGGAGTTAAGGGCGGAGCGGCAGGCGGCGGATATGCCCAGCTCGTTCCTATGGAAGATATCAACCTTCATTTTACTGGCGATATCCATGCTGTCACTACAGCAAACAACCTTATCGCAGCTATGCTCGACAATCACATCCAGCAGGGCAACAGCCTCGGAATTGATGTAAAGCGAATAGTTTGGAAGAGATGCCTCGATATGAACGACAGACAGCTCAGATTCATTGTGGACGGCCTTGGCGGCAAGGCAAACGGCGTTCCGAGAGAAGACGGCTTTGACATCAGTGTAGCTTCGGAAATCATGGCTATTCTCTGCCTTTCGGCGGATATTGATGATTTGAAGGCAAGAGTTGCGAGAATCGTAGTTGCTTATACCTATGACGGAAAGCCTGTCACAGCAGGTGACATCAAGGCACAGGGCGCGGTTGCGGCACTCATGAAGGATGCACTCAAACCAAATCTCGTACAGACTCTGGAGCATACACCGGCGTTCGTTCACGGCGGTCCGTTCGCAAATATTGCACACGGCTGCAACAGCGTCATGGCTACCAAGATTGCGCTTAAGCTTGGCGATTATGTTGTTACCGAAGCGGGATTCGGCGCCGATCTCGGAGCTGAGAAGTTCCTTGACATCAAGTGCAGACAGAGCGGTCTCAAGCCAGATGCGGTTGTTGTGGTTGCTACGGCAAGGGCACTCAAGCTGCACGGAGGCGTTCCTAAGTCAGACTTAAACAATGAAAATCTGGATGCTATCGAGAAGGGTATTCCAAACCTTCTCAAGCATGTTGAAAATATGAAAAATGTATACGGCCTTCCTACCGTAGTTTCTATAAATCGCTTCCCTACAGATACTGAAGCGGAACTTGCGCTCATAGAAAAGAAGTGCAAGGAAATCGGCGCAAATGTCAAGCTGACAGAAGTGTGGGGCAAAGGCGGCGACGGCGGCACAGAACTTGCGAAGGAAGTTGTCAGACTTATTGACGAAGAAAAATCGGACTTCAGATTCTCATATGAGGACGATCTGACAATAAGAGAAAAGATTGAGGCAATCGCAAAGAAAATTTACGGAGCCGACGGCGTTGACTTTATAAACAAATCAGGTCAGGAAATCGATACCATAGAATCTCTCGGATTCAAGAATGTTCCTGTTTGCATCGCAAAGACTCAATATTCGCTTTCTGATGATGCATCCAAGCTCGGAAGACCTGAAGGATTCCGTATAAGTATCAGGAGCGCGAAGATTTCGGCAGGTGCCGGCTTTGTGGTTGCACTTGCAGGCGACATCATGACAATGCCGGGACTTCCTAAGGTTCCTGCGGCAGAAAATATTGATGTCGACAGCACAGGAAAGATTACAGGCTTGTTCTAGCAAAGCAGCTTATATTCCGGCCGAAAATCCGATGCAGCAGTATGATATCGAAGTGTCACGATCACTGCGATGCTTCAGATATGTGGATTTTATCAGGCACGCGACATATATATTTAAGAAGATTCGACGGGATATATCAGCTTCTGGTATATCCCGATTTTGATATATTTCGATTTTTATTAAACAGGAGTTATAATGATGACAAACAAAACAATCAAAGAATTTTTGGATGTCTTGGGCTCAAATGCTTCTGTTCCGGGCGGCGGCGGAGCTTCTGCGCTTGTGGGCGCAGTCGGAGCCGCACTGGGAACTATGGTGGGAGAGCTTACGACAGGAAAGAAAAAATATGCCGAACATCAGGATGAAATCGAAGCACTGATACTAAAATCAAGAGAGCTTACAGACAAGCTCGCAGCTCTCGTACAGGCAGATGCCGATGTATTTTTTCCATTATCTCAGGCTTATAAGATGCCGAAAAATACTCCAAAAGAAGCGGAAGCAAAGAATGAAGCTCTTCAGGCCGCACTTGGCGATGCTATCGATGTCCCTATGCAAATAGCACTTGTAAGTCTTGAGACACTCAAGGTGCTTGACCGATATTCAGCAGTCGGCAGCATCCTTGCTGTAAGCGATGCAGGCACCGGCGCTGCGATGTGCCTTGCCGCCGTTCGCGGGGCCAGACTAAATGTGCTCATAAATATCAAGTCTCTCGATGACAAAGAGAAAAAAGAAAAATATTGGGATATGATTCAGGAAGTGTCCCAAAAAAGTACTTCGCTCGCAGAAGATATCTACTCAAGAGTAGAGCAGATGTGCATGCCGGAATTTTAAGGAATAAGCAAAGACACCGAGCTTGAGTAACTAAGAAATCGGATGCGCGCAAACACGGAAAACGGGTGCGTACAGTGAGAGTAATCGGATGCGCGCAAGCACGAAAGTCCGGTGCGAAGCGAGAGTGATCGTGTGCACATAAGCACAAAAGTCAGGTGCGAAGCGAGAGTGATCGTGTGCGAATAAGCACGGAGAGCAGGTATGTGTAACGGAGGGGATAAGTAAGATGAAAAAGTATTTGAAGGGTAAGCCTGTTGCTGACGCCATAAAGGCAGACGTTTCGGCAAGAGCCGCATCACTTAAAGAAAAGGGAGTGACACCTGTCTTGGCTGTCGTAAGGGTAGGCGCAAGGCTTGATGATATCTCATATGAAAGAAGAGTTTTGAAGAATTGTGATGCGGTAGGAATCACTCCAAAGGTAGAAGTTCTTGATGAAAATGCGACGCAGCAGGAAGTCGAGGAATGCGTAAGAAGTCTGTCGAATGATGATAAGGTTCACGGAATTCTTGTATTTCAGCCGCTGCCGCGCCACATTGACCAGTCAGCGATTGCAAATGTAATTTCACCCCAAAAGGATATCGATTGCATGAACCCCGAAAATCTCAAGAAGGTATTTTTGGGTGACGAGAGTGCCGTCAAGCCGTGCACACCTGAGGCTGTGATTGAAATACTTAAGTATTACGGCTTTGAGCTCTCGGGGGCAAATGTCGTGATCGTGAACAGAAGCCTTGTGGTCGGAAAACCTCTTTCAATGCTTTTTTTAAATGAAAATTCGACAGTTACAATTTGTCATTCGAGAACAAAGAATCTTCCCGAAATCACTAAGAAGGCAGATATAGTCGTTTCCGGAATAGGCAAGCCAAGTTTTTTCGGGTCAAATTATTTTACAAAGGACAGTATAATCATCGATGTCGGAATAAACTTCGATGAAAACGGAAAGATGTGCGGTGACGTAGACTGCGCACAGGTTGAAAATATGGCAGCCGCAATCACGCCTGTACCGGGCGGAGTCGGTTCTGTCACATCCGCAATCCTTCTCAGGCATCTGATCGAATCAGCACAAGGGTAACAACGAAAAACAGCCCAAGGAAAGCGGCGAAAACAGCCCGAGTGCAGTGAAAAACAGTCCAATGGAAGCGATGAAAAACTATGCGAGTGCAGCGACGAAAAACAACGCAATAGCAGAGGCGAAAAACAGTGCAAGGGCAGCGGTGAAAAACCATGCGAGTGCAGCGACGAAAAATCAGCAGCCGCATGCTCGGGCAGGCTGTAAGACGAATGGGCAACTTATATTAAAAAAAGGAGTAGATTTTTATGTCAAAAATATATAAATCTGTAGAAGAACTTATAGGAAATACACCCATTATAGAACTGACTAAGATTGAGAAAAAATACGGACTTGAGGCAAGACTTCTCGCAAAGCTCGAATATCTCAATCCCGCAGGCTCCGCAAAGGATCGTGTGGCAGCGAAGATGCTTGATGATGCCGAGGAACAGGGTCTTATAGGACCGGAGTCTGTCATAATAGAACCGACGTCCGGAAATACAGGTATCGGACTTGCCGCAGTTGGTGCCTCACGCGGTTACAGAGTTATAATCGTAATGCCTGACAACATGTCGCAGGAGCGCAAAATTCTTATGACTGCATACGGCGCGGAGCTTGTACTCTCAGACGGAAATGAAGGAATGGCCGGCGCCATAAAAAAGGCCGACGAGCTTGCGGCAAAGATACCCGGAAGCTTTATTCCGGGACAATTTACGAGTCCGTCAAATCCAAAGGCGCATTTTGAAAGTACAGGTCCGGAAATCTATCGCGACACAGACGGAGAAGTTGATATTTTTGTGGCAGGCGTCGGCACAGGCGGCACGATCACAGGCACAGGAAGATATCTGAAATCCGTGAAGCCTGAAGTTAAGATCATAGGGATCGAACCTGCCGGCTCGCCTGTTATTTCGGGCGGAAAGCCCGGCCCGCACGGACTGCAGGGTATAGGTGCGGGCTTTATCCCGGACATTCTTGATGTTGACGTGCTTGATGAGGTTGTAACGGTGACTGACGAAGAAGCTTATGAAACCGGAAAAATGCTTGGAAAAGCTGAAGGTGTTTTATGCGGAATCACTTCGGGAGCTGCCCTTTATGCCGCATTAGAAGAAGCAAAGAAAGAAGAAAACAAAGGAAAGACTATTGTTGCGCTTTTGCCTGATACGGGAGACAGATATCTCAGCACGCCGATGTTTTTAGATGAATAGCGGGATATAAAATTTTTCAAACCTGAAAAAAAACAGTTGACATTTATTTGTCAAAGAATTAAAATGTGACTAATACAAGGCGAGGATATATTTTCGCTATTGTAATAATATTGCTTAAAGGCTGAGACGGAGACAAGTATCACTTGCATGATCTTTACAGAGAAGCGGGATTGTGCTGAGAGCCCGCAAGAAAATGTTTGTGTGAAATCACTCCCGAGCCGGTCGATTGAAATTTGCCAGTAGATTGACCCGTCAGCGTACGTTATACGTGCTTGAGAGGCATTCTTAATAACCGCATGCCGCCAAGGACAGGATTGTTTACGATTTTGTTCGTCGGTGTGGCAGGTTACGTAGATGTTATCAGGGTGGTACCGCGGTTTATGATCGTCCCTGTGTTGTCATTTTTGACACACAGGGATTTTTTATTTGCCTTCGGTATGCCGGCACGAAGATGTTATTTTGTCAAAATTTTTTAATGCGGCAGCATAAGGGTGAGCGTCTTATTTGATTTAAGAAAGTGCATTCACAAATATGCTGCGGTGAAGCAGAAAGGATGTTGATATATTATGTTCGAAAATTTGTCAGACAGACCGATAAGCGAGGTACAGACCGAGCAGGCCGAGAAATGGGAAAAAGAAGACTTGCTCGGAAGGTGCATAAGTGAGAGAGAAGGAAATCCTTCATTTGTTTTCTATGAAGGCCCTCCTACGGCAAACGGCAAGCCGGGCATTCATCATACTATCGCAAGGACGCTGAAGGATTCGGTATGCAGATACAAGACGATGCAGGGCTTCAAGGTCAGAAGAAAGGCCGGATGGGACACACACGGACTTCCTGTGGAAATCGAAGTCGAAAAACGCCTTAAGATGACAGGCAAGCAGGATATCGAAAAGTACGGCATCAAGGAATTCAACGAAAAGTGCCGTGAGTCTGTATTTGAATATGAAGACATGTGGAAAAGAATGTCAAAGCGCATGGGATATCTCATTGACCTTGATCATCCTTATATCACACTCGACAACAACTTCATCGAGACAGGCTGGTGGATCCTCAAGAAATTCTTCGACGAAGGTCTTATCTATGAAGGTCATAAGATACTTCCTTATTGCCCAAGATGCGGAACAGGCCTCGCATCACACGAGGTTGCTCAGGGATATAAAGAAATCAAGTCTCTGACTGTAACCGCAAAGTTCAAGAAGAAGGATTCAGAAAACGAATATTTCCTCGCATGGACGACTACTCCGTGGACACTTGCCGCAAATGCAGCACTTTGCGTAGGACCCGACATTGATTATATAATGGCCGGAAAAGACGGAAATGTTTATTATGTGGCAAAGGCACTCGCAGACAAGGTACTTGGCGAGGGCGAATATGCTGTTATCAGGGAAATGAAGGGCAAGGAGCTCGAGGGCATGGAATATGAGCAGCTTATGCCTTTCCTCCACACAGACAAGAAAGCATTTTTCGTCACATGCGCTGATTATGTAACGATCGAAGACGGTACAGGCATCGTACATATCGCGCCTGCATTCGGCGAAGACGACTATCAGGTAGGACGCAGATACGGTCTTCCGGTATTCAATCCTGTAGGTGAAGACGGCTGTTATACAGATACACCTTGGGCAGGCAGATTCGTAATGGAAGACGGTCTTGATTTAGAGATACTCAAGTGGCTGTCCGGTGAGGACAAGCTCTTCTCTAAGCAGAAGGTAGAACACAATTATCCGCATTGCTGGAGATGCGGCACGCCGCTCATCTATTATGCAAAGCCGAGCTGGTATATCGAAATGACAAAGCTTAAGGATCAGCTTGTAGCAAACAACAATACAGTAAATTGGCATCCGGCATTCGTAGGCGAGGGTCGTTTCGGCAACTGGATCGCAGATGTCAAGGATTGGGCAATTTCCAGAAACAGATATTGGGGTACACCGATTCCTGTATGGAGATGCGAATGCGGTCACGTAGAATGCATCGGCTCACGTGCGGAGCTCGTTGAAAAAGCGCAGGAAGACATAGACGAGACAATCGAGCTTCACAGACCGTATGTAGATGATGTTCATCTCACGTGTCCTAAGTGCGGAAAGACTATGACAAGGATTCCGGAAGTAATGGACTGCTGGTTCGACAGCGGCTCGATGCCATTTGCGCAACTCCATTATCCGTTTGAAAATCAGGATGTCTTTGATGAATATTTCCCTGCTGATTATATCTGCGAAGGTATTGACCAGACAAGAGGATGGTTCTATTCATTGCTTGCCATTTCCACATTTATCACAGGAAAGGCACCTTACAAAAACGTACTTGTAAACGACCTCATCCTCGACAAGTACGGCAAGAAAATGTCAAAATCAAAAGGCAACACAGTTGACCCGTTTGAGCTCTTTGACAAGTACGGCGCTGATGTCGCAAGATGGTATATGCTCTATACATCACCTGCATGGACACCTACCAAGTTTGACGAAGACGGCGTAGTAGAGCTTCAGAGCAAGTATTTCGGCACACTGAGAAATGTATACAATTTCTTCATTCTCTATTCAAACACAGACGGCGTCGACATGGACGCATTTGCGAAAGAAGTGAAGGAAAGACCTGAGCTTGACAGATGGATCATCTCGAGATTCAACCGCATGGTAAAGGAAGCTACCGCAGATATGGACAATTATGACCATATGAAGGCAGTAAGAAAGATTACGGATTTCGTCACTGAGGATCTTTCAAATTGGTACATAAGAAGAGCGAGAAGAAGATTCTACGCAGATGAGCTTACGGATGACAAAAAGTCAGTTCTCCTGACTACATACGAAATGCTTAAAGGCATTGCACTCGTATCCGCACCGTTTGCGCCATTTATCTCAGATGAAATGTATATAAAGCTTACAGGTGAAGAGTCAGTTCATCTCGCATATTATCCGAAGGCTGACGATTCGCTTATCGATGATGATCTCGAAGAGAAAATGGAGCTTGTAAGGACCATCGTGGCACTTGGAAGAGGCGAAAGAGAAAAGGAAAAGATCAAGGTAAGACAGCCGCTTTCAGAAATCCTTGTAGACAGCAGATACGAGGAAAAGATCGGATATATGGTTTCGCTTATCAAGGAAGAGCTGAATGTCAAGACAGTTGTATTTGAAAAGAATATGGACACTTATCTTGATTACTCCTTAAAGCCTGACTTTAGAAAGGCCGGCCCTGTACTCGGCGGCAAGATAAAGGAATTCGGCAAAGCCCTGGCATCCTGCGACGCGAAGGAAATGATCACAAAGCTTTCGAAAGAGGGCAAGATTGTGCTTAGCCTTGGAGGAGAGGATACGGACATTGCAGAGGAGCTTGTCGATGTCAAGGTTACGGCAAAGGAAGGTTTTGCTGTTGGCTCTGACAAGGGCGTTTTTGTGATTCTTGATACACAGCTCACGCCTGAACTTATTGAAGAGGGCCTCGCAAGAGAGCTTGTATCAAAGGTTCAGCAGTTAAGAAAGCAGCATGATTTCGAAATGATGGATAACATCTATGTAAGCATAAAGTGCGACGACGAAGTCAAGGCAGCTTCCGAGGCTCATAAAGAATATATTATGAAGGAAACGCTTGCTTTAGAGCTTACCTATGATGCCGAAGACGCTGAAGTATTTAAATTAAACGGCCATGAGACAGGCATAGCGGTAAAGAAAGCATAAAATTCGACATGTCAGAAAGAAATGAAATCGAAAAAATTCAGCTAAAAAGCATGAGACTTTCGGAAATGCAGGATTGGTTCGTTTCAATAGGAGAAAAAAGGTTCAGAGGCACACAGGCTTTTGCCAGAATATATACCGGAATATCGCAGTTTTCCGAAATAACGGAGTTTCCTGAAAAGCTTAGAAGGCGCCTTGAGGAAGAGGCTGAGATAAACTCGGTAAAAATGCTGAAAAAACAGCTTTCTGCAAAAGACGGCACGCGAAAATACCTTTTCGAGGTGGCCGGCGGACATGCGATAGAAAGTGTTTTTATGAAGTATAAGTATGGCAAT